>JAYTOM010000454.1:0-4734 GCA_043747765.1 Actinomycetota bacterium
GCGGTGATCAACAGTCGGGTCGCGTCAGGGAAACGGGTGCGGCCCATCAGGTTCCACCATGAGCGGATCGCGTTGACCGCGAACTCGGCGGTGTCGGCGACATCGCCAACCGAGACCCAGCCCTCGTTGTTGGTTTCGTCGTCGATCCCGTACGGGATCGCCCGACCCAACTCTGGGTCGACGAAGTCATGCACGTTGACCCGTACGGGTCGACCGCCAGGTTGCCATTCGACACCGCCGTTGGCGTACTCGCCGACCATCTCTTTCCTTTTGGTGTCAACACTGATCACCGGATCAACCGCGGTCGTGAACTCGGCGGCGAGGCCGTGCAGGTAACGGAACTGGCCGTCCCGGTCAGGGCGGGCCGTGCCCTCTTTCACCTTCGCTGGTGACAGCACGAAGCGCAAGTACCAGCGCACCGCCAGCACGATCACTTCCGGAGGGAAAACTGGAACCCTGCGAACGCCGACAACTCGGCCACGCACGGTCGAACTCGACGAGATCTTCTCATCCCGCCAGCCTCGCCCACCAGCCGTCATCCAACAACGCAACAGAGCCGCCTGATCCTACGCGCATGTGCGTGCTGCTTGTCAGGCTGCCCGACGTCTCGGTGAACGACGTCCGCCAATGGCCGGAATGGTCGATGATCGAGATCTCCAGGACCGTGCGCGGCCGTCGTGTGCCGCCTGGCCGCGCAGGCCACATGATCACGCTCGAGGCAAAGTCGTGCCCGTTGATCTGTCTATTTGCATTGCTGTTGGATTGTCGCAGGCAGTTTGACGAGATCGGGAATGTCGACGCCGAGGGGTTCCTGTAAAGACGAGGCGATGGTTGTTGGTGTCGGCCAGCTTGGCGCTGATGCATGCGGCCACTTGCATGGTGTCACCGTGTGCTTCGAGGATCACTTTGATCCGGTCGCCTTCGGACATCACGGCCTGGTGTCCGAAGATGGGGTCTGCTATGTGGAGTCGCTTGTCGCGCCTGACAGGAACGGGCAGTCAAGGGTTTTCGGGACGGTGAGCGACACGAAGTATGTCGTCGCTGCGTCGAAGACGCAATCGCTCAGGCCAAACTTTCTGGGGAGTTATTACACCCGTTCGAGTGCCGTTTGATACCTGCTCCGGCAAGCGGCTTCGCACTCGTGTTGTGGGTTTGGGGTGGGCCATCGGTTCAGGTCGTGTTGCGGACGACGAGGACTGCGACGTCGTCGTTGGCGATGTTGTCGGTGAGCAGTGAGCTGACCAACTCGTCGACGAGTGTTTCGGGGTCGAGTCGACCACGAAGAGTTGCTTGGCGTACGATTTCGCGGAGGCGGTCAAGTCCGACATCGATTGATTCGGTGCGACGTTCGATGAGCCCGTCGGTGTACGCGATCAGCACCGTTCCTGGTTCGAACCTGGTCGTGCCGACCAGGGGTCGTGGTCCTCCTTGGCCCAACACCGGTCGCCGGCCGCCTTCCAATGTCGTACAGGTTCCGTCGGCCTTTATCACGACGGCGGGAGGATGGCCGGCGGACACGTAGGTGATCGTCGACGTGGCCAGGTCGATCACGAACACGGCGAGCGTGGCGATGTACAGGTCGTCGAGATGACCGAGGATCTCCTCGGCATCGTCGAACACCGATGGCAGATCATTGGCGTGCAGACGGGTCAACGCGTTGATTGCACCACGGACTTGGGCCATTCGTGCCGCAGCCTCGATCCCGTGACCGGCGATGTCGCCGATCACGAACGCGGATCGTCCGTCGCCGAGCACGATCGTGTCGTACCAATCGCCACCGAACCCGATCCCGTATGTCGCCGGCAGATACCTGACAGCGGTCTCCAGGCCAGCAACATGTTGGACGTTGGGCAGCAGTTGGCGTTGCAGCGACTTGATCAACTCGTCGCGAAGATCGCCGAGCTGTGCACGTTCGATCGCCTGCGCTGACATCGACGCCACGGTGTCCAACATCGCCAGCTCAGCGTTCGTGAACATAGTTGGATGTGACCAACCAACACCGAGCGCTCCAACGACAACACCGTCGGAACGGATCAACGGCCATGCGGCGGTCGACACTAGACCGGTGGCTTTTGCGTCAGCGACAAGGTGTTCGTAGCGGGGGACATGAGCGGCGTAGTCGCCGAGCACCACCGGCTTCAAGAAATGGACTGCGTCGCCGAGCGGTGTGACATCGCTCAACGACACGATCACATATTTTGCGGCCATCGCCGGATCCAAGGTGTCCGGGGTGTGGATCCGCAGCGACCGCCGCTCGGCATCCAACAACGCGACAAGCGCGAACTCGGCTCCCAACACGACCCCACCCAAGCCAGTAATCACCGACGAGACATCATCGGTCGATCCAGCAGCGACCAACGCCCCGGCCAGCGACGCCAAATTCTGGCGGACTTCCATCTCGTACAAGAGTTGACGCGCAGATGACGCCGACTCGTTGACAATCACCCGTAACCGGATCTCGCTCTCGACCGCTGACGCCAACGACGACACCGTCTCCAATTCACGCACCGACCAGTCCCTGACCACGGTATCCAGCACACAGAACGCGCCGAGCACGTGGCCGTCAATCGATCTCAGCGGATAGCTGGCCCACGCCGCCACGTGCAAAGACTCGATCAACGGATTCGAACGGGCCAGGTCATACAGCCGTGCGTCTGTGACAATCACCGGCCCGTCCGCTTCGATCACATGTAAACACAGCGATTCGCCGAGAGGGATCTGCCGGTCTGGCGCCTCGATCCCGATGCTGCTCTTCCAAAACGATCGCGTTTCATCGACCACCGTCACGAACGCGTACGGGACCGACAGCAACGACCCGGCGAGCCGGGCAAGCCGATCAAACGCCTCCTCCGGCCCCGTGTCCAACAATCCCGTCGCCCGAACAGCAGCCAAACGAGCCGCATCCTCCACACGACTCATTTCTGCACCCGACAGTCACCGGCAAACAAGAACAACGAACAACACCAGGCCACAATGGCCGACCACGGTCGAGTACGTGCAGCACGGTCAGTCACCAACCTTGCACCGTACCCGCCCAACCAACCCGATCCTTTTGAACTGACACTCTCAGCTCCGCGTCCCACGAGGTGGACGGCGACGGAGGGAATTGGGTCTTCGCCGCCAGTGCGGCGGGGTGGCATCGAGATCAACGGCGGAGAAGCGTTCGACGGTGGTCCGAAGCTGTCAGGGGTGCAGGCCTGGCTTCCTACCAATGTGCGGCGATTGCCCTGACCACATCCCCGCCCTCGGCGTCGCCACGACAAACTCGCCTTCTCAACCACCGCGGGCGATCAACGCCGACAGTTTCGTGGCACGCTCCGCCTGTCTGTCGACGAACGTGAAGTCGTGGGCGCTGCCCACGGCCGCTTGCCGCATCAGGAAGGTTGCAGATATTGCATCAGTGACCGCGCTGCCGCCGTCACCACTGCGCGGTCGTGAGTAATGACGTAGTCGAAGATCTGGTCACTGTCCAGCCCTTGCCCAGGCCGCTCGCGTGCAATCAACGCTCCCGCGTAGTGCGGACCGACAACGGTCACGGTCCACTCGCGCTCCAGAGGGTGCCCTGCGGCGATTCCTCCCTGGATTACCCCAGGTACCGAGATGTCGAGATCTCGCGCCACCGCTCCGATCAAGGTGCAGCTGCCGACCATTCGCCCGTACCTGGCGGCCGTCGCTCGCGTGAAATGGCGACCGTGCTGAAAAGCACTGATCAACACCGTTGGCTCCGTCTGACCGAGTCCGTACTGCTCCAAATGATGGCTCATCGGTATCAGCAGCTCCTTGCTCGTCGTTCGCCTCGTCGGCCAATCAGCCACCAACTCCCAAGGTGTCAGTGGCGTGGAGGTTGCGCATGTGTGGCCGATGTGCGTTGCTGCAACTCGCTCAACTCGCTGAAGCGGTGCTGGCCGACCGAACATCCAACCCTGACCAAGAGTTGCGCCGCACACCCGTGCACGATCGAGATGAACGTCGGTTTCGATCCCTTCAGCGAGAATCAGTGCGCCTCGACGCTCAACGTCGGCACGCACTGCCGTCACGATCGCAGCGATCTCGCGATCAGCATGCTGCTGAACCAGATGAAGATCTAGCTTGATCACGTCCGGTTCCATGAACGGAAGGAGGGCCAGCGAGGCTGGATCAGCACCGACGTCATCAAGCGCCACACCGAAACCAAGCGAACGTACCCTCGCGAGCGAAGTCAACACCAGTGCCGGGTCAGCCAACAAGCTCCGCTCGGTGAATTCCACGAAGACGTTCAGCCGTTCCTGCGCCGCTTCGAACACCGCATCCATGCGGGACGGTCGAGGTGTCGACAGCGCCGCCGGCTCAACATTGATGAACAGAGGAATCGACGTGCCCAACCCGAAGTCGAGGGCACCCTGCAGAGCCGTCGCCCGACATTCCCAGTCAAGCTCGTTGACAAGTTCAGCTTGCTTGGCAGCCGCGAACAGCTGATCGGGTCGCTCCAGACCCGAGCCCGCCGGACCTCTGATCAACGCCTCAAATCCAACGACACCTCCACCATCGAGATCCACGATCGGCTGATACACGCTGCGTAACCCGCCGAACCGAAGCACATCGTGCAGCGATTCCACAGAAGCCGCCATCGTCGGCACATCAGTCCATCGGCAACCCACCCCACCAACTTGAGGCAGTGGCCAACGGGCGTATCATTTCCCCGTCAGCGGTCACGAACGACTCGCCAATGGCCATCTCGCCTCCGACGTCGGATAC
>JAYTOM010000455.1:0-17777 GCA_043747765.1 Actinomycetota bacterium
TCACCACTGCTGCGGCCGGCGAAGTTGGTCACTGAGCGCTACAATCGTGCATTCGTCCGCGAGGAGTTCACTGATGACCGATGTCAACGTTCAGCCGCGAGCCCATGCTCGGATTGTCTATCTCGGTCCCGTGTCACCGCATTGGGAGGTCTACGGCGATTACGGAGACCGTACGGTGCTGGACGAATTCCGAGCCCGCGTGCTGGCGCGCCTGGTCTTGCTGCCCCGTGACGACCCGCAATTCCGGCGCAATCGGGAACGTATCGTTCGCGACGCCGAGCGCGAGGCCATTTCGATCGAGTGGGATCTCGGCCTGATCGACGAAGACTGATCTGGCATCATTCCAGTCCCCCCATCACCCCCACCACCGCGGTGACCGAATCGCCAGGTGAACACGTCGTCGATGCGAGGTGAACGACAGGGTCGGACATCGTGCGTCGGTGGGCGGCGACGGTAATCTGCGCAGGTGGTAGACGAGCGACATCTCAACCGTGAGCTGAGTTGGCTCGACTTCAACCGTCGGGTGCTGTCCCTCGCCGCCGAGCAGGGCATCCCGCTGCTCGAACGAGTGAAGTTCATCGCGATCTTCTCATCGAACCTCGACGAGTTCTTCCAAGTCCGGGTCGCTGCACTGCATGATCAAGTCGCTGCCGACCTAACGATGGCCGGCGACGACGGCCGAACGCCGGCCCAGTTGCTGGCCGAGATCGGCACGGTCGTTCGTGAACTGATCGACATCGAAGAAGACATCGTCGCCAACGAGTTGCGGCCGATGATGGCCAAGGAGAACATCGAGATCGTCGGGTGGGACGACCTGCTGCCGGACGAGCGCGCGTACGTCGTCGACATTTTCCAGCAACGAATCTTCCCGGTGCTGACCCCGCTCGCGGTCGACCCGGCGCATCCGTTCCCGTACATTTCCAACCTGGCGCTCAGCCTTGCTGCGATGGTCTCGGACCCGAACACCGGCGAGCGGCGCTTTGCCCGCCTCAAGGTGCCGTCGATCCTGCCTCGCCTGATGGCACTTCCCGGTGGCGAGCGGTTCGTCCCACTCGAGCAGGTCATCACCGCTCATCTCCAGTCGCTGTTCGTCGGGATGGAAGTTGAAGAGGTCGCCGCATTCCGGATCACCCGCAACGCCGATCTGACGGTGGAGGACGAAGATGCCGACGACCTCCTCGTCGCCGTCGAGTTGGAGTTGCGCCGCCGTCGTTTCGGACGCGCTGTCCGGCTCGAGATCGACGCGTCGATGAGCCCGGAGATGCTCGAGCTGTTGCTCCGCGAGCTCGAACTCGAACGCGATGCGGTGACTGTCCATCACGAACTTCTCGATCTGACCTGTTTGTTCGCCCTGCAGGCGCTGGAACGCCCTGCCTTGAAGGACACGCCCTGGCCGCCGGTCACTGCAGGCCGCATCGTGACCGCCGATGACGCCGGCCGCAGCTTGTTCTCGGTGATCCGCGAACGCGCCCTGCTGGTTCACCATCCGTACGAGTCGTTCGCCAGTTCGGCCGAGGCATTCCTCTCCGAGGCGGCATCTGATCCTCGAGTGCAATCGATCAAGATGACGCTGTATCGCACGTCGGGCGACAGCCCGATTGCACGCAGCCTGATCCGCGCCGCCGAACGTGGGGTCCAGGTGGCCGTATTGGTCGAGCTCAAGGCCCGCTTCGACGAGGCCACCAACGTGACATGGGCCAAGACGCTGGAGCGCGCCGGTGTGCACGTCGTCTACGGCGTGGTCGGTCTGAAGACCCACGCCAAATGCGTACTCGTCGTCAGGTCCGACAGCGACGGCCTGCGGCGCTATGTGCACCTCGGTACGGGCAACTACAACTCGCGTACCGCTCGGCTCTACGAAGACCTCGGTTACATCACCTGTGACCCGGCGATCGGCGAGGACGCCACGCAGTTGTTCAACCATCTCACCGGATACAGCCGCGACAACGAATACAAGTCGCTGATCGTCGCCCCCCACTACCTGCGTCCACGTCTGCTCGAGTTGATCGCCAACGAGGCCCGTCACGGCGAACAGGGGTCGATCACGATCAAGACCAATTCGATCGGCGACCCCGAGATGATCGATGCCCTCTATGCCGCCAGTGCAGCCGGCGTCTCGATCGACCTGCTGGTTCGCGGCATTTGCTGCCTGCGCGCCGGTGTCGAAGGGTTGTCCGAGAACATCCGCGTCCGGAGCGTGCTCGGTCGGTATCTCGAACATTCGCGGATCTACCGCTTTGCCAACGGTGCCGAGGTCGCGGGTGGTCATCCGGCGACGCCACATTTCCTGATCGGTTCGGCCGATCTGATGCCTCGCAACCTCGACCGGCGCGTGGAGACCCTTGTGCCCGTTGCTCACCCGAAGCACCAGGCCTGGCTCGATCAGGCACTCGAGTTCCAATTGGCCGACGACATCGTGGCGTTCGATCTGCAGCCGGATGACACCTGGCTGCGCGTCGGTCCGCTCGACGCATTCGAGCCGAACAGCCAGGAGCGCATGTACCACTGGGTGTCGGCGAAGCAAAAGCGCTGACCGATTGCCAACATGGCACGACGCTGTCATCACACTCGGCTCACAACCGCAGGTGGCCGCCACAGCGTGCTGACAGCGTGGGCTGATCACGCAGCGCTCGACATCCGGACAGCCGCAACGAGCTGAGACGCGATCGATGCCGGCCGGTCGCGCAGGTCTTGGTGCGTGAACGTGATCACCCGGTTGCCGCGCCGGGTGAGTCCGGTGCGGCGCTGCTCGTCGCGTTGACGGGCCTGGCGGCTCGAGTGCGTGCCGTGTTCTGTGAGGTCGACGATCAGAGCATCCGGGAAGAACGCATCGACCCGCGCGACCGCGCTTGTTGCGTGCGACCAAGACCTCGATCTCGTCGTCACTGAATCCGTCGGCCAGTGTGTGGCGCTTGCCCATGGCCCGATCATGGCGTAGGGGTGTCGTACCCGGGTCGTGTCAGCCCGGGTGGTGACGCTGTCAGCAGGGTCGTGTCAGCCCGGGTGGTGACGCTGTCAGCAGGGTCGGCTCAGCGTCGCAGGTGGCGGGGGCAGGGTGCTGACATCGTGGGTCGAACGGTCGGTCGAACGGTCGGCCGAACGGTCGGCACGAATCAGCCGAAGCGGCCGGTGACGTAGGCCTCTGTCCGGTTGTCGCTCGGGTTTGCGAACATCCGGTCGGTGCGGTCGAATTCGACCAGCACGCCCGTGCGGCGGTCGCTGGTTTCGTTGACCTCCGTGGTGAAGAACGCGGTGCGGTCGCTGACGCGAGCGGCCTGCTGCATGCTGTGCGTGACGATGATGATCGTGTTCGTCGCCTTCAACTCTTGCATCAGGTCTTCGATGCGCGCTGTCGCGATGGGGTCGAGAGCCGAGCAGGGCTCGTCCATCAGGATCACGTCGGGTTGAACCGCGAGGGCACGGCCGATGCACAGCCGTTGTTGCTGGCCGCCGGACAGTCCCAGTGCCGACGACTTCAGCCGGTCTTTGACTTCCTCCCACAATGCCGAGCCACGAAGCGACGTCTCGACGATCGCATCCAGTTCGCCTTTGTTGCGGATGCCGGCGAGTCGCGGACCGTAGGCGACGTTCTCGTAAATGCTTTTCGGGAATGGATTCGGCTTCTGAAACACCATGCCGACGTGTTTGCGAACCTGATTGGCAGACACGTTGGGACCGTAGAGGTCGATGCCGCGGTAGTTGACGATGCCTTCGACCCGGGCGCCCTTGATCGTGTCGTTCATCCGGTTGAAGCACCGCAGAACCGTGCTCTTCCCGCAGCCAGATGGCCCGATGAACGCGGTGATCTCATTGGGCTGGATCTTCAGGTTGACCTCTCCAACGGCCTTGAACGCGCCGTAGTAGACGGCTAGGTCGCGGACATCGAAGACCAAACTCGGTCTCGGACCGCCATTCGTGGCGGTCGACGCGCCGGCCACGCCGTGGGCCGTGCTCGCTGATCCGACGTGTGGTCGCGTCGTCAATGTCTCGGTCATCGCCGGGCCTCTCGGGGTGAAGCGCTGCTCATTGGGTCCTCTTGGACAGTCGGGCGGACAGGATCCGTGCCCCGATCGTAAACAGGAATGCGAGCGCGATCAACGTCAGCGCGGAACCCCACGCACGTTCTTGTGCTCCCGCGAACGTTTCTTTTGCATTGGCGTAGATCTGCAGCGAGAGCGCCGTGTTCGGGCCACTGAAGACGTTGTAGTTGGTTGTGTGCACGGCAGCGGCGCCGACGGCGATGGTGAAGATCAACGGGGCGGTTTCACCTGCTGCTCTGGCCACCGCGAGCAGGCAGCCGCTGATGATGCCGGGCGACGCCTTGGGAATGACGACGGTCAACGTCGTGCGACTCTTGGTGCCGCCGAGTGCATAGCTCGCATCGCGTAGGTTCTGCGGCACCAGCCGGAGCATTTCCTCGGTGGCACGGACGATGATCGGCAGCATCAGACAGGCCAGGGCGAACGCTCCGGCGAGGCCTGTCAGTCCTGCCTGATGGCGGGGAAGAACCCAGAACACGTAGATGAACAGGCCCATCACGATCGATGGAACGCCGGCCATCACGCTGGTGAAGAACCTCAGGATCCGGGCGAAGAGGCTGTTCTTGCCGTATTCGTTGAGGTACACCGCGCCAGCGATGCCGAGTGGAATTGCGATGACCGTTGCTGTTGCGGTGGTAATGATCGTTCCGACGATCGCAGCCTTCATGCCGGGGCCGACACGACGCGCCGTCGCGGGAATGTCGTCGGTGAACCAGTGCGGGAATTGGCTGTGGACGATGGACCAGCCCTTGCCGATCACCGTCAGAAGGACGAAGGCGAGCACCACGATGATGACCGTGACCGACGCGGCCATCAGCATGGTCATGACCAGGTTCTTGGTCCGCCGCCGGCCGCTGACACCGACCAGGTCTTCCAACAATTCAGCCGAGGGGACCGGTTCGGCGATGTCGTCGATCACATCGGTCATGACGCACCCTGCAGTCTCTTCGTCGACCGGCTGACCACGGCGGTGGCGGCGAAGTTGACGACCAACGTCATCACGAACAGCGTCAGGCCCATTGCAATGAGGGCGCTCTTGGCCGTGTCGTTCGCCTCGCCCCACTGAAAGGCGATCACCGCAGGCAGTGAGTCTCCGGCGGAGAAAACGTTGGCAGTGATCGCCGCCGATGAACCAATGACGAGGGCAGCGGCGATGGTCTCGCCCATCGCCCGGCCGAGGCCGAGCATCACGGCACCGACGATGCCGCCGATCGAGTGCGGCAGAACAGCGCCCGTGATCATCTCCCACCGTGTGGCGCCGAGCGCAAGGGCGCCGTCGCGGTCGGTCTGAGGGCACGTCTCGATCACCTCGCGAGCGATGGATGTGATGATCGGCGTGACCATCACGGCCAAGATCAGACCGGCAGTCATGAACGATCGGCCTGATCCGACTGCACCGAAGATGTTGCCGAACACCGGCACGCCGTGGAAGAAGCTGCTGAGGTGCTTGTAGAGCGTGGTGATCTTGGGGGCCAGGTAGATGACACCCCAGAGGCCGAAGACGACCGAGGGCACGACGGCCACCAGGTCGGTGATCGCGACAAGTGGTCGTTTCAGCCACGGTGGCGCGACCTGGGTGGTGAACAAGGCCAGGCCGAGGCTGATCGGCACGGCGAGGACGATCGCGATGACCGAGGTGAGGGCGGTGCCGAAGATGAATTTGAGAGCGCCGAGGACGGGTGGCGTTGCATTCGGGACAAAGGTCTGCCCGGTGAAGAACTTGAGGCCGGCCACCTTGAACGCGCCAGTGGACCGGTTGGTGATCGTGTAAGCGATCAATCCGAGGATCACCAGAATCGCGACCCCGCCGAGCAGGACAGCGATGCGGAACGTCTTGTCGGCAATCTGCCGCTTCGATTTCAGATCAGTGATGGTGAGTGCCATGTGCATCTTTCCGTTGTCGTCGACAGTGGACCTGTCGGCAAACGACGAGAACCGGACCCCCGTTGCGGGGGACCGGTTCGTCGTCAGGGGCCTTGTTGATGCCAGTACCCGGCAGGGTTCAGGAACCGATCTTGGCGACGTTCGCCAATGCCTTGGTAACCAGCGCAGCGGGCAGCGGCGCGTAGTCGATCGTCGGGGCGAGGGTCTGGCCCTCGGTGAGTAGGTAGGTCAGGAAGCCGCGGAGGTTTGCGGCCTTGTCGGCGCTGTCCTGCTTGGTGTAGACGATGATCCAAGTCTGAGCTGCGATCGGGTATGACGTGTCGCCGTCCGCCCAGCCGAGGAAGAAGGTCAGATCATCCTTGACCGTGACGTGCCCGGCCGCGGCCGAGGTGGCCTCGAGTGTCGGGCCGACGAACTTGCCGGCCTTGTTCTCGATCGAGGCGAACTTCAGTCCCGATGCCTTGGCATCGCTGAGGTCCACGTATCCAATCGCTCCATCGGTGCTCTTGATGACCTGGGCGACGCCGCCGTTGCCGTCACCGGCCTGGCCACCGGCCGGCCAGACACCGGGGTCCTGGAACGCTCCGAGTGTCCAAGCGCCACCAGCAGTCTTGCCCTGGGCGAGGTCGAGGAACTGGGTGAAGTTCTGCGTGGTGCCGGAACCGTCGCTGCGGTGAACCGTGACAATGGCGGTCGCAGGCAGCGTCACGCCAGGATTCTCCGCGGCAATCGCCGGGTCGTTCCACTTGGTGATCGTCAGTTGGAAGATCCCGGCGAGTGTCTTTGGCGAGAGCTGGAGCTTGTCGACGCCGCTCACGTTGAACGACATCGTGATCGGAGCGATCACAGTCGGAATGTAGACGAACGCACCACCGGTGTATTTGGCCACGTCGGCGGCCTTGACGGTTCCGTCGGTGCCGGCGTAGTCGACGAGCTTGGTCTGCAGGTCGGTTCGGCCCTTGCCTGAACCGCCGCCGCCGTACTGGATGCTCAGACCCGATGCCGTCTTGGCCAGATTGGCTATCGCCTCGTCGAGGAACGCCTTCTGGAAGGTCGAGCCGGAACCGGTCAACGAGCCCTTGAGTGACGCGTAGTCGATCGGCGTCGTCGAGCCACCGGTCGAGGGGGACGTCGCGGTTGACGTCGTGGGTGCGCCGGACGTGGCGGACGTCGTTGGCGTGCTGGAGCCGACGACCGTGGTGGCTGATCCGGCCGTGCTGCTGGAGACAGCCGTCGTGGTCACTCCCGCAGCCGTCGTCGGTGCGGATGTTGTCTTGGTGGAGCTGGAACTGCCGCATGCTGCGGCCAGGAGTGAGAGGGCCACAAAGCCGCTGAGGGCGATGGTCCGCTTCTTTGAGCTGTTCACGCTGTAGATCTCCATTGTTGTTCAGGGGCATTGCCCGGGGTCGAGCTCCACGCGGAGCTTCGGACGCCCAGCAATGTAAAGACCCAAGATGTACGGGATCTGCTGCCGAGGTGAACCGCAGATGAACGACAGGCGAAATGGTCAGTTCGGTTGCTGTTCATGTCCCGTTCACCTGCGGTCAGGATCACGGTTACCTTGGAGACGTACTCTGCGGCCATCAATCGAACAAGCTGCGAAACTACCTCTCGGTCAATCGATCGGGGCCCAGCCGCTGAACACCCTCTTCAGAAAGTCGACCCGATGTCCGTCGAAGTGCCCCATGTCTTCGAGGCACGAGACCTGAATGTCTATTACGCGGCCCACAGGGCAGTCCGCGATGTGAACATGACGATCCGCGAGCACGAGATCACGGCGTTCATCGGGCCCTCCGGTTGCGGCAAGAGCACGGTGCTGCGTTGCTTCAACAGGATGAACGATCTGATCGACACCGCTCGTGTCGAGGGCACTGTCAACTTCCACGGGATCGACCTCTACGACGCGCAGGTCAACGCCGTGGAAGTTCGTCGGCGAATCGGCATGGTGTTCCAGAAACCCAACCCGTTCCCGAAAAGCATCTACGACAACGTGGCCTACGGGCCGCGCATCGGTGGTGTCAAGAACAAGGTCGATCTCGATGGCATCGTCGAATCGGCCTTGCGCAACGCCGCCCTCTGGGACGAGGTCAAGGGTCGGCTCAAATCGTCGGGTCTCGGCCTGTCGGGCGGTCAACAGCAACGCCTGTGCATCGCGCGGGCCATCGCTGTGGAGCCCGAGGTGATCTTGATGGACGAGCCGTGCTCGGCCCTCGACCCGATCGCGACCGCCCGGGTGGAGGACCTGATGCAGGAGATGAAGCAGAAGTACACGATCGTGATCGTGACTCACAACATGCAGCAAGCGGCGCGTGTGAGCGACAGGACCGCATTCTTCACCACCGAGGTCAACCCGACGAGCGATCACCGCACCGGCACGTTGGTGGAATTCGGCATGACCAAGACAATGTTCTCGACGCCGGCCGACGAGCGCACCGAGCAGTACGTGACAGGGAGATTCGGATGACGATGAACGAGCTTCGCAAGACTTTCCATCACGAGTTGGACGACGTACGGGCTGAACTGGTTCATCTCGCTGCCTTCGTCACGGAGGCAATTCCTCGGGCCACCAACATCTTGTTGACCGGCGACCTCGAGGGGGCGGACTACATCATCAGCGGCGACGACGAGATCGATGCTCGGGCCCTCGACCTCGAAGACCGGTGCGTGCAGATCCTCGCGCTGCAGGCCCCTGTCGCCGGCGACCTTCGTCAGATCCTTGCGGCGATCCGGATGATCGCCGAGGTCGAGCGATCCGCCGATCTCGTGTGCAACATCTGCAAGGCGGCGCGTCGGATCTATGGCCACCAACTCGACCCGAGCTTGCGCGGGATCATCACCCGGATGGGCGAGCAGGCCCAGCAGTTGTACATCGCTGCGATCGAGGCGTTCGTCGAGAACGATGCGGCCAAGGCTGCCGCCATCGACGACATGGACAACTTCCTCGATGCGCTGCAGAAGCAATTCGTGCAGGCCATCTTCGAGAGCCACTCCGCTGGCAACATCGATCTGCAGGTGGCCGTGCAGCTCGCAGTGGTCGCTCGTTTCTACGAGCGCATCGGCGACCATGCGGTCAACATCGGCGAGCGCGTCCGTTACGTCGTCACGGGGTGGATGCCCGAGCACAAGGGCGCGGCACGCTACCGCGCCGGCCTCGATGACACCGGCCGAACGGTCCGGCCACCCATGGCGGACGAGCCGGATGTGACCCCCGACGACGGCTCGCGGGGCGGCGCCGACCACGACCATGATCACGGCAGCGTCTGACGAATGACGATTCTCTGGTTGCTGGTCGGCGCTGTTGCGGGGGCCTTTCTCGCCGCTGCGTGGTTCCGTCGCGCCTCGACGAGAGTCGAGACGCCGGTCATCGAGACGGATTCGGACAGTCGCCGTCAGAACGAGAAGTTGGAGCTGCTGTCCGCACGCATCCAATCCGCGCTCGACGCACTGCCGATCGGAGTCATCGTCGCCGACGCCGATGCCAAGATCGTGGTCCGCAATCGTGCATCCGACGACGCCGGTGGCAACACCCACAGCGAGGTCCTGGTGCAGGCCGCAGTGCAGCATCACCTGCGTGCAGCAGTTCGCGGCGAGGAACGTTCGCAGACTGTCGAGCTGTATGGTCCGCCACGTCGGCTCGTGATCGTGCATGCCAAACCGCTTGGTGTCAACGGTGCCGTCGCGACCATCGAGGACATCACGGAGCGTTCGCGAGTCGACTCCGTGCGGACCGATTTCGTCGCCAACATCAGTCACGAATTGAAGACACCGATCGGAGCATTGGCTGTCCTGGCAGAAACCCTGATCGACGAGTCCGACCCATCGGTGATCAGCCGCTTGGCTGGTAAGACGGTGAACGAGGCCCACCGTGTCGCCAAGATCATCGATGACCTCCTCGAACTCTCGAGGATCGAGTTGAGCGGCGAGCTCGTGTTGGCGCCGTGCAACGTTGCATCTCTCGTCGCGGAGGCGTCCTCGCGCAACACATATGCGGCTGAGCAACGCAAGGTCGAGGTGCGTGTGTGCGAGATTCCGAAGGATCTCGTCCTCAGTGCCGATCATGTCCAGTTGGCGTCGGCGCTCGGCAACCTCGTCGACAACGCGGTCAAGTACAGCGAAGTCGGCGGTCGCGTGACGCTCGCTGCGTTCCCCGACAACGACGGCGTCACGTTCGTCGTGACTGACAGCGGCATCGGTATTCCCACTCACGACCTCGACCGCATCTTCGAACGCTTCTACCGCGTCGACCGGGCCCGCGCGCGGGGCACCGGTGGAACGGGCCTCGGCTTGTCCATCGTCCGTCACGTGACCAGCAATCATGGCGGCGCGGTGACCGTCGAGTCCCGCGAGGGCGAAGGTTCGACGTTCCGTTTGCACATTCCCGACCGTCCGGCGCCGGTGAGCCCGGTCGACATCAAGCCTCACGAGACGAGTCCTGCGCGATGACCACTCCCACCGTCCTGATCGTCGAAGACGAGGACAGCTTCATCGAAGCACTGACCGTCGGTCTGAATCGCGAGGGCTTCCGCGTCGAAGTGGCCCTCGACGGCGCAACGGCGCTGCAGATGTTCGCCGAGCTCAAGCCCGACGTGATCCTGCTCGACCTGATGCTGCCGCGCATTTCCGGTATCGACGTGTGCCGTGAGATTCGCAAGACATCGACTGTGCCGATCATCATGGTGACGGCCAAGAGCGCTGAGATCGACGTGGTCGTCGGCCTCGAGGTGGGCGCTGATGACTACATCACCAAGCCGTACCGCATTCGTGAACTCGTTGCGAGACTGCGCGCATTGCTGCGCCGTGCAGGAATGGTCACAGCGGGTGCGGCAGGGGGTGTTCCCGGGGGGCCGAGTGCGGCCCCCTCACTGGTCGTCGGAGATGTTGCGCTCGACTCGGACGAGCATCTGGTGACGGTCAACGGCGAGGTCGTCAGCATGCCGTTGAAGGAGTTCGAGTTGCTCCACCTGTTGCTCAGCAATGTCGGCAGGGTGTTGCCCCGTGAACTCTTGATCGACCGTGTATGGGGCATCGACTATGTCGGGGACACCAAGACGCTGGACGTCCACATCAAGCGGATCCGCGCCAAGATCGAGCCGGATCCAGCTCGACCCGAGCGAATCGTCACGATCCGTGGACTTGGCTACAAGTACGAACGGCCTGCACCTAGCATGCGTGCGTGACCGAGGATCCGCAGCGAGGAACTCGAGACCCGGTGCGGTATCCAGCGCAGAACCGACGGCCGGTGGAACCGCCGCGGGCGTCACGAGGACGCGTCGATCCGGACGACGAAACACTGCCGAACAACCGGTCGGCGGATCGTTCCTCCGGGTCGGCATCGAGGGGTCGAGCCACCGCAGGCTCGCAACCCGGCCCACGCCGACCACGCCCCCCGACGCCGCCCGTGCGCATCTCCGCGTTCACTCGTCTGGCACGCGTGCAGGCCGTCAGCGCCGCCGGCGACGGGTGCTTGGCGCTCGCCCTGGCCCTCACGGTGTTCGTCGGGCTGAGTCCGACGCAGGCCAGGCCACGCGTGCTGTTGTTCCTCCTGGTCACCTTCGTTCCATTCCTCGTTGTCGCCCCGTTGATCGGCCCGGCTATCGACAGGATGGCCGGCGGACGCCGTTTGCTGATGCAGATCATCGCCCTCGCCCGTGCTCTGACGATGCTGCTGATGGCCTTTCAGGTCGACCACATCCTGCTCCTCTATCCGATTGCGTTCGCGGCGCTGGTCCTGCAGAAGACACAGGGCATCTCCAAGTCGGCGCTCGTGCCGTCGGTCGTCCGCAATGAGGCAGACCTGGTCGAAGCCAATTCGAAACTCGGTCTGATCTCGGGAGTCTTCGGATTCGTCGGAGCTGCGATCGCGGGCATCGGCAAGCTGCTGTTCGGCGTCGAGGGCGCGTTGTGCGCCGGGGCGATCCTGTTCGTCATCGCCTTCGTGTTCGCCACGAAGCTGCCGAGCGAGGTCGTCGCCGCGAAGAAGGCCAGCCTGGAGGAGAAGGTCGAACTGAAGTCAGCTGGGATCATTCTCGCGACCAGCGCGATGGCCCTCTTGCGGGCCTCCTCCGGGTTCTGCTTTTTCCTGCTTGCTTTCTGGCTGAAGACCAAAGAGGCCGGTTCGCTCCTCGTCGGTCTGGCAATTGGGATGGTCACCGTCGGCGTGATGATGGGCAACGCCATTGCTCCTCTGTTGCGCAAGAGCCTGCACGAGGAACTGATGTTCACGGCAGCGCTCGGTCTGTGTGCGGCAGCGGGTATCGGTGCAGCGTTCGTCGGTGGCGTTCCCGCTGGCATCCTGCTCGCCCTCACCGTCAACTTCTCCGCGGCAATCGGACGCCTCGCGTTCGATTCGATCGTGCAGCGCGACGCCCCTGATGCGAACCAGGGACGAGCCTTCGCGCAGTTCGAGACCAAGTTCCAACTGGCCTGGGTGATCGGCGGAATCATCCCCGTGATCTACAATCCCGTCAGCGAGAAAGACGGTCCGATCGGATTCGCGATCGTCGGTCTGATCGCCCTTTTTGCCGTTGTCTCATACATCGTCGGAACCAAACGGGTGGAAGCCGGCAAGGGCATTCCCGAGCCGTTCAGCAAGCGGCTCAGGCGGCAACTGGCGGCCGAAGTGGAGCGACGAAAGTCGCGGCGCGAGGGTTCCACCCCGACCGAGGGATTCGACCGACCACCGCAGATCGGCAACGGGCCGGCGCCGAAGCACCGTCTTCTGCCACCGCCGAAAGCGTCGGCACGGGCCGAGGCCCAAGGTCTTCCGAACGACCCCGTCAGCCGTGCGTTGCGGGGCGCACCACTGCGAGATCCGAGCCGCAAACGCAACTGACAGGTCCGGTTGTCCGACCGTTCGGCGGCCTGTCCGCCGTGAATGGACGTCGCCAAGGGTCGACGGCGGGCTGCAGCCATGCGAACTGTTCGCCTGACGTTGGCCCGACGTTGGCCACAGAGACGTCCCACCGTCATGATCGGCGAGGAGAATTTCGGTAGCCAACCAAGCCTGGAGGTCCGATGACGGTTCGGCGAAGCGGTTCCGCGAAACGCCGAAATTTTGCGGCAGGACTGGTGCTCCTGCTCCTCGGTTGTGGACAGACGATGGCAGGATGCAGTGGTGGCAGCGTCGTCGCGCCGACCGACACCCTCGCAACTGCAATGGGCATGACCGATGATCACCCCGGTGTGCTCGCCAGGACCATGCAAGCCTCGGTGCAAGCCCCCGTACCGTGATGCCGCCGGTCAGCTCTCGTCTGTGGGCTGCTGGTCGCCGTTGATCTCGAGGCGGGCCATCCACAGGCCGGGAGCATCGATCTCGGCAGGCGTGGGGAGCGAGTCAGGCAGTTCCAAGAGCTTGTTGATCGCCGCGTTGCCACCGCGCTCGACGACGCCAGTGACGAAGACGCGACCGCGCTCGACCTGCTGGCGGGTGAGGTGCAGGCCCAGCAGCCGTTCGACGAAAACGTCGTCGGGGGATGTCTCGATCCGGCGCCGGCGAACAGCCTCGCTGATCCGCTGCGCGTCGCCGCCGATCAGCCGTGTCGTCACAGCATCGACGACATGATCCACGTATCCGATGATGGCTGCCATCGCAGCGTCGAGACGCGGTTGCATTGCCTCCTGGGCGGGACTGCGTACCGCGCCGAGCAGGATCTCCGGGTCGCCGAGTGTGCGCTGTAGGGCCTGCATCGGATCGTCGGAATCCATGTCGAGCGTGCTCAGCTTGTCGGCAACGGCGGCCGGATCGGGCTGGAACGCGCCGACGTGTTTGCGCACGAGATCGCTGAGACCTTCGCGGATGTGGGCGACCGAGAACACCGCATGCGTTGTCAGTTCGTGGACGAGAACCCACAGCCGCATCGAATCGCGGGGAAGGCTCCAGTCCTCGGCGAAGGCATCGACGGTGGCCGGAACGAGCGAGACGGTCTTCGCCGCCGGCCGGGGGATCGGCAGATCGTACTGCCCGAACGCGCGCCGTCCGAGCCGACCGATCATCGATCCGATCGCCATACCGAGCATCGACGGAGCCATCATCTGGCTGAGCCCGGCCATCATCGCCATCATCGGATCGGAGTTGTCGTCGTCCTCGTCGCCGGGCGCAGCGGCAGGGCGTTTGCCGAGCGACACGGCCAGCTCGGTGAACAGCGGGCGATACGCGTCGAGCGCTTGTTGGGACCACGCCCCCGGGGTCGTGGTTGCGATCTGGTAGCCGCCGACGTCCTGCCCGGTGATGTCCAACACGTGGGGTTCGGCGATGCGCGCAAGATCGGCCAGAGCGAACCGCAGTGCGGGATCGACGTTCGATTCCGACGCGCCTTCGGTCGCTGCCAATTGCGCGAATTGCCGAGCTGCGTCCCAGTTCAAAGGACCCTGTCCCGAGAGAGCGCGCGCGAGATCTCCGAACATGGGAATTCCACCGAACGGGTTGTTCGCGGGAGAATTGTCGCCGGGGTCGCCGTCGGCCATGAAGGAGATGCTACGGCGTGTGGACCGGTTAGCGTCCTCGCAGTGACGCAGGTGTTGGTGACCGGTGCCGACAGCAATATCGGCGCAAGGGTCGTCAACCGGCTGGCCAACCTCACCGACTTCGTGATCGTGCCGGTAGCCACAGATGTCCCGTCGGCCCAGTCGCCGTTGGATGGCGCGAGAACCGGTGATGGTGGCCCGACATCGGTCGGGCACATTGCAATTGCCGTGCACCTCTCTGCCGGCGACCACGACACCCGCGCGAGGCGAGGAGAGAGCGTGACCAGCGGGGCTGCGTCGATGTTGGAGCTCGCCCAAGCGCACGGTGTGGAACACATCGTCGTCGTGTCATCGGCCATGGTCTATGGTGCCTGGGCGAACAACCCTGTTCCACTCACCGAAGATGCGGCCCTGCGACCCGACCTCGATTTCGTCTTCGCCAGGCAATTGGCCGCCGTCGAGCAGATGATCGACGATTGGCGCACGGGTGCCCCAGGACGCACCGCGACCGTGCTGCGGCCCGTGATCTCGATGGCCGCCGATGGCACATCCAGCCTGGCCCGTGCGCTCGCGGCGGGGATGGGTCAACGGTCGGGCGAGGAGGACCCTGGTGCTCAGTTTCTGCACCTCGACGATCTCGCGTCGGCGATCCTGTTGGCCACGGAGCAACGCCTCGACGGCGTGTTCAACGTCGCCCCCGATGGTTGGGTCGACGGCGAACGGGTTCGTGCACTGGCCGGATCGACGCCGAAGATCAAACTGCCCGACCGCGCCAGCGAGGTGGTGTCTCGGATCCGCTGGCGGTTCCAGCGCGGACCGATCCCGCCAGGGCTGCGCAGCTACACCAAGTCGCCGTGGCTGGTCGCCAACGATCGCCTCAAGGCTGCCGGATGGCAGCCGGAGAACTCGAACGAACAGGCCTATGTCGAGGGCACCGAAGCCAAGTGGTGGACGATGGTCACGCCGAAGCGCAAGCAGGAACTGTCACTTGGCGCGATGGCTGGGGCCGGCGTGGGGTTGATCGCAGGAATCATCATCATCGTGCGCCGCGTCCGTCGCGCCCGCACCCAACTTTCGCGAGCGAAATCGTCCCTCTGAGCGCGCTTTGCACACGCCGAAAGATTTACAGTGAGCCGGGATTGGCGATCAGCACGATCGCCACGTCGGCCGGCGTCGCTGCTCCGGTCTTGAGCACCGAAAGGACGACAGTCTCGCCGACCTGATGTGCTGCCACGGCGTTGCGCACCGAATCTCCGTTGGAGACGGCGGTGCCGTCCACGGCGCGGATGATGTCGCCGGGTTGGATCGAAGCGCCGGCGGCCGGTCCATCGGTGTTCACGTCCGTGACTGCGAGGTTGCCCGTTGGATTGACACGGACGTTCATGCCGAGCCATGCGGGGCGCTCGCTGGCGATCGCGCCGTTGATGGCGTCCAACAGCGCATGCGCGTCGAGCACGTGTACCCCGTTGCCGGACTTGGTGCACAACCCGATGAGGTGCTTCGACGTGTCGAGGACGAGCCCACCCTCGGCCAGCGGAACTCCCTGACCCGACGTCACCTGGGTTCCGGTCGAATCCTTGAACACACTGACAGGTGTCGGCTCGGGATTGAGGACAGTGGCACCGCGGCTCGGCATCGCGGCGTCGCTCGTCGCGATGGGCGTGGTCGGTGTGCCTCTCGGGATCGACAGGACTGCAATGCCAGATCCGCTGTCGACGCTGACGACGTTGCCGACGACCGTGTTGCCAGTCGGAAGTCGAAGGTTGACCGTGGATTGGCTGCCGACCGCAGCGGCCGTTGCAGCGACGAAGTGGCCAGGGGCGAGCGCAACCGCGAAGGTCGGTTCGCCGTTCGTCGTGGGCTGAGGTTTGATGGTCGACTGGCTCGACGACGTGGACTGCGTGGTGGGCGTTGCCGAGGTGCTCTGCGTGCCGGTCGAGGTCGGCGGGGAGCTCGGCAGGGTCGGGCCGGCCACGCTGATGGGCGCGGTTGCGGTCGATGACGTGACGGTCGTGCCCGATGTCGGCAGCGTCACCGGTGCCACCAGGACGGGAACACCGCCTCCTACCTTCGTCGCGATGGTGGGAGAATCCGCGGGCATCGTCGTGGAAGTGGCACCGGGTACCGCGTCGACGGATGACGGCGAGGTGTCCGAGCCGGTCTGGCCGGGATGAGTCCTGCTGACGGTGACGACGACATCGGAACCGGTTGCGGCACTGTCCGTGATAGTGGATGGTGTACCGATCAGCGTGCGCGCCGTCGTGCCACCGCCCAGGGTGCCGCCGCCATTGCCCGACACGCCGTTCGATTCGTTTGTCGGTGTCGGCGCACTGACGATGTTCACGGGGATCGTGGTCTGGCGGAGCGACAAGTCCTCGGCGGTCGGCCCCACACGGACCGTCGAACTGACTTCGGCAAGTCCCCCGCCACCGCGATTGTCGTGCGGGACCATCAACCACAGCAGGCCGATGGCCAAGACGGCGCCCACTGTGCCGGTCGCTACCGAAAGGCCCTTGCCGACGACGAGGGGCGGCTCGCTGCGGGTCCACGCCGTTGCTCCCTGTTCGGACGGATGACGCCATGTGCGTTCATGTGCGGGCAGAGGAGCGTGCGGATAGTCCGGTTCTTCGTCCCACTCTCGCTCCACGAAGAGGAGATCGTAGCGAGGCAACGCAGTCGATGGAGGTCGGGCGGCGCCGGTGCCGCCGCAGGACCGATGAAGAAGGTCTGGTGCACGGCTACGATCAGTGTCGATGCGTGCACCGGCGGCCATGATCAGCGAGGATGGCGGCACATGGCTCGGCCTCACCGCTGACGTCCTTGCTGTGGCCGACGCTTACGAGTGGGCAGTCCGTCCGAATTGTGGCGCCGTCGTCCTTTTCTCCGGCACCGTTCGTGATCACGCCGAAGGACGCCAGGACGTGCAGCACCTGACGTACGAGGCATATGAGGAGCAGGCGATTCCCAAACTGGCTGAGATCGCTGCCGAGGTCCGTACGCGTTGGCCGTCGACCGGCGCAATCGTCCTGCTGCACCGGATCGGGCAGCTCGAACTGTGCGAAAGCGCCGTCGTGGTCGTGGTGTCGTCGCCGCACCGTCCCGAGGCATTCGAGGCCGGCCGTTATGCCATCGATGCGCTCAAAGCAACCGTGCCGATCTGGAAGCACGAGGTCTGGGAGGGTGGATCCGACTGGGGCACGGGCGCTCAGATCCCGACCGTTGCCGCAGCCGTTCCGGCCGACATCACCAATCGCTCTCCGCAGTCTCGTGGGCTCGCTTCGTGATCATCATCATTCTGGTCGCCATCGCGGTCGTTCTGCTCAGCGTCCTCGCCTTCGTTCGCATCAGACGGCGTCGCCCGGTCGATGGTGTCGAGTCGTTCCGTCGTCA
>JAYTOM010000456.1:0-13515 GCA_043747765.1 Actinomycetota bacterium
ACCCGAAGCGCATGGCCGAGAGCATCCGTTCGCCGAAGGTGTGATCCCGGCGCGAGCGGAACCGAGCATAGAGCGCGGTGGACAGCACGTCCGCCGGAACCGCTTCCTCGATCGCGGCTTGCACGGTCCAGCGGCCCTCGCCGGAGTCCTGGACGAAACCGGAATATGTGCTGAGCTGCCCGTCCCTGGCCAGGGCCGCGGCCCCCAGGTCGAGCAGCCAGGAGGCGACGACGCTGCCGCGCCGCCAGACCTCGGCGACGTCCGCCAGGTCGAGCGTGTAGCGCTCGTCCTGCGGCAGGTCCTTGGAGTCCTTGTTGCGCAGGATGTCGAAGCCCTCGGCATAGGCCTGCATCAATCCGTACTCGATGCCGTTGTGCACCATCTTGACGAAGTGGCCGGCACCGCTCGGCCCGCAGTGCAGCCAACCCTGTTCGGCGGTGGAGGGCGTGCCCGTCAGGCCTGGCGTGCGTTCGGCCGACGCTGCGCCAGGGGCGAGGGAATCGAAGATGGTGCTCATCTGGGCAACGGCTTCGTCATTGCCGCCGATCATCAGACAGTAGCCACGCTCGAGCCCGAACACGCCGCCACTCGTGCCGACGTCGAGGTAGTGGATGCCCTTGTCGGCCAATGGTGCAGAGGCATCGACGTCATCTCGGTACCAGCTGTTTCCGCCGTCGATCAGTGTGTCGCCGACAGACAGCAGTGGCGCGATCTTGGCGACGGTGTCGGCAACGAACGCGGCGGGAACCATCAGCCAGAGGTGACGCGGCGCCTCGAGCTTGGCGATCAGATCTTCGAGCGACGTCGCGCCTGCGAAGCCTTCGCTCTCGAGCGCCTTCACCGCGTCGGAACTGACGTCGTAGACGACGCAGTCGTGTCCCGCCTTCTGCAGGCGTCGCACCATGTTGGCGCCCATTCTTCCCAAGCCGATCATCGCGAGTTGCATTCCGTCAGGTTGCCACGTTTTTCCACCCGCTACGGTGGCATCTCGTGAAATCTGATCTGCCGGAGCGGACCAATGCGATGGTCCTCGCCTGCGCTGCGGCACAGCGAGCGCTCGCCGACGACGTGATGGCGTTGACGAACGATCAGGTTCATCATCCGTCACTGCTTCCTGGCTGGTCGGTCGGTCACGTGCTGACGCATCTGTCTCGCAACGCAGACGGTTTTGTGCGGATGATCGACGGAGCCCGACGTGGCGAAGTCGCGGAGATGTATCCGAACGGTCGAGAGGGCCGTGCAGCTGACATCGAAGCCGGTGCAGGTCGTCGTGCAGCGCACATCATCGCCGATCTGACGTCGGCGATGGCTCGTCTCGACGATGCATTCGAGCGGTGCCCCGAACTCGGCTGGAGCGCCGGCGGTCTGACCGTGGCCGGTGAGATCAGGATCGTCGACATGCCGGCGCGCCGCAGGACAGAGGTGGAGATTCATCGGATGGACCTCGGTCTCGGCTACACCGTCGCCGATTGGCCCGACGACTTCGTTCGCGCGGAGCTCGACCGGTTGAAGGGGCTCTGGGCCAGCCGTCAGCCGATGGGTCTGGCGGAGTTACCCCGTGCAGCGCTGACGTTGACACCGAACGAGCGACTCGGCTGGCTGGCCGGTCGGTTCGTGGCGGACGGCCTGGGGCCCGCCGGCGTGCTCTGAGACGTTCGCGGCGGCGTCACGAGTCGAGCAGCAATGCTTCGTTGGCGTTTGCCTCCGATTCGTGTGAGCTGGCGATCGTCTGTCCGATCATGGTCAGCTCCAGGACGACGCGAGGATCGAGATCAGCGTCGCCGAGCCAGGTCAGGACGCGCAGGTTGTAGTCGGCCCCGACGTCATTTGCTCCGAAGTCGGGCAGCGGCGGAGGCGAGGTCTTGGCCGGGATACGGCCTGCGGTGACCATCTGGTCGAACGCCGAGGCGACCAACGCGGCGGCGGCAACCGTCGTCATCCTGTCGAGCGTCGCCAACGATTCTGAGCGCACACTGTCCACCGGTACGGGTCCCCAGCCGTGGGCGTCTGCGTAGATCCGCAAAGCGGTGAGGGCCATGCCGGGCGCGCTCGCTGCGGGACTGCCGCTCGCGATCGACCCGGCACTCGCGCCGTAGCCGAGCGCACTCCACAACAGATCCCACTGCGCGACGTCCGCTTCGGCGCGCCGTATGGTTCGGTCCCGAGACATTGTGTCGACGATGGCCACAAGGCTCGCGAAGTCGCGCAGGGCGGCAAGGCGATCCTCGACCGACGTGTCACTTGCGGTGATTCGCACTGCAAGATCTGTCGTGGCTCGGTCGCGTGCATCGACGAGGCGTTCGAAGGCGCGCTCGTCGCTGAGCACCAGTGTCTCGAGCGCCCGCCGTTCATCGGCGGACATCGCAAAACTGTCGCTCGTGGACCGCAGCACCGGAAGGATGTACGGGGACAAAAGGTCAGCGGCAACCGTCGGCAACTGTGCGTTGTACACCAAAGACGCGTTGAACGTCGATGCATTGAGGATCCAGCGGACGAGGCCGGGGATCGCTGCGGCAGCATCTGCCGCGCTCATCGACAGCGGATCTGTTCCAGCGACCAGGACACGATTTCCCGACGAAGGATCGAACGCGACATCGAGGAGCAGTGATGGGTCGTCGATCGTGGCGAGCACATACGCTGTCGCCCCACCGGGCGTGATGAGCATTGTCTCGAACAGCAGATCTGCGGCTCGCGGGCCGAGTCGGGTCACCGGCGTTTCCCGTAGATCGCGGCGCTCGCGTTCGATCAACTTGCTGGCGATCTTGCTCAACTGTTCTGCATCGAATCGTAGATTCTGGACCAGCATCGCTGCGGCGTACGGGTCGATGTCCGGCAACAGCAGTTCGGGCTTGCTGGCATTCGTGCTGCGGTCGATGACCAACATCGCGCCGAGCGAGACGAAGACGCCGTCGATTGATTTCCACCCATGCGCCTCCGGCGAACTGACGTTTCCGTCGTACAGCAGCGCGTCGGTGTACCGGTCCTGACGGTTCGTCCCGAGTTGGTTGCACACGGCGGTCCAGCCAGTCGTGGTCAATGCATGGAGAAAGGCGGCCACCAGCGACGGCTGCGCAGCAATCCGGGCGAGTCGCCCGCTCAGCCAGTCGACCTCGAGAGGGGTCATTGGTTCCGAGCCGGCGGACCCCGACAGCAACTGGCCGATCGCGCGGGCCTCTTCGATCGACATCCGTGAGCTGCTGGCGGAGGCCACGGTGGCCGCTGGATCGGTCGTGACCCTCCAGTGCCGCTGCTCCGCGACGAGTCGCAACCATCCGTCGATCAGGTCGCCGCTGCGGAGAGTCGTCGGTACATATCCGTCCATCGCTCGGCACGCGAACAGGCCGGCGGTGAACGGCAGCCACGTGTCGTTCAGCGTGGTCAACGAGCGGGCAACCGACCGCATCGCGGCGGCGGCTTCGACGTCCGAACAACGAACGGCGGTCAGGTCGTCACGCGCCAGTGCCATCGCGACCCGCAGCATGTTCACCATCTCAGGGTCGTATCCGAGGTAGCCGGTCATCCCTTCAGCTTGCGCCGGGCGAGTGGATCAGCGCCTGACCATCGAGTTGAGCGGCCCGCATGTCGAGAGTGCGAGCGCCGTCGCGGAGGTCCTCTGCCGCGGCGAGCAGTTCGAAGCGGATCTGCAGCAGATCGTCACAACAGTGGCGTGGCGTCGGTCCTCGCCAGACATCGTCGCCGGCCCGGCGATGCAGATCGAGCGCATGCATGCACTCGATCTTCGACGCGACGGTCCGCAGCGTGGAGGCGCGTCGGCGCAGTTGGTCTGGTGTCGTCGGCGACGGGGGCATCTCATCTCCTCGGAACACTGAGTGCTTCGAGCAGCCGAAAACGGAAAAAATCAATTGCCGGGAGGTCAGCCGATCAAATTGCGGATGACGACGTGGTGGGGGAGGCCGCTGGTGTCGTCGATGAAGCCCTCTCCGATGACCGTGCACCCGTGCCGAGCATAGAAGTCGAGCGCCGAGTCACGAGCACGGGCCCAGACCAGATCGACACCGTTGTCGACACAGCGCTGTACCCCAGTCTCGAACAGCAGGCCGCCGATGCCCGTCCCCTGCAACGAAGCGTCGGTGGCCATGCCCCGCAACTGCGTGGCCCTGAGACCATCGAGAGCATCGAATCCGTCCAGCGACTTCGGCACCCACGACGAGATGGCCACGATCGCATCGCGAGGGTCGCGCGCGCCGAGGTGGATCGTGCCGATCAGATCGTCTTCCGCAAACACGACCGTCCGGCCCGGATCGCCGTTGCGCAGGACCGCGCGCCGCAGCACATGTGTGTCGGCTGTGCTGATCTCGACGATCCGAATGTCGAGCATCAACGCGAGAAACCGGTCTCGACGGACTGCGGTGTGCCTGCCTCGCGAGCCGATGCGTACATCGCCTCGACGATGCGGTGGGCCTCGACCGCGGTGTCGAGATCGGGCCAACTCGGGCGTTCGCCAGCGACGGCGCGAATGAATTCTCCATCCGGATTCAACGTCCCCTCGATCATTGCCCCTGCTGCAGCCACGAGTTGATCACCCTGCAACGTCTGCTCCGTTCCGTCGCTGTCCGTCCATGTCACCGGTCCGAACCAATCGTCGCCCTCGATGACGACGAAGCGGCGTTCACAGAAGATCTCGGCGCGGCGCAGGCTCGGCCGGGCGAGGTTGTCGTGCCAGACCGTGATCAGCGTTCCGAGCGCGCCGTTGGTGAACGTCAGCGACGAACTGACGACATCCTCGATGCCGTCGAGGCCATGGAAGTTGGCGTCGTGAGCACTGACGGTCGCGACATCGCCGACGACGTACCGGAACATGTCGACATCGTGGATGCTGTGCTCCAACAGTGTTCCGGCACCAACCAGATCCTTGTTGCCACGCCATGTGCTGCTGTAATGGCCTTGAACCGGAATGAACTGATCATCCCGGAACATGACCGCCATGATCCTGCCCGCTTCCACCTCGTTGGCGAGGTGATGGGCCCAGATGAACGCGGGCGAACGACGCATGACGAGCCCCACCTGGCTCGTGATTCCCGCCGCTGCAGCGGTTGCGGCCATCTCCTCGGCCTCGCCGAGTGACGTTGCCAGCGGCTTCTCGCAGAAGACGTGGATCCCGCGGTGTGCGGCCTTGGTGAGTTGGCGTGGATGCTCGCTCGTCCACGTGCAGATGTAGACCACGTCGCACCCGTCGAGCACCTCGTCCTCGGACGCGCACACCGTGTGCCCGGAGGCTTTGGCGAACGCTTCGGCGCGCTCGATGTCGGGGTCGTAGACACCGGCGCGGATCACGTCGTGCTCCGCCTCGGCCCCGCTGCGCCGCAGGCTCTTGCTGTGGTATGTGGCGATCAGTCCGGCACCGAGGAATCCAACACGCATCCGAGCAGATTAGACATTCGGTTCGGACATCTCGTACAGAGCGATCATTCGGACATGTCGTAGAGAGCGATCAGCTGACGACCGATGCGAACCAGTTCGGACAGGACGTCGGCAGGATTATCCAGTTGCACCAGGCTGCCGAGGCCACCGATCTCGCCGGCAAGGGCGCGGGCGTGGTTCGATCCCAGTTTCACCTCGATCCAGCCGAGCTCGTTCGTCGGGCCGATTCGCAATCTGGTCCCGAACATCCTGCGCAACAGCCACAGTGCGGACGGGTCGACCGTTCCGTGGGCCCATAGTGAGGTGCGGTGTTGATCGACCTCGTCGGCAATCAGCTTCCAGGCTTCTGTCAGCTCGAAGCCGGGAGGGCGGACAGCCTTCGCGCCAGTGCGCGTCACCGACGTGATCCGGTCGATTCGAAAGGTGCGCAGTCCAGCCGCGGTATCGGCCACCAAGTACCAGGTCTGGCCCTTGGTGGCCAGGCCGAGCGGGTGGACGACGCGCTCGGTCGTCTTGCGTTGGCGGTCGACGTAGCCGAGTGTGACCTGCATTGCTTCGATCACAGCGGATTGCAACATGTCGAGCGCTGGGGGTGGCGGCCGCTCGACGGTGGTGCCGCCCCACCCGGACGGGTCAGAGACAATCGCGACGGACGCCGCCTCGGCATCGACCCGGAACGGTTCGGGAAGTGCTCGAACCAGTTTGCGCAATGCAGCTTTGACATCCGGTGTCGCAGTGGACGACGGCCCGGCGACGAGGAACAGGGCGCGGGCCTCGGCCGCGTTCAGCCCACTCAGGTCGGTGCGGGCCCTTCCGAGGGCCGCGTCGACAACCGCATTCCCTTCGCTGACGTTGTCGAGGTCCCGACCGATGCGCCACTGATCGATCGTCTGGTCGCCTGGAACGGTCGACGTCCCTGACCCAGCCGGGCGTACCCTGGACCGCATGGAGCAGCAGCCGATCGAGCAGCAGCCGACGGAGCAGCAGCCGACGGTGGACGAACATGGCCTCGAGATCGAGGACGGAGAAACGGTCTGGCGGTTCGATCGTGAGTTCTTGGAGTCGAACTGGACCTGCATCTGGGGACGCGGTTGTCAAGGCATCGGCGTGCACGCAGCCCCTGAATTGGCCAGGGGCTGCTGTTCGCTCGGTGCCGAACTCGACGGGCTCGACGAGGCAATGATGGTGGCGGCCTCGGCCGATGGGATCGACCCGGCCATGTTCGAGCACTATGAACTCGCTGCGGCCGAAGGCTGTTTCAGCGACGCATCCCGAACCAACACCCGTGTGGTGGACGGCGCGTGCATCTTTCTCAACCGGCCTGGTTTCGAGGGAGGTGCCGGCTGTGCGTTGCACCTGGCCGCAACGGCTGTCGACGAATCGCCGCTCGATTGGAAGCCGTCCGTGTGTTGGCAGGTCCCGATCAAGGTCGATTGGGAAATGGGCGACGACAACATCGAGGTGGCTACCGTGCGTCGCTGGTCACGCATCGACTGGGGCGCCGATGGACATGCAATGGCGTGGTGCTGCACCGATCATCGAGACGGCGGCGAGGCGTACATCGGAACGACTCGGGTGATTGATTCCTTGGCCGAGGAACTGGAAGCCGTCGTCGGCGCGGACGTCTTCGTCGCGCTGCGCAGAAAGCTCGAACCAGGGTCTACTTGACACCCGTTGTGGTGGTTGTGCCGGCCTTGACTGTGGTCGCCGTTGTCCCCTTGACAGTGGTTGCGGTGGTGCCGGGCTTGACCGTTGTCGCAGTACCAGGCGGGGCGGCTGACAACTTCGCCCATGTGACCTTGCCGACGATCCCGTCGACCTTCAGTCCGACCTTCTTCTGGAACAAGCGAACGGCGGCATCGGTCTGATTCCCGAACGTGCCGTCGACAGTGACTTTGTAGCCGGCTGCCTTGAGTGCGAACTGTATCTTGGTGACCCCGTCCCCCTTGTCGCCGGCTTTGACGTTGTCCGACGGCGAGGTGACGGTGCGACCCTTGACGGTGGTCGTCGGGCCACCTG
The DNA here is from genome assembly GCA_043747765.1 of Actinomycetota bacterium. Taxonomy (GTDB): domain Bacteria; phylum Actinomycetota; class Acidimicrobiia; order Acidimicrobiales; family Ilumatobacteraceae; genus WLMZ01. The sequence goes on from JAYTOM010000456.1 coordinate 7,402, forward strand.
CGGCTGTGGTCGGCGTTGTCGGCTTGATCGTCGTCGCGCCGCCGGCAGCCAGGGTGGTCTGACTGGAATTCACCGTCCCGCTGGTCACCGGAGAAACCGTCGCCGATGAGCCGGGGAGGGTGGTGAATGTCGTTGTCGATTGAGTTGTGCCCAATCCAGACTTGGTCGTGGTGCTCGTGCCGCCCTTGGTGGACGGCGAGCTGCTTCCGCATGCGCCGAGGACGAGGGTCCCCACGCCACATGCAATGAGTAATGTTCGGCTGCTCACCATGTTGCAACCCTAGAACATTCTCGAGGCACGCGGACACCACCGCCGACCTGAATGGGATTCGCGGCCGACCGGTGGTCGACGGTGTCCGGGTGGCGACAACGGTGTCTCGGTGTCGAGACGAGCGGGTATGAGAACCCCGTGTTGTCGTTCAACGTGTTCGGCGACTCCGAAGAACCACTCCCGGCGAAGTCGAGTTCCCTGCCCGAGATCGCCGATCTCCGGATGCGGTACGCGGGACGCAGTGCGATGCGCCGGGCGATCATGTCTGGCGACGCCGACCGAGTTCGCGTTGTCGCCTGCCTTCATCTTCTCGATCCTCGACTCGACCGTCGGCTGAGCGGCCAGCTGCTCGCAACCGATGAGCGTCTGTCCATTCTGCGCCTTTGCCGAACGGACACCGATCCTCACGCCCGGGCGGAACACGACCGTGTCAGTCGCGAGAGGGCGGCGATCGCATGCGTACTCGATGAGGGGTATTGCTCCGTGGATGTGGCCATCGGGCGAGCGCCCGGTGGCGGAGACGACTGGTCATTGACCGACGTACCCCTGGCCGACATCGAAGCGGCACAGCGACAGTTCGCTCGCCTGCGTCGCGAACTCGTCGGCACAGTCGATGCTCTCATCGATGGTGAGCTTCTCCGGCCGCGTGTTCAGGTCAACCCGACCAACGGTGGTGTTCTCGAATTCGAGCTGATCGATTCCGACGTCGATGCCGTCGGTCGTGTTCGGGCCTTCGTGACCCATGTAGCACTGTTGGGGGCTGCTGCGGATGACCTCCGTGAACAGCTTCGATTCGCTGCGTTGGTGCGCACCTCGGGTCCCCAACGCGACTGGATGACCGGCGGCGAGATGCGTCGGCGCGAATCCCGCGATTCGCTGGACCGACTCCGTGCGTATCACGGCGCGATGGCCGATGTCCGCCGGATCTGCGAGTCCACCGAGATGTGACACGCCGATGGCGCGGTGCCGGTCGCTCGGTGACGATGGTTCAGCTCGGACGGGTCAACGACACAACACGATCAGCAATCACCTCGGCTTCGTCGTGGTCGTGTGTGACGAGGAGTGCGCTCGTTCCTGTGACGCGCAACAGACGGAACAGTTCCTTTGCCAGTTGGTCGTGCAGTGGGCGATCGAGGCCGGTCAGCGGTTCGTCCAGCAACACGATCTTGGGAAACGGGGCGAGCGTGCGTACAAGCGCAACTCGTTTGGCCTCGCCGCCGGAGAGGTCGGTCACGTGCCGCTCGCCGAAGCCCGCCAGGCCGACGAGCTCCAGCATTTCCTGGACCCGCACGGCCCGGTCCGATTGCTTCCAGTGCCGCATTCGTAAACCGAAATCGATGTTGCGGTTGACCGAACGGTGAGGAAAGAGCTGCTCGTCCTGGAACACCAGACCGATGTCTCGGCGGTGAGTCGGCACGTCGTCGATCACTGCTCCGTCGAGCAGGATGTGCCCCTCGTCCGGTGCGATCAGGCCGGCGATCACTCGGAGAAGTGTGCTCTTGCCGGAACCGGACGGGCCGAGAATCGCCACAACCTCGCCATCGCCGACGTCGAGCGAGAGGTTGCGAAGAACGGTTATCGCGCCGAAGGACAGCGAGATATCACGAATTTCGAGCACGAGATCTCCCCACATCGGCTCCTCGGTGCCGGCCATCGACAGTAGCGCGTAGGCATTCGACGAGTCCGATCACTGCGAACGTCAGCGCAGCCAGAATTGTCGCCAGAACATACCCCTGCGCGTGCAACACCGGGCCGGGTCTACCGAGCAGTTGTTCGATGGCGATCGGAAGGGTCGCCCGGCCCTGGCGGGTCAAGAACGTGGTCGCACCGAATTCACCGAGGGAGATCGCCGCAGCGAACCCTGCGGCCGTGAGCAGCGGACTGCGGACCAGATGGAGGTCGATCTCGCGCCACGCGCGAATGGGCGATGCACCGAGCGTCGCTGCGGCATCACGCAGTCGCGGATCGATCGAGCGCAGCGTTGGTAGCAGAACTCGGACGACGAACGGTGTCGCGACCATCGCGTGGCCGAGCGGGATCAACAGCGGTGCTGCACGCCAATCGAACGGGCTCGTCGAGAAGGCCACGACGAGACCGAATCCGATCGTCACGGCACTCGTGCCGAGGGGCAGCATGATCCCTGTGTCGAGCACCCGCCCGCTCCGTCCGAGCGCAGCGATTGCCAGAGATGCGCATCCGCCGATGGCGAGGCTCAACAACACGGCCACGATCATGAACCTCAGCGAGGTGAACACCGAACCGAGGGGGTCGATCGACGCGGTCGATGTCGCACGAGCTGAGCCCAGCGCCCCAGATCCGAACACTGATCGCCACGCGCCCAGCGAATGATTTCCGGCGCTGGCCCGCGTACTCCGTTCGACCAGCGCCGCCAACGGCGCGCAGATCACGACAACGAGCACAGCGCAGGTTGCGCGAATTGCGACTGCCTGCCGCCAGCCACGAGGGCGTCTCCGTTCGTTCGCGAGCCGCAGACCGAGTGTCTGCCTGTGGCGGGATTGGATGCGCGTGAACCACAGCACGGCGAGGCCCAACACGATCAGCTGAGCGATCGAAATCACTGCAGCCACCCCGACGTCGCCGAATCGTGTCGCTCGTTGCCAGATCTCGACCTCGATCGTGGGACGCGCCGGACCGCCCAGGATTCGCACGACGCCGAAGGATGTGAACGTGAACAGGAAGACGATGCTGGCCGATGCGGCGATGGCTGGAGTCAGGAGCGGCAGCGTCACCTCGCGCATCGTCTGCCACGGGCCGGCCCCGAGCGTGCGCGCCGCGGCACCGAGATCGCTGGGGATCTGCTCCCACAACCCACCGACACCACGCACGACGACGGCGATGTTGAAGAAAACGTGCGCGGCAAGGATCGCTGTCACGCCCTGCCCGAGCGATGTCGGCAAGAGGGCGAGGAACGCTGCGCCGACCACGACCGTCGGCAGGACGAATGGAACGGTGACGAGCGCCGTGATCCATCGCCGCCCGGTGAATTCGTACTGCGACAGGACCCAGGCCGGGATTATCGCGACGACGACTGTGAGCGCGGTGCTCAGCACCGCCTGCCATGTGGTGAACCACAGGATTTCGCGGAGTGAACGATCGCCGATGACTGTTCGCAGTGAGTCGACGGTGACCGCGCGTCGGACCAGTGCGATCACTGGCCACGCGTAGAAGATGCTGAAGAACGCGACCGCTGGGATCGTCAGCGCCACAACGAGTTGGCGCGGGAGACGATTGCCGGCCGCTGGTCGGTTCACCGGACGACGAGATCAGTCCACGTGCTGATCCAGTCCTTCGAGTTCTTCTCGATATCGGCGGGTGGCACCGACAGCGGATTGGACGGTCGAACGGCCCACTTCGTGAACTCGGGCGGGACGTCGGCTCCGTTGCGGACGGGGTACACGTACAACGTCAGCGGCAGCACCTCCTGGAACGCCTTGGAAACGAGGAAGTCGATCAACTTCGCGGCGTCGGCGATGTGCTTGGTGCCGCGCAGGATCCCGGCGAATTCGACTTGATGAAAGCACGTCGAGTCGACGACACCTGTCGGCGCAGTGGCTGGGCGTGGATCGCCGTCGATGACCTCGGCCGGGGGGCTCGACCCGTAGCTGACGACGAGTGGCTTCGGACCCTTGCCCGTCGAGCCGGAGAACTGCTCTTGGTATGCGACATCCCATGAGTCGACGACAGCCACGCCGTTGGCACGCAGGTCCTTCCAGTACTGCTGCCATCCGCTACCTCCTTGTGCTGAGTCGCCGAATTGGGCGATCGTGGCCAACAGGAACGCCAAACCGGTCGACGAGGTTGCCGGGTTCTCCACGACGAGCAGGTTCTTGTACTTCGGATCGGAGAGGTCCCGGAGCGATGTCGGGACGGCGAGGTCGTGAGCCTTCAACCAGGCAATGTCGTAGTTGATGCACACGTCCCCCTCGTCCACAGGCGTCGCCTCGTGCCCGGGCACCAATGCTGTGGCGTCGGCAGCGAGCACACCGAGGTCGGGCGACGTGTACGGCTCGAACACCTTGCTCGCCAAGGCGCGTGAGAGCAGCGTGTTGTCGACGCCCCACATCACGTCACCCTCCGGGTTGCCGGCGGTGAGCGCGGCCTTGGACAGCATTGCGCCGGCGTCGCCGGCCATGACGACCGAAACCTTGATGCCGGTCGCTGTAGTGAATGCGTCGAACGCTGACTTGTCGATTGAGAACGAGTCGTAGGCGACCAGCGTCAGTGTGTCGGTGGTTGGTTTGGGGCTGGATGTCGGGATGGACGCAGTGTTGGATGCCGGGCTGGGTGGGGTGCTGGATGCCGGACTGGGTGGGGTGCTCGATGCGGGGGGCGTTGCGGCCTTGCTGCTGGCGCACGCCGCGATGGCGATGGCGACGACGAGCGCCGCCCCGATTGACTTCAGCGGTCGGTTCATGTGGGTGCTCCGGACAAGTGATTGGGGACGATCATGGTGAGTACTCCGGCGCCGACGGAAAGACGCAATTGCTCGATGGCGACATTGCTGACGCCGAGGCTCGAACCGGGCTCGATCGTTGCGTCGCGAAGTGGCCAGGTCGCGCCCGACAGCGTCACCCGAGTGCATTCGCCGTGCAGGGCCAGGAGCGAGAACGTCGTGCCAGGTGGCAGGCCGAACTCCCAGTAACCGGGGGCGTGGAGGACGTGGATTCGCGATCGGCCCCACATGGCACTGACCGACTTGCACTGCCCGAGCGACGGATGGCCGAGCGCGGTGATCGCGCTGATCGAGTGATCGATGCGGTCACCGCCGCCGCTGATCAGCAGCACGTGGACGAGTTGTCTCGACAATGCTGCGCCGAGCGCGATCTGGGTGTCCGTCAGATCCTTGTCGGTCGGAGAGACCTCGATCGGAACCCGCCGTTGACGGGCCCATGCCACACCTGCAGCGCTCACCGAGTCCAAGTCGCCGACGACGAGGTCGGGCAGGATGCCTGCCTCGATGGCGTGGTCCAGTCCGGAATCGGCGGCGATCACGAAACGGTTGGCCGGGAGTCGACCAACGGCACCGTCGGCGAGCGGAGAACCACCCGTGACGATGACCGCCCATCGGGAAGCGACGTTGTCGGGTCCGGGGCCCCTCGGTCCGCTCGGTTGTTCGAACTGCTGCGCCATGGTTGCGCTTCCCTCCGCTGGCATTACCCAGATCAGGTTGAAGGGTCGGCGCCGGCAAGCACCCTCTCAGCCCGCCGAACCTGCGAGCTCCCCGTGTCGTTGCTACAACCGTACCGGCTCAGGCCGTCACGCGGTACAGGTCGGGCTCGATGTAGATCAGACCGACAGTCGGAACTTTGAGACGGACGGCCGCTTCAGCGGCGTCGACCGCGTCCGCCAACTCGGCAACGGTCAGGTCGGCCGCAAAGCCGAGTTTGGCCGCGACCATCAATTCTTCCGGTCCGAAATACAGGGTGCGGATGTGGATGACGCGCTCGACCTTCGCAGCCGACGTGAGCGCGTCGATGATCTGATCCTGGTCGACCTGCGATGCTGATTCGCCGATCAGCAGCGCTTTCATCCGGATCGCGAGGATGATCGCGATGATGACAAGCAGTACTCCGATCGCGACGGAACCCGCTGCGTCCCACCGCGGGTTCTTGGTGAAGTGACTCATCAACAGACCGAACAACGCGAATGCGAGTCCGATCTCGGCGCCGACGTCCTCGAGCAACACGATCGGGAGTTCGGGCTGCTTCGCGGTGCGGACGAAACGCCAGTAGGACATGTCTGGCGGCTTGACCTGCTTGACCTCGCGTACTGCCGTCAACAGCGAGAACGATTCGAGTGCGACAGCGGCAAGGAGGATGCCG
>JAYTOM010000457.1:0-28316 GCA_043747765.1 Actinomycetota bacterium
GGCAGGAGATTCCGATCGATGAATCCGCGCGTCTCCTTCACCGTGCTCGGCGAGAAGTCTCGAGCAGCGAACTCGAACCATCGCTCGAGCAACTCGCCGACGGTCGCCGAGGTCCGAACCGACAACCCATGACCGGCTTCAGCGATCATCTCGTTGAGGGCGCGCTGCGCTTCGCGTTTACCGCCGTGCACGGTCTTGCTCGCGTAACGCTTCTTGTTGGGTTGGCAAGGCGGCTGGAAAACCAGGAGAGGCACTCCGAAGAGTGCCTCTGAGCTGGGGTTTCTTGGCAGCCCCAACGGGATTCGAACCCGTGCGTCCACCTTGAGAGGGTGGTGTCCTAGGCCACTAGACGATGGGGCCCTGCAGTAGCCGAATCAATCTAGCAACAGCGGAGCGGATGCCCAACCGAAAACGCCAACAGCCGGCCAATGGCCGGCTGTTTGAGAGCTGGGGAGCCAGGAATCGAACCCGGAATAACAGTACCAGAAACTGCTGTGTTGCCAGTTACACCACTCCCCATCACGTCCCCGTGAGGGCGGCTCAGTGTACAGATCCCGCCTCGAGCGCCAACACCTCGGCTCGCCAATCGCGTCAACCGGTGAGCGACAACAGACGATCGAAGCCGATGATGCGGCCGACAGAAAGCCCAGCTGCCTCTTCCATCTCCTTGCCGAACGCATACGTACCGCGCACCGGGCTGGTGCGCGTCGGAGACACGTACGCGGTGAAACCGAGATCCTCGGCCATCAGCCGTATCCGCAGTGAATGGAACGGATCGCTGACCATCAGCACCCGGTGCGAACCACGGTCGTGCAAGATGGTGGCCACGGCCCGCAGCGACTCCCAACTCGAGTGGCCCTTGTTCTCCTGCAGGATGGCCGCCGCATTCACGCCGTGTTCGGCGAGATAGGCGGCCGAAGCACCGGCCTCGGTGAATTTGTCTCCCGGTTGGTTTCCACCGGTGACGACCACAAGTGGGGCGATGCCCTCGTTCCAGAGGACCACGACCTGATCCAGCCGAGCTTGCAATTGCGGCGACGGTCTCCCGTTGTATTGCGCAGCACCCATGACGACGATCGCGTCGACCGGCCTGGCCTGGTCGCTGCGGCCGGTGTGCCAGACCTGGAAGAGGTTGATGCTGTACCACCCGAGCAACAGCAGGACCACGACGAGCGAGACTCGCAACCATCGGCGTCGACGAGGCCGACCGTCGAAATCGCCGACAGGCGCATCATCGGCAGCGGCGAAATCGCCCTCAGGCGTTTCGGTCTCGAGCGCCGTTGGATCGATGATCATCAGGCAACGCGCGCGTCCAATCGGTCGAGAGCGGCGCGGAGGCGGCGCTGCGTCTCCTCGCGACCGAGCTGCTCCAGTGATTCGAACAACGGCGGCCCGACCGCACGGCCGGCGACAGCGATGCGCACAGGAGCCTGCGCCTTGCCGAGCTTGAGGCCGTAGCTGTCACCGACCGCTGTCAACGTGTCCTTCAGTTCGTCATGGGTCCACTCGACGGTCTCATAGGCAGCCATCACGTCGGCCAGCACGGCCGCTGCGTTCGGCGATGCCATCACCTTGGCAAAGGCGGCCTCGTCGATTGGTGCGTCGGCGAGGAAGAGGAAGTCGACGTACGACGACACTTCGTCGAGACGTGCCACCCGTTCTTGGACGAGCGGCGCCATCGCGCTGAACACAACCGGATTGAACTGCTCGCGGGTCCACGGTACGTCGTCGGACATCAGATACGGAGCGGAATGCACGATGAACTCGTCGACCGACATCATCCGGATGTAGTCGCCGTTGAACGCGTTCAACTTCTTCAAGTCGAAGAAGGCCGGTGAGTGCTTGACGTCCTCGAGACGGAAGTCGCGGACGATACTGTCCCATGGGACGATCTCGGTATCGCCCGCTGGCGCCCAGCCGAGCGTCATCAAGTAGTTGACCATGGCATCGGCCAGAATCCCTTCGGCGCGATACTGCTCCACGGCTACCTTGTCGCGCCGCTTGGAGAGCTTCTTGCGCTGCTCGTTGACGAGTACGGGAACGTGTGCCCACACCGGCGGCTCCTTGCCGAGCGCTTCCCACAGCATCTGCTGCTTCGGGGTGTTGGGTAGGTGCTCCTCGGCGCGGATCACGTGACTGATCCTCATCGTGATGTCGTCGACCACATTCGCGAGCAGGAACATCGGTGAGCCGTTGCCACGCAACAACACGAAGTCCTCGATGTTCGAGTTGTCGAAGTCGACCACACCGCGCACGAGATCGTGGACGACCGTCGTGCCTTCGGGAACCCGAAATCGCAACACATTGCCAGGCGCCGCGCCCAGCCCGCGGTCACGCGAATAGTTGTCGTACCCCTGCTTGCCGCTGGCCTTGGCCCTCTCCTGGATCTGTTCGCCGGTGAGGTCGCAGTAGTACGCCATATCCGCCTGGAACAGGCGGTCGGCGGCTGCGACGTGTTGTTCGGCGTACGAGCTCTGGAAGTACGGCCCCTCGAAGTGCGGATCGTTGGCGTCGATGCCGATCCACGCCAACGCGTCGATGATGCCCTCGGTCCATTCGGGCTTGTTACGAGCCTCGTCCGTGTCCTCGATCCGCAGCACGAACGTTCCGCCCTCGCGCAGGGCAACAGCCCAGTTGTACAGCGCCGTGCGGGCGCCTCCGACGTGGAAAAAGCCGGTTGGGGACGGGGCAAAGCGAAGGCGGAGCGGGCGATCAGACATGACCCTGTCAAGGCTACCCGGGAGGTGTCACGCCCTCGCCGAGTGCAGGGCACGTGCAGGGCGGCCCAAGCGCGGTAGAGATAGGGCGTGACAGACGCCGAGACGAAGGAAATCATCCTTCCCCGACCGATCGGGTTCGTGCTCGGCGGTGGCGGCAGCCTCGGTGCCGTACAGGTCGGCATGCTGCGCGCTCTGTTCGAACGCAACATCAAGCCGGACCTCGTCGTCGGTACATCGATCGGGGCGTTCAACGGCGCAGTTCTCGCTGCCGATCCAGCAAACGCAGTCCACGCCCTCGAGCACTTCTGGCGGAGTTCGAAGCGAGCCGATGCATTCCCGTTGCGCGGTATCAAGCCGTTCCTGCACTGGCGACGGACACGTTCGAGCTTTTACCCGAACGACGGTTTGATCCGGTCCATCCACTCCGTGCTCGACGACTTTGCGAACATCGAGGACCTCCTGCTTCCGTACGGTGCGGTGGCAGTCGACGTCGAGCGCGGCGTCCCCGTTCTCTTTCGCTGGGGTCAACTGGAAAGCGCACTGCTGGCCAGCGCGGCGATTCCCGGGATCTTCCCGCCGGTCATGCGCGAGGGTCGGCTGTTCTACGACGGTGGGCTCGGCAACAACGTGCCGATGCGCGACGCGGTCGCGATGGGTGCCCAGTCGCTCGTCGTGCTGGATACCACCAGCCCGACCGCAAGTCTGCATGCCCCGGACTCGCTGATGGACCTGTTCTCATACGTCACCGAGGTGTACGCGCGACAGATGGTCTTGCGTGATCTCGTCGAGTTGAGCCACATGCCGATCCTGTATCCCCCGAGCCCGGCTCCGGGAACGATGTCGCCCCTCGATCTCGACCACACCGACGAGTTGCTCGAGTCGAGCTACGACGACACGGTCGTGTATCTGAATCTGAAGATGGCAACCACCTGACGCAACGCGCAGGGACTACAGGAAGCCCGCGTTGAGGTGAGTGCTGAGGTCGCCGACCATCTCGAGATGCATCCGCCGCTCGGCGAACTGCCACGAGCCATCGACCAGATGGACCGTGTCGAGGTAGGTGCCGACCACGATCGGTCCGATCGGATGACGGGGCTCACCAGACGCTGACGGCGGCTGGTGGAGGACCTGCACATACGAACGTGCCGTGGCCGACTGTCCTTCGTCGTCGACCTCGATCACGACGTTGGTGACCACGTGGCGGGTCCGGGGTACGCCGTCGTGCTTGCGCGTACTGGCCTCGAACATGCCGAGCACCTGCACGGCTCCACGTGCTGCGCCGGCGCCGACCAAACCGTAGAGACCCGCCTCGCCGAACAGCGAAGCGGTAAACGCGAAGTCACCGTGATCGATGCCCCAGCAGTAGTCGAACAGCAGTCGCTCGATGTCATGTCGCGCACCCATTGGCGTGCCCCCTCGGTATCAGTTGGCGCCTAGTTGGTAGCCATGGACACGTTACGCAACTGCCGCAGCCCCACCGTCAGCGTGGTGATGTCGAACGTGCCGCTGCGCCTGACCTCGTTGAACATCGCAGCCAGCAGACCAACGGCCCGCTCGTTCCCGGCCATCCACACGGCGATGTCCGCACCGGCACGGATCACGTCTTCGGTCAGATCGGCGAGCCCGATCAGCAGATCATCACGGAGCGCAGAACGAGCCTGGGTTTCCCAACGCGTCGAACGTGGCAGCGCACCAACCCCATCCCACAGCCAGAGCATGTCCAGCGCGTCGAACAGATTCCAGTAGATGCCTGCGACGGACACGAGATCGGTCTGGAACCGTGCGGCGATGTCGATGATGTCGAATGCAGTGTGCATCAGCGGCCACGCCGACGATCGCTCGGCGAGTGATTCGTCGACTCCGGCCGCGAGGCGACTGGCCCACGTCGAGTGTGTGATTGCACCGAGCTGTCCGCGCAACGCATCGTCGAGTCGCGTCGACAGGAGGCGCATCGGCCCGGCGAACTCCTTGACCGTTGCGTCGAGGTCGATCGGTGGTCGCCGCCGTCGGAGGAGCCACAGGACACTGCGTTCCGTCATCCGACGTGCTTCCAACAGCAATTCCAGTCGGACATCCAACTTCACATCGCTGCCGAGGGCCTCGATCTCGTCCCACAGGTCCGGCAGACGGGTGATGTCACGCGCTGCGACCCATGCCCTGGCGATGTCAAGCACGCTGGCACCAGTCTGCTCGGTGATCCGATGGTCGAACGAGATGCCGGACAGGTTGACCATCTGATTGACGAGCTGTGTCGTCACGATCTCGCGCCGAAGCTGGTGACCCCGAATCTCTGCGCGGAAACGGGTCTGCATCTCTGGCGGGAAGTAACGCACCAGTTCTGCCTCGAGGAACGGATCGTCCGGCAGCTCACTGCGCAAGATCTCGTGCGCAGTTGCGTTCTTCGTGTACGCCATCAACACGGAGAATTCTGGTGTGGTCAGCCCGAGCCCGGCGGACTGCCGCTCCGCCAGTTGACGATCCGTCGGAAGGAACTCGAGGGCACGGTCGAGCCAACCCTCTGCCTCGAGCGTGTGGATGTAGCGACCGTGGACGTTGATCATCGCAAAGGCCTGCTTGCGTGCGATGGTCAGGGCGATCGTCTGGAGGCGATTGTCATCCAGAACCAGCTCACCGACCTCGCTCGTCATCGATGCAAGGAGCTCGTTGCGTTGCTCGACAGTGATCTCGCCACGCTTGACGCACCCGTTGAGGAGGATCTTGATGTTGACCTCGTGATCACTGCAATCCACGCCCGCCGAGTTGTCGATCGCGTCCGTGTTGATCAATCCACCGGCAAGCGCGTACTCGACGCGACCGCGCTGGGTCAGGCCGAGGTTGCCGCCTTCTCCGACGATGCGGCAGCGCAACTCGTTGCCATTGACCCGCACGGCGTCGTTGGCCCGGTCGCCGACATCTGCGTTGGTCTCGGCGGACGACTTCACATACGTCCCGATGCCTCCGTTCCACAGCAGGTCGACCGGCGCGCGGAGAATGGCCGAGATCAGTTCGTTCGGCGACAGCTCCGCCGACTCGGTTCCGAGGCGTTGGCGTACTGCCGGCGAAACGGTGATCGACTTGACAGAGCGCGGGTACACACCGCCGCCCTGACTGATCAGCGACGGTTCGTAGTCGCGCCAACTGCTGCGCGGCAGGCCGAACAGGCGCAGTCGTTCGGCAAAGGCGACCTCGGGCTCGGGATCCGGGTCGAGAAAGATGTGCCGATGATCGAAGGCTGCGACCAGCTTCACGTGGGACGACCGCAGCAGGCCATTGCCGAACACGTCACCCGACATGTCGCCGACACCGACGACGCTGAGCGGATCTCGGTCGGCGTTGCGGCCGAGCACCTGGGCGTGGCGGCGGACGCTCTCCCACGCTCCTCGCGCCGTGATGCCCATCACTTTGTGGTCGTAGCCGACGCTGCCGCCTGATGCGAACGCGTCGCCCAGCCAGAAGTCGTATATCTCGGAGATGCCGTTGGCGATGTCGCTGAAGGTCGCCGTTCCTTTGTCGGCAGCGACGACCAGATACGGATCGTCGGCGTCGTGACGAACCGTGTCCGGGGGCGGTACCACGACTTCTTCGACCAGATTGTCGGTGAGGTCGAGCAGTCCTGCGATGAAGTCGGTGTAGCACCCGACGACCTCGCGACGCAGCGCGTCGCCACCGTCGGCAGTGCTCGCGTTCGGTGGACGTTTGACGACGAAGCCACCCTTGGAGCCGACCGGAACGATGACTGCGTTCTTGACCATCTGAGCTTTCATCAACCCCAGAACCTCGGTGCGGAAATCCTCGCGCCGATCACTCCACCGGATTCCACCGCGAGCGATCCGGCCGCCGCGCAGGTGCACGCCCTCGACGCGCGGCGAACAGACCCAGATCTCGAACATCGGTTTGGGCAGCGGAAGGTCAGGAACGTGTTGCGGATCCAGCTTGATCGCGATGACATCGCGGCGACCGCCGTTCGGCCCCGGACGAAATGCGTTGGTGCGCACCGTTGCGCGAATGACATCGCCGATCGTCCGACAGATCCTGTCCTCGTCGAGCGTTGGGATTGCTTCGAGCGCCGCGTCGAGCTCGGTCGCGAGAGCCGCGACGACGACATCGCGCGATGCGTTCGGGGCAGTCGGATCGAGCCTCGCTGTGAACAGCCGAACGAGCAGACGCATCACCCCCGGATACTTGGCGACCGTCGATTCCATGTACTGCTGACTGAACGGGAACGTCGTCTGACGGATGTACTTGGCGTAGGTACGAATGATCTCGACCTCACGCGCACTGAGGCCGGCGAGCAGTACGAGCCTGTTGAAGCCGTCGCTCTCGACGGCGCCGTCGAGCAATTGGCGGAAGGTGGCCTGCACCTCGTCGAGCGTGGATTCGGTGATCGAGCCCTCGATGTCCAGACGAACGCCGATGTCGTAGAGCGAGATCGTGTCGCTGTCGACGGGAAGCAGGAACGGTCGTTCGTCGACGGCCTGCAGCCCGAGCTGATCCAGCAGCGGTAGGAGTTCGGACAGCGTCAGCGGGTTGTTGCGGCGGTAGATCCGGAAGCGTCTGTCGCGTCCGTCAGGAGCATCGGCCGGCGCGACGAACATGGTCGCCGTCGAACGCGAGGATGGATCCTGATCGCTCTGCATCGTGTCGATGATCTGCAGGTCGGCCACCGTCTGCTCTGGTGTGGTCGAGGATTGATAGTCGAGCGGGAACCCCGGCAGATAGCGGTCTGCGAGACGCGTCACCTCCGACCCTTCGAACCGCTCGGCCAGCGCTGCGCGAACGCGGTCGTCCCACCGCTGGGTCAGCTCGTCGATCGACTCCGTCAACCGGTCGAGCTCGGTCTCCGTGACCGGTTGCTCGCGTCGAATATCGACAGTCACACGCGACAGCGGACTCGTGCTGACGTACGTGTCGAACTCCATCCGTGTCGCATCCGTGAGAGCAGCAACCCGCTCGGCGACGCGCTGCGGTACATCCGGCGTGACCCGAACGCGCGGCAGGTAGACAGCGAGCGTCTGCCAACCACTGGCCGGGGATCGCAGTTCCAGGACGCGGACCACCGACCGTTCCTGCAGACCGACGATCGCGGTCGCGACCTCGGCCAACTCTTCCCGCCCGATCTCGAACAGTTCGTCACGTGGAAATGTCTCGAGCACAGTTCGCAGCGCCCGTCCTGTGTGGCTGGACGGGTCCACTCTGCTGCGCGCCAGCACCCATGCCACCCGCTCGCGAATCAGCGGGATCGTCGAGACCGCAGCACGGTACGCCGCCGCCGAGAACAGTCCGAGAAAGCGTTCCTCACCGATGATCTGGCCGGCACGGGGACCATCTGCGGCGATTCGTCGAACGGCGATGCTCACGGGCCGCGCGTGCCGATGGATCTCGACCTCGTTGTCGGCGCGGACGATCGAGATCAGCTCGTCGCCGGCGGCAAACGCAGGATCGATACGACGACTCGTTCGGAGCAGGCCGAGCTGCGATCCGGGAATCACTTGCAACCGCTGTCCAGGGGCGCCGGAGCCCGATCTCCCGGATGGTTCCGGGATCACCTGATACGAAGCTGCCCCGAGGAAGACGAAGTGTTGGCGGCCCAACCATCCGAGCAACTTCGACACCTGATCGGCCTCGGTTGCGGTGTGCCCCTCGGCCGGGTTCTCTGCCAGCTCCTCGGCGACTCGATCGGCCCGTTCGCGAACTGCGTCGAAGTCGCCCACCACGCTCAGCACATCGGTGACAGCCTGTCGCACTTCATGGTCGACGATCGCCGCGATCTCGGTCGTGCAGCGGGAGATCTCCATCTGCGTCCAGGCCTCGCGCACGGCGTCTGCACCCGCCGACCCGACTCGTGTCAACCGACCGTCCGGGTCACGTTCGACGGTGATCATCGGATGGACCATGAAGAGCACATGCATCCCGAGCCGTTCGAGAACGAGGCGAATCGTGTCCACCAGGAATGGCGCATCCACATCGAGAACGGACAGCACGGACGTCGCCGACAGGGGCGGGCTGGCAACCTGGACGAGAATCTCGCCGTCGCGACGGACATCACCGAAGCGAAGCAGTTCGAGCGACATCTCGGCCAGCCACTGCGACCGCTCGACGATGTCGCCGTCGGGAATCTCTCCGAGGAACCGTGGCACGAAGGCGGCAACGATGGAACGTTGATCGGGTCTCGCCAGTGCGGCCGCACGATCGACGACATCGGCGAGGGCGGGGGAAAGTGGTTCCCGGTGGGCCATGACAGTCTCTTTCTGATCCGACAACGCTGGCGGAACTGACGGGCCACCGGCGTGGCCCCGCCCCACAGTAGCGGCGGCCGTGGCAGCATCTCCGCCGGGGCGAGCGCTCGCGCCCGGTAGGTTCGGGTCGTGCCGAGAGGATCGTTCCGACGCCAAGCCGAAGCGCATCCCGGACATCGGTCCGTCTCGGGCGGACTGGCCCGTGCGGCGGTGTTCGGAATGAGCGATGGGCTGATCTCGAATGTCTCGCTCGTCATTGGTTTCTCGGGCAGCGGCGTCAACGCCAGCATCGTCCGGCTGGCCGGACTCGCCGGGGCGATCGCCGGCTCGATCAGCATGGCCGCCGGCGAATGGATCAGCATCTCGGCCCAGAACGAACTGGTCACGCGTGAGGTCGCGATAGAACGCAACGAGTTGATCGTCAACGGCCGTGCCGAGCAGGCCGAACTGGCCCAGATGTACGAAACCCACGGCATGGAGGTGGCCACGGCGAAGCAGGCTGCGGCCGAGGTGATGCGATCGACGGAGACGGCACTTGCTGTTCATTCGCGTGAGGAATTCGGACTCGACCCGAATGACCTACCGTCGGCCATCAGCGCTGCCGTACTGTCCTTGATCTGCTTTCTCGTCGGGGCGATCCTGCCCGTGATCCCGTGGATGATCGGTTCCGGGACGCGCGCCAAGGTTGGATCCGTGGCGATCGGAGTTGTCGCTGCGGCCCTGCTCGGTTGGGCGATCGGGAGTTACGCCGATCGCAACAGGGCGTTGACGATTGCGCGTCAGGTGGCCATTCTGCTGATGGCGTGCGCTGTCACGTATGGCATCGGTCAGTTGCTGAACGTCAGCGTCAACTGACGTTCAGAAGCCGATCAGAGCTGGTTCGGCAGAGCCCCAAACCTCGGCGCGGTCAGACGGATGCCCGCTCGAAGGCATTTTCGGCCGACAGGGGGTCATACTGAGTCATGGCGCAGATCAATGTTCTCGGAGACGAGTTGCAGTCGTGTTCGCGTGATCCCATGACGGGTTACTACCGCACCGGATGCTGCGAGAATCACGGAGACGATCCGGGTCTGCATGTGGTCTGCGTGGTGCTGACCGACGAATTCCTCGAATACAGCAAGGCTGCCGGGAACGACCTCAGCACCCCCATGCCGCAGTACGGATTTGCTGGTTTGCACCAGGGTGAGCAGTGGTGCCTGTGCGCGTCACGTTGGCAAGAAGCTCTCGAAGCGGGAGCTGCCCCGCAGGTTCGTCTCGCATCGACGCACGTTTCCGCCCTGGAGTACAGCTCACTGGCCGACCTGCGCGCGCACGCGGTCGATGGTTGACGGTTGACATGAACGCGCCGAGAGTTGACCTCGAGCGGGCACGAGCGTGGTTGGCCGGTCAGATTCGAAGCCGCGTGATCGGTGACGACCCGGCCGCGAAGAATGCTGAGATCTTCGGCACGGACGGTCCGCGCTGGTTCGACGAGGACAGCCCGATCCACGTCGTGCACGCCGACGCATCGATGTTCATCGGCGGTCTCCGCGCCCTACTCCTGCAATCGTTGCATCCGCTGGCGATGGCCGGCGTGGCCGCGCACTCCGATTTCCGGATGGACCCGTGGGGCCGGCTCCAGCGCACCGCCGAGTTCCTTGCAGCAACCACCTACGGAAACGTGGAGACAGCCGAGCGAGCGGTGGCCGTCGTCCGCCGTGTACACGAACGAGTGGTCGGAACAGCCCCTGACGGCCGACCATATGCTGCCAACGATCCGCACCTTCTGCACTGGGTCCACCTTGCCGAATCGGACAGCTTCCTCAGCGCCTATCAGCGTTACGGCAGCCGTCGTCTGTCACCCGCTGATCAGGACCGCTATCTCGCTGAATCAGCCGTGATCGCGCGCAAGCTGGGCGTTCTCGATCCCCCGACCTCGACACGCATGCTGCGCTCGCAACTCAACGACTTCCGGCCCGAACTGCGCGGTACCAGAGGGGCACGCGAAGCGGCGCGATTCCTGATCATCGAGCCACCGCTACCCGTCGTGGCCCGGCCCCCGTACCTGGCGATGGCTGCCGCAGCGGTGGCCCTCCTGCCGGCCTGGACGCGATGGCCGTTGCGCCTTCCGTTCCTGCCGATCAGCGAACGACTCGTGATCGGTCCGGCCGGCGATGTCGTCACATCGATGATCCGTTGGTCGATGCAACACCCTGTCGGCGAGGACATCGGATGAGCGATTTCCCACCGCCGAACCTCGGACAGACGGGTCCTCCCCCTCCCCCACAGCCACCGTCCCGGTCACAGTCACCCCCGCCCCCGCCGCCGGAATCGTCGGGGGGCTACGGCTATCAGCCGGCCAACGAGCCACCCAGTTCGAGCGGATCGAACACTGGCAAGATCGTGGCCGCGATCATCGTCGTGGCAGCGCTTGGCGTCGGTGGTATCTATCTCGCCACCAAAGACGACAGCACGAGTGTCAGCACTTCAACGTCGACCGAGGCCACCGTGGGCACCGATTCACCTGGCTCCACGGATTCCCCTGGCATCACGGATTCGCCGGGCTCGACCGACGCGACCGTGCCGACGACCGAGGCACCCGTCACCACTGGTGCCGCAACGACGATCGTCGCAACCACCGAGGCTCCGACCACTGCGACGCCGACGACGGTCGCACCAGCCACGACGACAACGCCAACGACAACCGCACCGACGTCCACGACCACTGGCACTGCGAGCGCAGCGATCGACCTCGGACATGGTGTGTCCCTCCCCATTCCCAGTGGCTGGTCGCAGACGAGCGCCCCGGGAAATCCTGTCGTCATCTCCGACGGCACCACCAAGCTCGGCATTCAGGCACTCGCACGCGATCCCGGCGAGGACATCACTGCGCTCGTTCAGGAATACACGAACACGTTCGACTCCGAGTTCAGCGCCGTGGGCGTCGGACCGACACGCTTCGTCGGTCCGGTGGCCAGTCCGGTCGCGATCAACGAGTACCTGACGCACTACACCACGTTCGACACCGGCAAGGTCGGGGGCATCTCCGGCACGATCGACTCCGTCGTACGTGCCGACGGCCTCAGTGTGATCATCGACCTGTTCAGTGCCCAGCCCACGTCGGTGCTGCCCCAAGAGGCATACAAGTCGCTGATCGCAAGCCTCGTCGCCGCACCGTCGCAGGGTCCAGCGGCAACACTCAGCCAGCACGCACCGTTCACGGTCACCTCGCCAACACCGTTCGCGCCGGTCGACGGCCTCACCGGATTCTCGCTCGCGCCGGGGTTCTCGCTCGTTGTGCCGGGCGCATCCGGCGCTCCATCGGCGAGTGCATCGAACGGTGCGGAGAGCTTCTCGGCAATCAAGGTGACAGCGCAGACCGACGTGAACTCCGTGATCGCCACTGCCCAGGCGAATCTGCAACAGAACTACGGCAGCGTCGTGTACGCCGCACCGACAGCGGACACCGCGGACCAATTCGGTGTGATGCACGGCGCGTTCACCTGGACGGGTACGGCCACCAATGGCAAGCCTGCCGCCGGTGCGATCGGCTACTCACTCGACCCGGCCACTGGCAATGGCTACATCGCTTACCGCAGTTGGGACACGTCGAACGGACCAGGCGAGCCAGCCGCAGCCGAAGGAGCATTCATGCAGCGCTCATTCTCCAACACCTTCACCACGATTCCCTGACGATCGGGTTGTGACTGGTCGTCTCGCTGCACGCTCCGGCAACAAGCGGCCCGGTCAGCCCGATCAGCGGCCGTTCCGCCCGACCATGCGTGTCCCAGTCCGGTAACGGATTGCAGCGAGACCGTTGGGCCTCTGGCGCAGTGCGACCACGTCGCGATCGTGGACACGGCACCCACTGTTCGAGAATCCGGAACAGGCCCACATCCGGCCGTCGGCGCCCATCCTGCAGCGGAGGCCGGAACGAATTTCAGTTCCAGCGACGCACCGCCGACCGCCTGCGGTCCACCGTCGTAGGGCACGACCGGGTCAGCGGTTCCGTGCACCATCATGATGTTGGGTGTGGTGGCAGACGGGCAGATCGGCGGCGGCAGTCCAGAGTGCATCAAGATCCCCGCAATACCGAGCGTGTGCGAGCAGCCGTACACACCCACCCACGCCGACCCTGCACTGAAGCCGGCCAACCAGATGGCACTCGTGTCGACGCCAGGACGAGGCGCGCACCAGCGCCAGCACCGCATCGGTGAACTGGACGTCGCCGAACTCGGACTGCCCGATGTGCCATGACGGCGGAGAACCGGTCGCCTCAGGCGCCACGACAATGACACCGTGGCCAACAGCGATCGTACCGATGCCCGACATGTCCACGATGTTCGCGGCGGTGTCTGCGAAACCGTGGAACAACACGATCACGGGTGCACGAGGCGGACCGTCAGCCGTACCCGGTCCGTGCGGCACGATGGCCCCGAAGGCGCGGCCGATCCGTCGACCTCGATCTCGTGCGTTCCTGACGACATCGCCCCGCAGTCGAGTGACAGGCCGCTCGCCAAGTCTGTCACGGGCGAGGTTGTGGCAGGCGAGGTTGTGGCAGGCGAGGTTGTGACGGCGGGCGATCGTCGAAGCGGTAGCGCTCGGCGATGAACTGATCGGTGTCAGCGTCTGCTCGATCGATGTTGCTGTTGGCGCTGCACTGGGGCACGACGCAAAGACGGCGGCGAGGAGCGCGCCAATGGCCACGGACGCCGCTGACCGGCTCAGCCTCACGCACCGGTCAGTTCGAGCCACTTTCCGGCTGCGTAGGCGTCGGTCGCGGCGGCGGGGGTCATCCACAGCGTGGTCTCGGGAACGAGGTCGGCAATCCTGCGACCCTCGGTGTAGTGATGGTCGGTGTTGGCCACACCCTCGAACAAGTCCTTGCGGCGCGCCACGAGATCGGGTGCGGCCGAAGCATCGAGCCAGCCCCAGATCGTGAATGCAATGGTGAGGTCGTAGATGACCGGCGCCCGCCCGAACATCGATGCTCGCCGCAGGGCGATGTTGATGCTGCCGCGAATCGCGTCGTCGACCGCCTCGACGCCCGTGACGACGATCTTGCTACGGAACCGTTCGGACAGGGCCAACATGTAGCCCTGGTCGGGCCCCTGATAGCCGAGACGCTCGCCGACTGGCTGACGCCCATGAATTTCGGCCGGGCGATCGGGCTGCCACGGGTTCGGCACGTACTCGGGTGACTCGTAGGACCGCACGGCGTCGTTCGACGAGACAGGAGCGAACTTCGGTGCGGCCATGGATCTCTTTCTACTCGGCCGGGTGGAGCAACCCAAACACCAGCAGCTCCTCGAGCGCCCGCCACGATGCCTCGATGATGTTCGGGCTGACACCGATCGTGGTCCACGACCGCTCGCCGTTCGAGGCATCGATGAGGACCCGGGTGATTGCCCCCGTTGCCGTCGCGCCGTCGAGGATGCGCACCTTGTAGTCCGTGAGATGCACCTTCGACAGTTGCGGGTAGCGCTCGGCCAGCGCAGCACGCATCGCCGTGTCGATCGCGTTGACTGGTCCGTTGCCTTCGGCGGTGTTGATGAAGCGCTGATCGCCGATCCACACCTTGACAGTGGCCTCGGTGTTGAATTCGCCGTTCGGAAGTTCGTCGGTGATGACCCGCATGCTTTCGACCGTGAAGAAGTCCTGATGCCACCCGGCTGCTTTGCGCATCAACAACTCGAGCGAGGCGTCGGCCGCTTCGAAGTGGAAGCCCTCGTGTTCGAGCCGCTTGAGGTCGTCGATGACCTGATTGATCGCCGGGCCGTCCATCGCCAGCCCGAGCTCTTCGGCCTTGATCGTGATCGTCGCCCTTCCGGCCATTTCGCTGACGACGAACCGCGTGCCGTTGCCGACGAGCTCGGGATCGACGTGCTCGTACGCGTCCTTGGCTCGAACGATCGCCGACACGTGCAGTCCGGCCTTGTGGGCGAACGCCGATGAACCAACGTAGGGGGCCTGAGGATTCAGCGGTCGATTCAGCACTTCGGCGATGTGGTTGCTGACCGACGTCAACCGCTCGAGTCGACCCGGCGGTAGGCACGGCACACCGAGCTTCATCTGGAGGTTCGGGATGACCGTTGTCAGATTGCAGTTGCCGGTGCGCTCACCGAGGCCGTTCAGCGTTCCTTGCACGTGACGCGCCCCGGCGCGCACGGCCGCCATGCTGTTCGCGACCGCGCAGCCGGTGTCGTCGTGGCAATGGATACCGATGATCGCGTCGGAGCCGATGTGGCGATGCACCTCGCCGACGATCGACTCGACCTCGTGCGGCAGGGATCCGCCGTTCGTGTCGCAGAGGACGACGTGACTCGCACCGTTGATGATCGCTGCCTCGAGCGCCAGCAGGGCGAACTCGGGATTGCACTTGTAGCCGTCGAAGAAGTGCTCCATGTCGACCAGCACACGCTTGTCATGGTGGCGCAGGAACTGCACCGAATCGGCAATCATCGCCACGCCTTCTTCGAGCGTGGTCTGCAGTGCGTTCAGCACGTGGTAGTCCCAGCTCTTGGCAACGATGCACACAGCTTCCGTGCCGGCCTCGATCAGGTTGCGCAGCGTCGCGTCGTCGTCCACCTTGCCCTTCGGGCGACGCGTCGACCCGAACGCCACCAACGTGCTGGTGGTCAGGTTCAACTCACCGTGCGCACGGGCGAAAAACTCGATGTCCTTCGGGTTGGCGCCCGGCCATCCGCCCTCGATGTAGTGCACACCGAGGAAGTCGAGCTGCTCGGCGATGCGCAGCTTGTCCTCGACGGTCGCCGAGACGCCTTCGACCTGGAGCCCATCGCGCAACGTCGTGTCGAACACTTCGACGTGTTGGGCAACGGCGTCGGCGAATCCGGTTTCGTTCGGGGAGAGAGACATCTGGACTCCTGCATGTTCGGCCAACAAAAAAGCCGCCCTGAAGGGCGGCTGGCAGCGCACGTCGTGACGACGTGCGCTAATGAATGACGATGATCGCGGCGACGGTGCGTGCAGTCACACCGCCATTGTGCCCGTGTTCCGTCGGATCGTCAACCGCACGGCGGCTGCCACACCACTGCCACCCCACTGCCAGGTCGGCTGTCTGGTCGGCTGCAACGCAACTGCGTGGTCGATGGGCAGATCGAGGTTAGTGAACCGGAGGTGTTCTGTGTGAAACCTGTGTGTTGCCGGTGGATGAACAGAATGTTTCTGGGGATTTCCGGCTTTCTCGGTGGATAAGCCTGTGTACTCGAAAATACAACTTGACCTGCGGTTTCTTGGCGTTCATGATGATGACACACCGGATCGCACGATGATCTGGCCCACCGGGGGAGGATGAGCGGCGCAAGCTGCGAGGCCGACCCTGATCGGGGTCAGAACGTACGACGAACCGGGGGGTGAACCACAGCTCGGGTGAAAGGCGCAAGCCGGACACCTACAGGCCAGCCGGAACCAAGGGTCGCAAGATCTGAGGCGACGGGGACGCCAATCGGAGACGGCCGCAAGGCCGAAACTGCGAGCACCGTCGAGGAACAAAGCGGGCAACCGTGGAAGGCTTCGGCATTTGGGGGCGTCGAATCGGCTTGCCGACGCGACAAGCCTGAAAACGGGCTCACCCGCCAGAGCGTGCTCTGACGGGTGAGAAGTTGAACGAGCCAAGGGTAACACCGGACGATCGATCAGCGGTGGATCATCCCACGCCTGCCGCCCTCGGTGGCGCGCTGTCCCCACCGACAGCCGCGCAGCCGAGGGCGGTTGCCGTTTTCGCTCCGTCGTGGCGGAGCCTCCTGACTCGGTGTCGTTGCGCTGCACGCTTCAGCACAACGACACCGAGTCAGCCGACCAGGCCGAGGTCGAGGGCTCGGCGCGCCACCAGCAGCTCGATGTCCTGGCGCGCTGGTGCCGGGGAACGGGTCGTCGCGAAGCCCAGATAGGCGATCTGCCAGCCCAACTGCCCGGCGCGCATGTCGCGATTCTCGTCGTAGCGTTCGACGGCCTCGCCGAGGTGGAAGCTACGACTGTGTCCCTCGATGCCGAGGCGCACCGCAGGCACAGCCAGATCGAAACGAGCGACGAACAACCCGGTGGGGGTGCGAAGCTCGTGCTGGCGAACGATGCCCTTCAGCGCCGGCGATCGCTGACCCATGCTGAGCAGGCGTTCGAACCACCACTCCGGTACGGAGTAACCGTCGAGACGCCGGCGCACGATGTCGGTGACGTTGCTCGGACCGGACCGACCCGTGGCCAGCATCATCGTCGCCTGCTGGAGGAGGCAACTCATATCGATCCGACGTCGCTGAGCATCGTCGACGATGCGGATCAAACGTGGCATCGTCGACGATTCCGGCCAGGTCGATGATCGTGCGTATCAACGTCGTGCAGGGAATGCCGTCGATCTCCGTCACGTCGGACTTCGGCAGCCACGATGTGCCGTGCGACGTGACATCCGGTAGGTCCACCGCTGCGTGGTGGTGGTAGCAGGCGATGTCGGGACGAGCGGCGAGGCGGTACACGCCTCGGCGGATTCGGATGACAGAACCGTCGCGCTGGAGCCGGACCAAGTCGTTCCTCGACACTGCGTTGCATGCAGCCTGGCTCGACGTGAACGTACCGTGGTGAGAGGCTGCGAACCCACCCAGGGCACGCATATCAGCGCTTTTGGGCATGCACTCGTCGTACTCCACCGGTGTCACACCGAACAAGGACGCTGACTCGGCGTCGTTGCGCTGGACAGTGCAGCGCAACGGCACCGAGACAGGGCTTCAGGAGTTGGCGAGTTCGTTCCAGTCCTTGTACTGGTCGACGCGGCCGTTGGCGGCGTCGATGTAGACCTTGGCGATCGCCGTGGTCATCGGGCCCGGGCTGGGGATGTCCCGGTCGTCGACGGACTTCACGCTGCTGATCTCGGCAGCGGTGCCACAGACGAACATCTCCTCGGCGATGTACAGGTCGCTGCGGGCCAGGTTGTCGACGCGGATGTCCATCCCCAGGTCGCGCGCGATGGTCATCACGCTCGACTGGGTGATGCCCTCGAGCGCGCCGGCAGACAGCGGCGGTGTGATGATGATGCCGTTCCGGACGGCGAAGATGTTCTCGCCGGTGCACTCGGCGATCAGGCCGTTCGGCGACAGCATCACCGCTTCGTCGTAGCCGGCCTTCAGCGCCTCGACCTTGGCCAGCGACGAGTTGACGTAGTTGCCGACGGTCTTGGCGGCAGGCGGCATCGTGTTGTGATCGTGACGGGTCCACGAACTGACCTTCATCCGGATCGCATCGTGACCGAGAAACGGCGCCCAAGGCCAACAGGCAATGGCCACGTCGGTCTTGCACGGCAGCGTGTTCAGACCCATTTCGCCGTAGCCGTAGTACGCCAACGGTCGGATGTAGCACGCGTCCAGACCGGTGGAGACTACCGTTGCCTTCGTCGCCGCGATCAATTCGTCGACGGTATACGGGATGTCCATCCCCATGATGTGTGCGCTGTTGAACAGTCGCTTGATGTGGTCGGTCAGGCGGAAGATGGCGGGACCACCCGGCGTCGCGTAGGCGCGGATGCCCTCGAACACGCCGGTGCCGTAGTGGAGGGTGTGCGTGAGGACGTGGACCTGAGCCTTGTCCCAGTCGACGAGCTCGCCGTTCATCCAGATCTTCGGTGTGGTTTCGATCGGCATCAGTGCCCCAGTCGCGTGATTGTTCTGACGGGCAAAGATTAGTCAGCCGGCGAGGCGGGCGGCGATGGCGTCGCCGATCTGGCTGGTGCTACCGGTGACAGGCTGGGCCGAAGCGGTGACGTGGTCGCATGCGACACGGATCCGGTCGGCGGCAGCCGTTTCGCCGAGGAAGTCCAGCATCAGCGCCGCGCTGAGGATGGCAGCGGTCGGGTTGGCGAGGTTCTTGCCGGCGATGTCCGGAGCGGATCCGTGCGATGGTTCGAACAGCGATGGGCCCGTGCGTGCCGGGTTGAGGTTGGCCGACGAGGCCAATCCGATGCCCCCGCTGACGGCACCGCCCAGGTCGGTGAGGATGTCGCCGAACAGGTTGTCCGTCACGATCACGTCGTACCGGTGCGGGTCCTGGACAAAGTAGATGCAGGCCGCGTCGACGTGGTTGTAGGCGGTCCCGACCTGCGGGAATTCGGCTGCGACGATGTCGAAGGTGCGTTGCCAGAGATCGCCCGAGAACGTGAGCACGTTCGTCTTGTGCACGAGCGTGACGTGCTTGCGCTCGCGCGTGGAGGCCAGTTCGAACGCGTAACGGATGCACCGCTCCACGCCCATGCGAGTATTGGTGCTGCCCTGCGTCGCCACTTCGTGGGCGGTTCCCTTGCGCAACACTCCCCCTTCACCCACGTACGGACCCTCGGTGTTCTCGCGAATCACGACGAACTCGTGCTGGACTGTTCCGCCCGGTGCGGTTCCGATGAACGGACGTTGGTTGATGTACAGGTCCAGGGCAAAACGCATCTTGAGCAGCAGACCACGCTCGATCACACCTGGCGGCACGTCCGGTGTTCCCACCGCGCCGAGCAGGATCGCGTCGTAGCCACGAAGCGCCTCGAGAGTCGAATCCGACAGGATCTCGCCATCGCGCAGATACCGCTGACCGCCGAGGTCGAAGTCGGTGGTGTCGAGCTCCACACCTGCGGCGCGGAGCACCTTCACGGCCTCTGCGGTGACCTCGGGCCCGATTCCGTCTCCGCCGATGATTGCGATCCGATGCGTCATAGGGCAGGCATCGTAACGGCGCTGACCTGCTCACGGCCAGCGGATGAATCGTGCGGCTAGCCTTGTCCGAATGGCAATTCACCAGTTCTCGCGGGCGGCATTCGAGCGAATGCAAGCCGAGTTCGACGACCTCAGCACGCGTGGTCGGTTCGCTGTTGCCGAGAAGATCGAGCGGGCCAGGGAGATGGGCGATCTCAAGGAGAATGGCGACTATCACGCCGCCAAGGACGAGCAGGGCCACATGGAGGGCCGGATCCGTCAGCTGGAATACCTGCTCGAGAACGGCGAGGTGGTCGAGGCCGGTCCGGAGGGCGAAGTACGCGTCGGGCAGAAGATCACCATCGTCTACGAAGGTGACAGCGACAGCGATGCCGAGACCTACATCATCGGCCACGTCGAGGAGAAGCTCGAGGGCTTCGACATCGTCAGCCCGGGTTCCCCGCTCGGCGCTGCCCTGCTCGGCTCCAGCGTCGGAGCGTGGGTCGGTTACCAGGCCCCGAACGGCGAATTGAAAGTCAAGATCATTTCGGCAGGTCCTGCGTAGATGGCGGCCGCCGGGGGTACGAGTGACGGCGTGACTGCTCCGCATCTCCCGCCCGGTCGCGACATCGAGTTGCCCGGACGCGGCACGACGTTCATTCGCGAGCTGCCTGGGCCGTCAACCAGTGCACCGACCGTGATGCTGTTGCATGGGTGGACGGCCAGCGCGGACCTGAACTGGTTCCAGAGCTACGACAAACTCGCCGAGCGTTTCCGGGTCATCGCCATCGATCACCGTGGCCACGGCGGTGGCATCCGAAGCCGCAAGATGTTCCGGCTCGAGGACAGTGCCGACGACGCATCGACTCTCGCCGACGTGCTCGAACTCGAACGTTTCATCCCGGTCGGCTACAGCATGGGTGGCCCGGTCGCACAGCTGATGTGGCATCGCCACCCCGAGCACATCCTCGGCCTCGTGCTGTGTGCGACGGCAGTCGAGTTCTCGTCGAGCCGCGAGGAACGACTCGGTTTCATCGGACTGAGCGGTCTTGCGGCCCTCGCCCGATTCGCGCCCGCCCCGGCCCGGCAATGGCTGACCGAGCAGATGTTCCTCCATCGCAAGGTCGGTGTCTGGGAGCCATGGGCGATCGAGCAGGTCGCCCGACACGAGTGGCGAACCGTCCTGGAGGCGGGCCGGGCAATCGGCGGCTTCTCGTCGAAGTCGTGGATCGGTGACGTCGATGTGCCGACATCGGTGATCGTCACGATGCGTGACACGGTCGTACCGTTGCATCGCCAACTCGACCTGTTCGAAGCAGTCCCTGGGGCCGAGGCGTTTCGCGTGGACGGCGACCACGACGCCTGCATCGCCAATGCGGACCGCTTCGTGCCCACGTTGATCCGCGCTGTCTCGTCGGTCTGTGACCGAGCAGGCATCCTGCTGTGAAAGTACCGAAGGCGGGTTTGACCATCGGCGGTGTCGCGGCGATCGGGGCCGCTGCAGTGCTCAGCGCCCGTGGGCGGCGACCTTCGGCGGCAATCGCCCAGCGCGGCCGGACCGGAAGAAATACCCAACTCGCCACGCTCGGACTGCAGGTCGGGGCGACCTACGCATCGGCCAGTGCTCGCAAGCTGTTCGCCAGTGCCGAGCGTCGCGTCGAACTCGATCGCGAACGCGAGATGAAGACGGCCGAGCAGATCGCCGAGCGGCTCGGGCAGATGAAGGGCGCGTTGATGAAGCTCGGCCAGATGGCCAGCTATCTCGACGAGGGCCTGCCAGAGCCGCTGCGGATCGCGCTCGCCCAGCTGCGCTCGAACGCGCCGCCGATGAGCTTCGAGTTGGCAAGGGGCGTGATCGAGAAAGAGCTCGGTCAGCCACTCGCGGATCTTTTCGTCACCTTCGATCCAGATCCGATCGCTGCTGCCTCGATCGGCCAGGTCCATCGGGCGATCATCGTCGATCCGCAAACCGGACTCGAGCGCGCCGTTGCGGTCAAGGTGCAGTATCCGGGCGTCGACACCGCGATCGAGTCCGACCTGCGCAACACCGAAGTCCTCGGAGCGATTCTCAAGCAGGGCTTCGGCGGTCTGGATCCAACCGAGATGGTCGAGGAGATCAAGAGTCGGCTCAGCGAAGAACTGGACTACTGCCTCGAGGCCACGAACCAGCGCGCCTTCCACGAGTACTACCGCGATCACCCGTTCTTCGACGTGCCGGCGGTGATCGATTCGCTTTCGACGGCGCGTGTGCTCACCACCGAACTCGTCGTCGGCCACACGTGGGACGAACTCCTCAACTGGGATCAGCACGAGCGCGATCTCGCCGCCGAATCCATCTTCCGATTTGTGTTCCGCAGCCTCTACCGGTTTCAGGCGTTCAACGGAGACCCGCACCCAGGGAACTATCTGTTCCACGGCGGCGGCAAGGTGACCTTCCTCGACTTCGGGCTGGTCAAGCACTTCACCGCCGGTGAACTGCATACGTTCGAATCGATGGTCAAAGCTGCCGCGATCGACCACGACGACGTGCAATTCCGCAGGATCGTGGAGGAAGCGGGTCTGCTCAAACGGAACGCGCCGATCGACACGGCCGAGGCCGGCGAATACTTCTCGCACTTCTACGAGCCGGTTCGCGAGAGCAAGGTGATGACGTGGACACCGGAGTACAGCTCGGCTATCGTCCGCCACACCTTTGACCGCGACAGTCCGATCTCGCAGTACGCGACGGTGCCGAAGTCGTTCGTGTTCATCCAGCGGATCAACCTCGGGTTGTATGCGATTCTCGGCGAGCTCCACGCCACGGGGAACTATCGTCGCGTCGCCGAGGAACTGTGGCCGATGACGAACGGCGATCCGTCGACGCCGATGGGCGAGGCCGAGGCCGAGTGGCTTCAGATGCGATCGACCGCGTCGTCCGTGTCCAGAACCGGGACGTCCAAAACCGGACTGCCGAGCACCGGGGCATCGAAATCCGGGGCATCGAAGACCGACGCCGTCAATCGACCATGACGGTGGGTCGTCTCGCTGACGGCCTGCTCCTTGGTCCACCGACTCAGCTCGACCCGCCCGTGACTCGTGATCGGCGAGGTGTCGAGCCCGATCGAACGATCCAGCAGGAACATCCGCATCTCTTCGCTGACCGTGACGAGGGTGCGGATCCGTTCAACACTGAGCGAGGCGAGACGGTCGCGAAGCAACAGTTCCGATTCGTTCGTTGCATCCGAAATCGTCAGTCGAACGCCACAGCGAGATGCTGCAGCACGAGCGACTGCGATGTCACCAGGATCGGTGTCGCCATCGATACGCAGAACCACGCCGTCGAGCGGCCGGTAGCGAAGCACGTTGCGCTCGCTGACCAACGCACTCGGGTCGTGCTCGATCGAGAACCGGTTCTTCCACCACATGTCGAACGATTGCTCGGCCGCAGCCAGCCCGTCATCGCAGGCATCGCGCACGGTGCACAGGCCGAGGACGTAGTCGGGTCCGCCGGCCTTCGAACCGCAGCCGATCGTCGAGCGCTTCCATCCGCCGAACGGCTGACGCTGCACAACGGCGCCGGTGATGTGTCGATTGACGTAGGCATTGCCGACCTGCACCAGATCCAGCCAACGACGAATCTCCTGCGGGTCGAGTGAATGCAGTCCGCCGGTGAGCCCGAACGGCGTTGCGTTCTGCAATTCGATCGCATCGTCGAGGTCTCGGGCTCGCATCACACCGAGCACGGGACCGAAGCATTCGGTGGTGTGGAACCACGACCCAGCTGACACACCGGCCTTCACTCCAGGAGTCCACAACCGGTTGGCAGGGTCGCCCATCGGACGTGGCTCGACCAGCCACCGCTCGCCGGCATCGAGTGTGGTCAGAGCACGGAGCAGGGGGCCGGTCGGTGGATCGATCAACGGCCCCATCATCGTCGCCGGCTCGGTTGGCCAGCCAACGACGAGGCTCTCCACGGCGTCGGCCAGACGACGGTGGAATTCCGGATCGTCGTACACAGATGCCTCGACGATGGCCAGGCTTGCGGCTGAACACTTCTGCCCGGCATGCCCGAAGGCGGAGCGGACGAGGTCGTGCAGCGCGGCGTCCAGATCGGCAGCGGCCGTGATCACCAACGAGTTCTTGCCGCTGGTCTCGGCCAGCAGGTGGAGGTCCGGCTTCCACGACACGAACATCGTGGCCGTGTCGTACGAGCCGGTCAGGACCACCGACGCGACATCTCGATGGGTGACGAGACCGCGACCGATGTCATCATCGTCGCAGCCGACGTACTGCACCAGATCCCGCGGTACGCCGGCGTCCCACATCTGGTTGGCCAGGGCCCATGCGGTGCGGCGTGTCTGCGGTGCCGGCTTCAGGATCACGGCATTCCCTGCGGCCAATGCGGCGCAGACCCCGCCCGCTGGGATGGCGTACGGAAAGTTCCACGGGGCGACCACGAGCACGACTCCGCGTGGCTCGACCGAAAGCCCGTCATCACGCAGGGACTCGATCTGTTGCACGCCGACGGTGCCGTAGTAGCGGGCGAAGTCGATGGCCTCGCCCACCTCGGGATCGCCCTCACGTACGGTCTTGCCGGCCTCGTCGGCCATGATCGCCAACGTCACCATCCGCTGACGGCTCATCGTGTCGGCGACAGAATCGAGCAGTCTGCGCCGGTCGTCGAGGGGTGCAGCCGCCCACCGGATCGACGCGGAGCTGGCGATGTCGACGACGACGTCGATCTCCTCCACGCGACTCGTGTGCGGAGGTGAGCCGAGCGCAACCACTTCTCGTGCAACCACCGAATCGGCAAGCCCTGCTCGGACGGCCGGCATGGTGAAGTCGGACTCCGGCGAGTTGACGAAGCCGGTGGCCCCGTAGGACGCCAACGGCCGGGCCCTGATGCTGTCGGACGTGATCGTGTGGCGCT
The DNA here is from genome assembly GCA_043747765.1 of Actinomycetota bacterium. GTDB lineage: Bacteria > Actinomycetota > Acidimicrobiia > Acidimicrobiales > Ilumatobacteraceae > WLMZ01. The sequence goes on from JAYTOM010000457.1 coordinate 24,527, forward strand.
CGGCGACACTCTGGCGGAATCGGTCAGCCTGGTCGTCGAATTCGGGCGTGCCAGGCTTCAGGGTGAACAGTGCACGCAAGAAGTTGTCCGGCGACGTGTTCTCGTCGAGCCGACGGGAGAGATAGGCGATGCTTGAATCGACCTCGTTCGGAGCAACGACGGGGGCGTACAGCAGCAGGCCATGCGCCGCGCCGTTGACGGCTCGAGCCTGTGCGGGGGCCATGCCTTCGAGCATCTCGAACTCGAGTTGCGCCGGATCGGCAAGACGGTCCCGGATGACCAGTGCCCACGCGATGTCGAACAGGTTGTGGCTGGCCAGCCCGACGCGGACCGCGTCGGCCCACTCCGGACGCAGCGCCGATTCCAGCAACCGCTTGTAGCTGGCATCGACATCGGACTTCGTCGGATAGGGCGCCTGGTTCCAGCCGTGCATCTCGGCATCGACGCGCTCCATCGCCAGGTTCGCGCCCTTGACCAGACGAATCTTGATCCGACCACCTCGGCGCTGATGTCGTCGGAGCGCCCACTGACCGAGCTGCTCGAGCGCTTCGTGGGACTCCGGGAGGTAGGCCTGCAGGACGATCCCAGCATCCATCTTCTCGAACTGCAATTCGTCCAGAACCGCCGTGAATGCGGCCACCGTCAGCGCCAGATCCTTGAATTCCTCCATGTCGAGGTTGACGAACTTCGCCGGCTGGGATGACAGCGCGTCGGCGTACAACAGGCGAAGGCTGTGGCTGACGCGGGTCACGCCATCGTCGAACGCGAGAGGGTCGAGATTCGCACACAGCGCTGAGATCTTGACCGAGACATAGTTCACGTCATCACGGCCGAGGCAGGCGCGGACAGCGCAGAGCCGCTCCGCTGCTTCGGCATTCGACAGGATCGCCTCACCGAGAACATTGATGTTGAGGCCGACGCCCTCGGCCCGTCGAACTCGGACGTGATCGGCGAATGCCGGGTCGAGAGACGACAGCACGACGCCCTTGGTCTCGTTGCGGACGCGGCGAACGACGAGGGGCATCAGGACTCGCGGAGCACGGGGGACGATGCGGGCGCCAGTACGCAACATCAGCGCGTCGAGACGCCCCAGCGACTCGGGGATCCCGATCGATCGAACGACATCAGCGAATCGCCGAGCGGCTCGCGCCGGATCGTGGATTCGCAGCACGTCGTCGGTCAGCATCTGGACGAGCTCCCGTCCGCGCTCATCCTCGATCAGCCGTCCGAGACGTTTCATCTGACGCGTTTCGGCGGCCGACGCGATCGCCAGCGATTCACCGAGCAGCCGCTCGGCAAGGACGACAGCTCGCTCGACATCAGCTTGTTCGCGGCCAGCGTGAGCGGCGTGCTCGCGGCCAGCTCGCTCGGCGTGCTCGAAACTGGTCGCGACGTCGGTCATGCTCTCATCCAACACCCGCTGTCTTGCACAGAGCAACGCCCGGGCACGCACGCTTCGTACAAGGTTCGGCTGTGCCGAGCCAATTCGTTCCGGCATGAGAGAATCGGGCGTGACTGATCCTGTGATCGACGCGATGTCAGGGTTGCTGACGGACGTTCCGCACGTGATGTTCTGTGTCAAGGATGTGCATGGCCGGTACGTCGCCGTCAATCAGGCTTTCGCAGATCGTGCGGGTCGCGCCTCACCATCGGATGTGATCGGGCTGACCGCCGGCGAACTGTTCCCGCCGGAACTCGCTGCATCGTACGAGAGGCAGGACGCCGCGATCCGTGCGTCCGGCCAGCCACTGCGCAACGAATTGGAACTGATCCTGCGACCGGATCAGAGCGTGGGCTGGTACGTGACGAGCAAGACGCTGATCGACCCGGTCTCGATCGCCAGCGTGTCTGTCGATCTTCGCTCACCTGCCGATTCTGCGACGGGCACCAACGCAGGTGTTGCCGCCGCTGTCTCGTACGCGAGAGAGCACAGCGCAGAGCAGGTGACGGTGGCCCGCCTGGCTGCAGCCGCAGGCCTGCCTGTCGGACAATTCGAGCGGGCGATCAAACGCACGCTGGGGCTCAGCGCCAAACAGCTGGTCCTGCGGATGCGTCTCGAGCAGGCGCTGTTGCGGTTGCGCACGACCGACGCGCCGGCGTCCCAGATCGCTGCCGACTGCGGCTACTACGACCAGAGCGCATTCACGCGACAGTTCCGACGAGTGGTCGGCATGAGCCCTGGCGCGTACCGGTCTGCATTGCCCCTCCGGTAGCGTCGCTCGGATGCGTCGCCTTCGAACTCGGTCCGCCTTCGTCTGTGCATTCGTCGTGCCCGTGATTCTCCTCACGGCATGCGGCAGCACGTCGAGGAACAGCGCTACATCGGCGGCGGTGACCACTGTCACCGGCTCCGTGACCACGATCGCCGGCACCGGCACAACTGTCGCCAGCGGCGCGACCACGATCGCCGGCACCGGCACAACTGCCGCCAGCGGCGCGACCACGACGACATCGCCGAACAAGCCGAAGGTGCAGGTCCCGAAGACCTTACCGACCAAGCTCATCATCACCGACATCAAGGAAGGCACCGGGGCGCCAGCCAAGAAGGGCGACATTGTCGCGGTCAACTACATCGGTGTGCGCTCAGCCGACGGTACCGAATTCGACAACAGCTACGATCGCGGGCAGACCTTCCCCGTCACCCTGGGCGAAGGAAGCGTCATCAAAGGCTGGGATCAGGGCTTGGTCGGAATCAAGGTCGGCGGCCGACGCCAGCTCGACATCCCTGCTGACTTGGCCTACGGCAACAGCCCACAGGGGGCCGTGATCAAAGCCGGCGATGCGCTGACCTTCGTCATCGATGCCATTTCGATCACCCCCGGCGTCGACGTGCCGACGGCGAATGTCGAAGACAAGCCCACGGTGGACATCAAGCCCAGCGTCGGTGCCACTACGTCGAGCCACACCGATCTCGTCGTCGGCACCGGAACAGCGGCCGTCACCGGATCAACCGCATACCTACAGCTGATTGCCTACCGGGGCGACACAGGCGCCGAAATCCAGTCGTCATGGGAGACCGGCGCCCCCATTTCTCTGCCGCTCGATGCGCACACCTTGGTCGGCATCGTCAGCGGTGTGACCGGCATGAAAATCGGTGGTCGGCGCGAGCTGATCATCCCACCCGCCGACGGGTTCGGCGAGGCCGGAAGCAGCTCGCTCGGTCTTCCCGCGAACACCGACCTGATCCTCGTCGTCGACTTGGTGCAGGTCGCACCCGCCGCCTGACTCGGTGACGTCACGTGACGTCGATTCGCAGGTGAGCATACGCTCGCTGGATGTGCCGAAACATCACCACGCTGCGCGGCCTCCAACCGGTTGCGACAGCAACCGAGATCGAGGCAGCGGCTCGCCAATACGTTCGCAAGATCAGTGGCGTTCAGAAGACGTCGGTTGCCACAGAGGCTGCGTTCGAACGGGCCGTCTTCTCGATCACCCAGGCTTCGACGCTGCTGCTGTCCGAACTGCCGCCGCGTCAGCAACCGCCTCCGACCCTGCCGCCGCTCCGTCGGATCGCGGCTCGCACCACCTGACACCTGCGCACGGACCGACGACGGCGTCCAGCGCCGAAGCCTGCCAACACGGCCGCTCCGCGGTACATGCTGTCGTTCGGATGGTGGTGTCGATCAGATGGCGTAGATCAGATGGCGTAGATCACACGGACATGATGTCCATCAGATGATGGTGCGGAGGTCCAGTCCGAGGTCGAGGACGGGCGCACTGTGCGTCAGGCCGCCGACCGCGATGTAGTCGACACCCGTCTCGCCGACAGCTCGGGCAACCTCGATCGACA
>JAYTOM010000458.1:0-3723 GCA_043747765.1 Actinomycetota bacterium
CTCACGGTCGCCGGCGGCCGATCCGGTGTCTGCGGAGCGAGCGTGCCGGTCTTCGGCGGCGTGGTGCTCGACACCACTGCGATGCAGGGGATCCTGTCTGTCGACGTCGAGTCCGGCATCGTCGAAGTCCTGCCGGGCACGTTCGGTCCCGATCTGGAGCGCGTCCTGCGCAACGACCACGGCCTGACCATCGGCCACTTTCCGCAGAGCTTCGACATCGCCACCGTCGGCGGATGGGTCGCCTGTTGCGGTGCCGGCCAATACAGCACCAGATACGGCAAGGTCGATGACATGGTCTGCGGACTCGAGGTCGTGCTCGCTGACGGAACCATCGTGATCACAGGCGGTGGACCCGCTGCCTCCGTCGGCCCCGATCTCAACCAACTGTTCCTCGGATCCGAAGGCACGCTCGGCATCGTGACGAGGGTCTGGCTACGCGCCCACCCGGTTCCCGGGGCCGAGCGTCGGGCGGCGTTCAGCTTCGCGTCGTTCGCAGCCGGGCTCGAGGCGTGCCGGCAGATCATCCGTCGTGGCGCCACCCCAGCCGTCCTGCGCCTCTACGACGCTGCCGAGTCCAAGCGTGGACAGGGAGGCGACGGCACTCAGTGCGTGCTGCTCGTCCTCGACGAGGGCGACCCCGTGATCATCGACGCCGTGATGGAAGTCGTCCGTGACGTCGTGCAGAGCCTCGGATCCGTCGATCTCGGCCCGGACCTGGTCGAGTCGTGGATGCAGCACCGCAACGACACGAGCGCCCTCCAGGCCCTGACGCGCAAGGGTTTCGTGGTCGACACGATGGAGATCGCCGCACCCTGGTCAAAGCTCGGCGAGATCTTCGTTGCCGTCACGACGGCCATGCTCGCAGTGCCCCACGCGAGGACGGCGACCTGCCACCTCAGCCACAGTTACATCGACGGTGCCTGCTTGTACTTCACCTTCGCCGCAACGCCGCCGCCGGAAGAGATCGAGTCCACCTATGTCGAACTCTGGAACGTCGGACAGCGCTGCGTCTTGGCCAACGGGGGCAACCTCTCACATCATCACGGCGTCGGGCTGAATCGCAGTCGGTTCATCGTCGAGGCATTGGGCACCGGTCACCGGGTGCTGATCTCGCTCAAGGATGCGCTGGATCCTCACGGCATCCTCAACCCTGGCAAGCTCTGTCTACCGTCGCCCTTCGGCACCGTCGAATGGCCGGCAGGAGCAACGACATGGCGCTGAGCACGAAATGGGATCCCGAGGCACTCCGGGCCGGGGTCAGCGTCACGGTGGTGTTCGCTGCGCCGTTCCTGATCGCCGCGCGGATCGTCGCCGACCACGACAAGAACAGTTCGCTCGCGGTGCTCCTGATCCTGATCGCGATCGTCGGCTTCGTCGTCGGTGCCGGGGTCGCTGCTTGGCGCCAGCGGTGTCGCACCCCCCTCTCGCACGGTATTGTCACGGCCGCCGGAACCTTCGTCGTCGTGCAAGGTGTGTTCGTGATCCTCAACCTGATCCGCGGAGCCGACATCCGTTGGTTCAACATCGCGTTCACGCTGACAGTGACGATGTTCGCGGGCATGATCGGCGGCCTCCTCGGGATCAACCTGCAAAAGCGCGGCATGGTCCCGAAGCGATGAGCGTCCTCGTCATCGACGTGGGCACAAGCGGACTCCGTTCGGCAACTGTCACCTCCGACGGCAAGGTCCGGAACGTGAATCAGCGGCAGTTCGCCCCGACGTCGCCGTCACCAGGACTCGTCGAGTTCGACGCCAACGCGCTGGGCCGAGCGGTCCTCGAACTCACCGAGGCGACGATCAGCCAATCAGCCGGCGCACCGGTCGAGTCGCTGGGTATCACCGCGCAACGGGCCTCCACCATCGTCTGGGACCGTCAGACCGGTCGACCCGTCGGACCAGCGCTCGGGTGGCAGGACCTGCGCACAGTTTTCGAGTGCATCATGGCCAAGGCCGACCACGACCTCGCCTTGGCCCCGAATCAATCGGCCACCAAAGTCGCGTGGTTGCTGGACACCTTCGACCCGCAGCGAGGCCGTGATCTGCTGTTCGGCACCGTCGACTGCTGGGTCGCGTGGGTCGTCTCAGCAGGAACGCTGCACATCACGGATCACACGAACGCAGCGGTCACCGGCCTCTACGACATGGGCGCCCGTGTCTGGTCGGCAAAGGCGTGTGACGCGCTGAACATCCCGATGCGGATGCTGCCGACCATCGTCGATTCGTGTGGTGAACTCGGCGCCGCCTGCGCCCTGACCGGATCACCGATGATCGGCGGATTGGCGGGTGATCAACAGGCGTCACTGGTCGGCCAGGGCTGCGTCCGTCCCGGAATGGCCAAAATCACGTTCGGAAGCGGTGGGATGCTCGACGTGTGTACCGGCACCAATGCGCCGGCGGATCATCGGCGCAGCTCACAGGGAACGTTCCCGATCGTTGCGTGGACGAGGGACGGAGTCGCCAACTGGGGTGTCGAGGCAATCATGCTCTCAGCCGGGACCAACGTCGAATGGCTCCGCGATGACCTCCAGATCATCGAGACGGCCGCCGCCAGCCACGACGTGGCGTCGACGTGCAAAACCTCGGAGGGCGTCACCTACGTTCCCGCTCTGCTCGGGCTGGGAACGCCGAAATGGGACTACGGCGCGCGAGGCACGTTGCTCGGAATCACCCGGGGCACAGGCCGGGCGCACATCGTCCGTGCGGTGTTGGAGGGCGTGGCCCAGCGCGGCGCCGACCTCGTTGAAGCCGCCGAGCTCGACACCGGACTGGCGATCCCGACGCTGCGCGTCGACGGCGGGATGAGCGACAACCCGACCTTCGTCCAGGCGCTCGCGAATGCGACCGGTAAACCCGTCGAGGTGTCGCCGGTGACCGAAGCCACGACGCTCGGCGCAGGGTATTTGGCCGGCCTGGCCGTCGGTACCTGGACCGACCTCGATCAGGTGGCAGACTCGTGGGCGCCGGCAACGGTCGTCGAGCCGAACGGCTCGTTCGACCGCGAAAACTGGCGTCGGGCGATCGAGCGAGCATCGCGTTGGATACCCGACCTGTCCGCTCTCGACTTCTAGAGTTGGAGCGCAGACCCTCGGCCGGGAAGGCTGAGGAGAACATCTCGAAAGGATCCAGTCTTCGTGGACATCAATGAAGCGGCTCAGACCGGCGCCGCTGAACCAGGCGACACCGAAACAACGGGTTCTGTGGCACGTCGGCGACTCCTCGTCGCTGGCGCAGCGGGCAGCGCCCTGTCGCTGCTGCCATTTCTCGTCGGACGAGCCGGAGCCTCCTCCAGCCCGACAGCCACGTCGTCTGTGGGCGGTTCGGCGAACACGTTCACGTCGGCGACCTCGGGCTCGAACAACGGCCCGACGGGCAACTCCACCGCTGACCAGCCCTCCACCGGTTCCAAGTCCGGTAGCCAGGGCGGCGGATACAGCGGGACCGCAGACTCGACCAATTCGCCCTCGGCCGTCACAACCAAGGATTCGACCGGCGGCTCTGTTCCGGCGGGCACCGGCGCCACGTCGGGATCAACCGTTGACTCCGCTGCAGCGACCACGACCACTGCCCCGCCGCGTCGACCGACCGACGACGACCTCGTCCTGTTGCAATTCGCACAGATGCTCGAACTGACAGTCCGCGACCTCTACCGACTGGCACTCGACCTCAAGGCCTTCGACGAGGCGACGTCGGCCGTGGTCAAAGCGATCGGAGAGGCGCATGGCGC
>JAYTOM010000459.1:0-6755 GCA_043747765.1 Actinomycetota bacterium
CCCACAAGGCCACCAACCCGCCATCGGCCCCCACCCCACCAACCCAAACCCGTTCGCCCCGCCACCACGATCCCCAAAACCCAATCGGTGGATCGAGGCTTAGAACAACCTCGGCATGGTCGAATTGATCCAGCGCCATTTCACTGCCGCGAAGTCGTTGTTCGAGGATTCGACGCGTCTCGCGGGCGAGGTCGGCGACCGTTGGATTGTTGCCGTCGGCGAGCACAACCTCGGTAACGCGACACTCGGCCTCGGCGAGTTCGCGGAGGGCGTACCCACTTCGACGCCGCCCGGCAGGTGTACGAGGCGCACAACGACAAGTGGTCGATGGCGCTGCTGGCCGAGGACGTCGTGCTGCTCGCGTTGGCGCTCGACCGGTGGGAAATCGCCGCGAAGTTGGTCGGAGCCGCCGACGCACTGCGTGAGCATCTGGACGCACCCCGTCCGCCAGCGGTCGCAACGGCCTTGGATGCAGCAACCCACACGAGACGTGAATGGTGGCTAACGAACTGCGCCACCGCAGGTCAAGAGGGTCGGGACCGCAGGGAAGTGGTGATTGGAGAAGCCATACAAGAACTTGCCGCGTTGCCACTATCGGTGGTATGCGACGCGATGTAGGCTTGGTAGCGCGGGCCCGGTCGAGCTTGCGGGGTTGAAGGATGGGACAAATGAACGGGCGTGCACGTCTGCCTCGGACCACACTGGGTCTGCACCTCCTGATCGCGGTCGCTCTCGGCGCCATCGGCATCTCGCTCAGCCCGATGCGCGACGCAGTCGTCGGCGCTGCGGCACCACCCCGGGGCACCTGGGCAGCAGGTTCTTCGGCTGTGGGCGGGACTGTCCTCAGCGACGGCACGGACGGCACACCCCAGTACTCGTACAACGTGAATTCCGGTGGAGGTGGGGTCAGCCAGCAGACCTTCACGTTCCAATCAACGTCCGCCGGCAGCGGCACCATCTCCGTGCCGTACGCGTACACCGGGTTCCACGCGTACTTCGCAGTGACCGTGCAGTTGACCGCGTTCGTGACGCACAGCGGAACAACCGTCGTCGACCTCGTCCACGACGGACCCGTCAACTGCTGCACTGCACCAGCGGCGGGGTTCACGTACACGGGGACGCATGACTTTGTCGTGGCGAGCGGCGACACGTACGGGTTCACGTTCGGCGGGTCGAACTTCGATTCCAACTCGATACTGAGCGGTTCGCTTACGTTGTGGCCACAGACGTACACAGCCGCTGCGGCAGCGACCATCGCACAGAACACCTCGTGGCCGAACGCAGCCGTTCTCGATGGGTCCACGACGGGGGCTTTGCTCGCACCCGGTGAAGCACGGTGGTACAAGTTCCCCGTTACCCCCAGCAGCGCGGTCCAGGTCGACCTGTCCGGCTTGGCGCAGAACTACGACCTGACCATGTACACCGATATCGCGCAGGCCTTCACGACACTGACGTCGACCGCCGACCTGACCAAAGTCACTGCGCAGGCCACCGGTAACACGTACTCGCCGTCTATCTACAGCCCGTCGATCTACTCCCCGTCGATTTACAGCCCGTCGATCTACTCCCCCTCGATTTACAGCCCGTCAATCTATTCGCCGTCGATCTACAGCCCCTCGATCTACAGCCCGTCGATCTACAGCCCGTCGATCTATTCACCGTCGATCTATTCACCGTCGATCTATTCCCCGTCGATCTATTCGCCTTCGATCTACTCGGCCTCGGGCACCTTCACGCAAGCGTTCTCCAGCGCCCAATCGCAGAGCCTCATCACGATCTCGGCGAACGACGGGACGTCGCCCGAATCGATCAAGGCGGCAACGTGGAACAACACGGGGAATTTCTATGTCCGCGTTCTCGGCCGCAACGGCGCGTCATCGTCGACGCTGTTCACGATCGGTCTGACCAGGTCGGGCGGGCCTTGTGACAATGTCCCCCTCGACTCGCGCTCGACCGATGCGACTCTGGCGCCGACGCCTGGCTCCTTCAAGACCGTCATCGTCACCGACACGTCACGCTTCGCGCCATCTCCAGAGCGAGACGACATGAAAGGCAAGCTGACCAGTCTCGCGAACGCGACGAACGGTGTGGTAGTCGACGTGAAGGACAGCGCGAAGGTTCAGGCGCTTCAGCAACAAGCTGACAACGACCGAGCCTGCCCCTACGCCAAGAACCTGGTCGCGCAGGCGATCCGCGACATCGTCAACAGTTATCGCGGGACGCTGCAGTACGTCGTTCTCGCCGGCAGCGACAACGTCATCCCCTTCTTCCGGTATGCCGACGGCGCTGGGATCGGTGAAGAGAAGGCATTCAATGCCCCGGTGGACGCTCCCACTGCCGCGTATGCGTCGTTGCAGAACAACCTCGTGTTCGGTCAGGACGCGTACGGCTCACTCACGGATCTGACGATGAAGGGCGGCGTGCTACCCGTGCCGGACCTCGCAGTTGGGCGCCTCGTCGAGACCCCAGCCGAAATCAGCGCGTTGATCGACAACTACATCACCACCCCTGTCCTGCCGTCGGCGTCGTCGCTCAGCACTGGGTACAGCTTTCTCACCAGCGCCGCGGACGCCATCAGCGCATCATTCACCGCCGGTGGTGCTGCGGCCGACACGCTGATCACGGACCAAGGCGTCAAGACGACGGACACGACGCAGAACGCCCCTACGCGCGACCGGTCGTGGACGGCGACGGACCTCAAGAACGCGCTGTTCAACAGCCGCCACGATCTCGTCTTCCTCGGCGGTCACTTTAATGCGCAGGGCGCGCTCGCCGCTGACAACAGCACGAGCGTCTACACCACCGAGCTCGAGAGTCATCCGTTGCAGCTCCAGAACTCATTGGTCATCAGCGTCGGATGCCACTCGGGCTTCAACCTGCAAGACAGCGACTCATCTGCCGGAGGGACGCAGCTCGACTGGCCCGAGGAAATGGCTCTCCAGCATGCCACGTTCATCGGCGGAACCGGCTACCAATACGAGGACACCGACTTCCTCGCCTACAGCGCCAAGCTGTACGCAGGACTCGCCCATCAGCTTCTCACGGGCACCGCGGGGACTCCAATCGCAGTCGGGCAGGCCCTCGTGAAGGCCAAGCTGGACTACCTCAGTGGGCTCGGCGCCATCACGGGGATCGACCAGAAGGCGCTGATCGAATCGACGATGTACGGACTGCCGATGGTGGGCGTCGACATGCGGCTGGGCCGCCTCGGCGCGCCTGCGACGTACACCGCGCCGATCACCCCGACCCCCGCTGCAACCGGTACTCCGGGCGCACTGCTCGGTTTGAAGTCATACTCCTTCGAGCAGGCCCCCAACCTCGTCCTCGCAGCGAAGCCGGTCCTCGATCTCAATGGCATCCCGACTGGCGTCTCTGCTCAGTGGAAGGTCGGGCCGGACGGCGTGCAGACGGGCCCGGCGCTGCCTGCATTGCCCCAGCAGTACACCGACGTCACGAGCTCGACCGGAGAAGTTCTTCGCGGCGTCGGCTTCCGCAGCGGCACCTACAGCGACCAAGCGGGTGTGCTGCCGCTCACAGGTGCCCCGACGACGGAGCAGAACAACCTGCACACCTCCTTCGGCTCAGCTGCCTTCTTCCCGCAACGGCTCGCGACAGTCAACTACTTCGACGACCTCGCCACCACCGGATCCGGCGGTACGACCCGCCTCATCACGACCGCCGCGCAGTATCGATCAGACGGCCCGACCACAGAGACCGACACCGAACGCACGTATTCTCACCTCGGCCTGTCGCTGTTCTACAGCAAGAACACCCAGACGTACGGCCAGAACACGCCAGCGTTGTCGGCCCCGCCGTCGATCTCCGCAGTGACGGGCACGCCGTCGCCGGCAGGCATCGCAATTTCGGCGCACGTCACCGGCGACCCTTCAGCGGGTATCCAGCAGGTTTGGGTGACCTACACAGGTGAGGCGGGGACTTTCCAGGGCACGTGGGATTCGCTCGACCTGCAGCAAGGCTCCAACGACTCCACTCTCTGGACCGGAACCATTCGGTTGCCGGCTGGACAATCAGCTGCAGCCGTCCGGTTCATCATCCAAGCCGTGAACGGTGTCGGTCTCGTCGGCGCCGACAACAATCTCGGCGATGGCTACACGCCCACCCTGCCCAACGTCGCCACTGCGCTGTTGCTCACCGCGCCGCAGGCGGCACAAAACACAAGCGTGGTGTCGGCGACGCTGACGCGCAACGACACCGGTGCCCCGATCGCAGGGCAAGTCGTCACCTTCTCCTTCGCCCGCTTAGGTGGCGGGGGCACCTCAGCGAGCGGTACAACGGGAACTGACGGAATCGCTCAGGTCGGCGCCAACGTCTTCGACGGCACCTACACCGTGACGGCCGCATTCGCCCAGACCCCAAACTTCGCCCCCGCCTCCGCCACCGCTCGCACTGTTGTGATCGACACGACGCCGCCGACGATCACGGCTGCAGCGGTGCCGCCCTCGCCCACCGGGTCCAATGGGTGGTACACCACGTCTCCGGTGACGGTTCACTTTACGTGTAGTGATCCCGGTGGTTCCGGGATTGCTGCCGGTGCGTGTCCGTCGGATCAGGTGCTCGGCGCCCAAGGTTCTGTCTCGTCGACCTCGAAGACGGTCACCGACATCGCCGGCAACAAGAGCGCAGCCAGCAACACCGTGACGGTGAATGTCGATTCGGTTGCGCCAACGATGGCGGCTGCGGCCGGGTCGTCCCCTACGGGGTTGAACGGGTGGTACAACACGTCTCCAGTGGCGGTCCTGTTCACGTGTACTGATCCCAGCGGAGGTTCCGGGATCGCTGCCGGTGCGTGTCCCCTGAACCAGGCGCTTTCGGGCCAAGGTTCTATCTCGTCGACGTCCCAGACGGTCACCGACATCGCCGGCAACAAGAGCGCAGCCAGCAACACCGTGACGGTGAATGTCGATTCGGTTGCGCCGAAGATCGCAGGTACTGTGCCGTCACCGACGGGGTTGACTGGGTGGTACACGGCGCCGGTGACAGTCAGCTTCACGTGTACTGATACCGGCTCCGGGATTGCTCCCGGAGCGTGTCCTTCGAATCAGCCGATCGGGGCACAGGGCACTTCGTCGGTTTCCCAGGCAGTTACAGACAGGGCGGGCAACACCGCAACCAGCGACGTCGTGACGGTCAAGGTGGACTCAATTGCGCCAACGATCAACTCGATCACCCCAAACGTATTCATTCTCCACGGGCCTACCGCGGTTCTTCCAAACGCCACGGATGACGGATCCGGCCTTGCATTTGTTCGATGTGACGCCCTGTCAACAGCAACGGTCGGCACCCAGACCGTCAGATGTACCGCCATCGACATTGCCGGCAACGCCACAACAAAGGAGATGCCCTATCAAGTGATCTACCGGGTCGACGGGTTCTCGCAGCCGATCAACGATCCCAACATCTGCGGCGCGACGTGTGCAATGAGCGTATTCAAGGGTGGCAGCACCGTGCCCGTGAAATTCCAGCTGAAAGACGCGAACGGCGTGGTCGTCCAATCAACGACGACGCCGGCGTGGTACACGCCGACAAAGGGGGTGTCGTCGACACTTCCGATCTCGGAATCCACATACAGCGACACGCCGACCACCGGGATCACGTACCGTTGGGACGGCTCCGCGCAGTACATCTACAATTGGGGAACTAAAGGGTTGGCGACGAACGCCTACTGGACTATCGGGGTCACTCTCGATGATGGAACGAGCCATCTGGTCGTTGTGAACCTGCGCTGAACCAGCGGCGGCCTTGCCGTCGCGCAACAAAGCTCCGTTGCATCTTGCGTATTCGACGCGACCAGGCGGTCTTGGGATGAAGTTCCTCGCAGTGTGACATCGTCGAGACGTTGTTGTAGGAGTTCGTCCGGTTCCGTTTCCCCCGGAGATCCTATTGGCGGGGATAGTTCCGGCGCCGGGGTGTGTACTGAGACCTGGAAGCGCTTTTGTCGAACCCGGAGTTGAACGCGCCGGGATTCGGCCTCGAACCCTCCATGTCCCTGCGACCATCGAGAGATACCAACGAAGAGCGACTACACGCCTGAGTTCAAAGACGAGGCAGTCAGGTTCGCATCTAAGCTGAGCCTCGATCCACCGACGGGCGCGTTGTGGGTCGGCCTGGTGTTGACGCTCGGCTGATTTGGTCTCGGGCTGGTGGCTGAGGCGTTCTGCGGCGTGGTGAAGCTGGTGGTCGTGGACTTGTTGGTTGTCAGCGCTTGGTGTTCGGGTGCGGCGCGCCTGTCCGCGGGACTGGCGTTCAGCCGGTGGCGGGCTTCAGTGCGCGCAGCGAGTCCAGTGCTGTGATGAACGATGTCGACCATGGCCAGTTCGTCGGCATCCGCAGGATCGGTCGTCCGGATCGGTTGAGGAGTCGGCCGGGGATCGCGAGGAGTCGGGTGCGCAATGTTCGGGCGATGACGAGTTGGTTGTCGACGCGAACCTTGCCGGCAATCGCAGTCCAGCGGATCATGTTGTGGGCGAGGACTGCGCATTGCAACCAGGCGCTGTTGGCGTGGAAGCTGCCGGAGGGGACTTGCTCGAGCCCGGCGCCTTCTTTGAGATCGCGGATCGCGAGTTCGACCACGGCGTGTTGCCGGTGGAATTTGTCGAGCTCGACAGCGGTCCAGTCGAGGTCGGTGAGGAACCCGAAATGGCGCCAGTCGGGCCACAACTTCAACTGGTGTTTGTCCGTCAGGCGGGTGCGGCGCACGACCAGGCGACGCGTCACCTTCTTGTTGCCGGACCCGG
>JAYTOM010000460.1:0-1929 GCA_043747765.1 Actinomycetota bacterium
GCAACGCCGCCGCCTTCGCGTCGACGGGGGTGGCGCCTTTGACGGCGGCCACCAGATCGGCTTCGTCGCCACTATGCGGACACTCCAACACAGCGGCGACGATCTCGGCGACCTCGGCGGAGATGTCACCGGCGTCGGCAGCGTCACCGACCGCACCGTGTTTGGCCAACGCCGCACCAAGTGACGCCGTACCACGCGCTGCACGAACCGACGTCTTACCCTTCGCCGTCAACCAGGCCGCCATGTCGCGGTGGCCCGACGTCTCCCAGATCCGATGCTCGTCGGCATTGCGGACCCAACGCGCTTGCAGGATCCGGAGACGGTCCATCTCCACCTGTAAGCCGAGAATCCCGATACTCAGCGACGAAACCGGAACCACCGTTACGTCGACCGCGACGACGGAGTTCACGCCACGGGCGAGGGAGCGGACGGCGGTTTCCATGAGTTGAACCTAGTCGAACACATGTTCGATCACAACCTCAAAATCGCCAAACCGGAGAGGCTGACAAACCACCCGGATCGACGACCGCGGAAATCGCCCGAGCATTCCTGGTTCCGGAGTTGACCGTCGCGCAGTGGATCGGCCGAGCTATCGGCAAGCCAACGGCGAGCCAACGGACGATTCTCAACGGAACCTCGTGAACCGGACAGCCCCAGTCGCGTCAGGTATCCGAGGATGCGTCCCCGGAACCGGTCAGTGGCGACCGGTACCGAGGCCGAGGGCGATCCTCGAAACGAGAACGGCCGATGTCAGGCGGTCAGATCGACCACTTCGAATGACAGCAATTCGGCGTGCGACGACACCGGTCGGGCGTCAGGCGACGCCGCTTTGGCATGCTCGCTGGAGAATGCCTGGCTGCTGACCCAGTTGCCGAAGGACTCCTCGTCGGCCCAACGGGTGACGACGAAATAGCGGTTCGTCCCGTCGGTCGGCCTCAACAACTCGAAACCCTCGAAGCCCGGCATCTCGTCGACCTCGGCCGATCGCGCCGCGAAGCGCTTTTCAAGTTCCGGGCCGGCCGCTTCGGGCACGGTGATCGCGTTGATCCTGATGATTGTCATGGTGGTTCCTGTTCCGTCTGTTCGTCGTGCGCTGACCGCGCAGGCTGCGGTGGCCGAGCAATTCGTTTGGTGTGCGGTGTCCAGTCTGGGTCACGGTCGCGGATTGCGGCCTTCGGAGATCAGGCCGCAGTGGACCGAACGTTCTTGGCAACGTCGAACGCATCGATCGGCCCAGCACCTCGATCGATCTCTGTCACACCCGTCCACGAGGATGCATTCATGCACTCGGGGAATCATCTGAACAGGGCGTTAGAGTGCACCGGTCATATTCACCCTGCCCCGTCACAGGGGCCCCGTGGCGCTGTAGGAAGCGTTCGGGTCCGAAGGGAGGTTCCACACGCATGTTGCGTGCTTACGAATTCATGATCATCCTCGATGGTGATCTCGAAGATACGGTCGCTCAGACCTGGGTCAAGTCGGTTACCGACAGCGTGACCAAGGCCGGCGGTACTGTCCACGGCAAGCCTGATTGGTGGGGTCGTCGTCAGTACGCCTATCCGATCAACAAGAAGGAACACGGTTACTACATCGTGTTCAATCTGCTGGCTCCCGGCGGTGCCCTCGACGACTTCGAGCGTCAGCTCCGTCTTGCGGACGAGGTCGTCCGTCACAAGCTCCTGCGCCTTCCTGATGCCGAGGCTGAAAAGCGCGGCATGGTCGACGCTGCGGCCTGACCGGCCGCCATACCCGATAGGGGAACACCATGGCAGATAGCACCGTCACGATCACCGGCTCGCTCACCCGCGATCCCGAACTGCGATTCACGCAGGGCGGCCGCGGAGTCGCGACTCTCGGCGTCGCTGTGAACTACCGCTACCAACGGAACAACGAATGGGTCGAAGAAGTCTCGTTCTTCAATGTGACCGC
>JAYTOM010000461.1:0-21985 GCA_043747765.1 Actinomycetota bacterium
GCGGCTGACCGTATCCTCCAACGCACCTTTTCAGCCGCAGCGTGACATGGGAGCGTCTGACGGTCCCGTTGTGTCATTTACACTTCGAACGTGGGAGCCCAGCGGAGGAGGCGTGTGACGATTCGGCGGCACAGGTTGGTTGGCGTCGGGGCGGCTGTGGCGATGGCGGCTGCGACTGTTTCAACTCTTGGTTTAGTGCGACCTGTTGATGCTGGGGGAAGCGCGACGGCGGCGGCGGCGGGGCGTGCTGCCAGTGTGGCGGCCGTCGCCGCAGATGGGTCGTCGTTTGTTGGTTTGGCGCCGGTTCGGTTGGCGGATAGTCGGCCGGGTGGGGTGACAGTGGATGGTGTGTTGTCGGGGGGTGACGGGCGTGCTGCGGGGAGTGTGATGGTGGTGCCTGTTGCGGGTCGGGCGGGGGTGCCGGGTGGTGCGGCGGCGGTGGCGTTGAACGTCACGGTGACCGACGCGGCCGGGGCGGGTTATGCGACCGTGTATCCGTGTGGTTCGCTGCCGCCGAATGCGTCGAACCTGAACTTCGTGGCCGGGCAGACGATCGCGAACGCTGTTGTGGTCAAAGTCGGTGACGGTGGGTCGGTGTGTGTGTTCGTGTCGCAGGCGACACAGTTGATCGTCGATGTCGGCGGCTACTTCCCGGCTGGGTCCTCGTTCGTGCCGCCCACGACATCCGTACCGCCGGATCCGATCCCGTTCACCAAAGCCAAGGTGTTCACTCTCCAGACCACACTAAGCAACTATTGGCTTTACGTGCCGAATTCGTATGACGCGAGCCATCAGACGCCGACGACGCTGTTCGTGTGGTTGCATGGCTGCGGGGGCATGAGCGAGGGCGACATCTATGCGGTCAGCCCCGGCGGAGGCCAGGACTGGATCTCGATCGCTGTTGGTGGCCGCGAAGGCGATTGCTGGGACCCCGCCGGCGACGGCTCGAAGGTGAAAGCCGCGATCTCCGACGTCAAGAGCCATTTCAACATCGATCCGCATCGGGTCATCCTCGGCGGCTACTCCTCCGGCGGCGACCTCGCGTACCGGACGGCCTTTTACGACGCCGGCGCATTCGCCGGCGTCCTCGCCGAGAACACTGCGCCGTTCCGTGACACCGGTTCGAGCCAGCAAGCATCGTTGGCTGCCGCCTCGTGGAAGTTCAACGTTGTCCATCTCGCCCACCTGCAAGATGACACGTATCCGATCGACGTCGTGCGGACCGAGACGCAGGCGATGACCGACGCCGGCTTCCCGGTCACATTCATCGAGCGAGTCGGCACCCACTACGACGCGCCGAACGCGCCCGTCAACGGTAGCGCAGTGCCCGGCACCGACGCTGACGTGGCGGGCCTGCTCCTGCCGCACATCGACGATGGCTGGCGGTCGCCGTGACGCCGAAAGCCTTGCGCAGGAAAGCGCGGGCGACCCAAAGGCGTTCATCTGATAGGTCTTGCCGACCTGCCCATCGCAAGTCGGCAACTCCCGGATGACCACGACGACGAGCAGACGAACCGATCACAACGCGCGCTCCGAACTCCGCGTGACAGTCATCACCGAAGGGCACAGAACGAAGCGCCTATGCGGGTGATGCTGTACGGGTTGCCGCTGAGCGGATGCGCCGACACGCACTGAACCGACGTCCCACAGTTGGCCGAACGCGCTGAGTTGGTGTGAACGGCGTACTCTCCGTAGCGCAGCGGCGGCTGAGGCGCTGCGCGAGCAAGGGGACAACACGATGGAACCATCGACATTGCTGACCACCGACCAGGTCGCGTCGTTTGTCGCTCGCGGGTTCCTGACCCTCGAGGCGGTGGTGCCAGAGACGATCAACGCTCGTGCGATGGAGGAACTACCGCGGCTGTTCAGGGGCTGGCTCGACGAATTCACCGGGGTCGCTCCCGGAACGGCTGACGGTGAGGTGAGCAGCTCGCGGTTACCGCAGTCCGGCACCACGCTGCACGATGCGTACGCTGCCGATTCTGCATTCGGGGCGATGGTGCGGGTGCCTGTCGTTGCCGGGGCGATCCAGTCGCTGGTTGGGGCGAGACCGGTCGTTGACCATCACTTCGTCCACATCAAGGCTGCCGGGGACCTTCACGCGCAGGGGCTGCACTGCGACGCGATCATCGATGAGGGTCTCGCCTTCGACATCCAGCTGTTCTGGTTTCCGCACGATGTCGCATGCGGCGAGGGCGGCACACGGTTCGTGCCCGGGAGCCACCTGCGGCGAGTGAACATGGACGAGGTCTCTCGCTATCAGCACCTTGCGGGCGAGCAGTACTTCAGCGGTCCTGCTGGCACGGTGGTGATCTTCCACCAGGGCCTGTGGCATGCGGGCGCGCCGAACCGCGGCATCAGCGAGCGGGTGATGGGCAAGCTGCGGTTGAATCCGACGGAACCACAGGTGCGATTGTGGGACACGAGCGACCTCGCGGCGCGCAACCGAAACGACGACCACATGTTCGCCCGCATGGAGCCCGGCTCGGTGGCCGCTGCGCTGCGGCGCACCGAGTCCTGGTACGAGCCGGCGACGCATCGACTGGAAACTGTGCAGCGGGCACGTTTGTGGCGGTACCTCACGGGAGACGATCGCTTCGACGTCGACTGGTACCTCACGCGAACCGAGCGCCGAGCCGCTCTGTGTACACCGTGAGTACACGACAACAGGTACTGATGCTCTGGCTTGCCAGTCCGTCGCTCGACGCTCACGTGCTCGGCTGGTCGTTCTTCGACGGTACCGCCGGCACGGGTCCGCAACCGGCGACCGATCCGCCCTACGTCACTGGCGTCGGCGCTCTGATCGACGGTTGGCGCCTGCTGCAGATGTCGCCGTTGAGCCCATCGACGCCCGGTCACGAACGCGAGACGTCGTTCCTCAAACACGAGTTCGTCTTCGAGCGGTTGATCGATCGCGCCGACTACCCCGAATTTGAACCGCCGCGACCCCTGTGACCGGTACAAACAGAACGCGCGCCGCTGACCGACGCCGCTGACCGACTTTTCGGACGCGCGCCAGATTAGCGCGGGTGCTGGTGATCGCAGGCCAGCCAGGCATCGTCATTTCCCATGCCTTTGTCGGAGCGGCGAATCCAGAAAGTGCTGTGTGCCGTATCGCCGGAAGATGTGTCGTCCCTGAGATAGGTGTCTTGTTGGCCATCAAGGACGGTCGGGATCCTCATCGACGTACTGGGGTCACACTCATCTCGTCCGAGCTCGAGCCGCGACATGTCGCTGCGTCCGATTCGTCGGCGCTGCAATTCGAGCAACTGCTTTTCTTCGCAGGCTGTCAATCGAGGTTTGCGAGCGGTGTTCACGTTCCCGCTTCGCCACGGTGGCGAGCGCGTCCTTCAGCTCGCCGATCGCACAGCGACTGAGCTCGGTGCTCTCGACCGTGGCGAGTTCTGCTGCGCATATCAGCCGATCGTTTCTACCGCTGATGGGCGAATTCTCGGCGCTGAATCGCTCCTGCGATGGGAACGACCCGGTCACGGGATCATCTCGCCGTCGGTTGAGATACCCATGGCAGAACGATCCGGGCAAATTCAAAAGATCGGACGATGGGTGCTGGAACAAGGGTGTCTCGATCTGGGTTCCTGGCAACGTGGACGCAGCGGCTCACACCTCCAGATCTCGGTCAACGTCCGGTCGACACGGTCAAGATCGATCAGACTTTCATCGCTGACCTCGCCCACCACACGATGAGTAACCTGATCGTCGAAGCCATCGTGTCGGTCGCCCAGACCGCTGGTCTCTGCGTCACGGCCGAAGGCGTCGAAACAGCAGGTCAACACGCTGCCGCCCTCGCCGTCGGGTGCGACGCCTACCAAGGCTTCTTCTTCGCCAAGCCCTCCCCAAGTCTGACCATGGCCAACCTCATGCGAGCCCACTGACGCCGGTGCTGGTGGCCTGTGCTGGTGCCGGGGCGCTCAGTTCAGCGCCGCCTCACCAGGGAAATCTAGATGGAGGTCTGGGCGGATTCACCAGTCAGAGCAGCGGCAATTCCGAGGTGGGCGAGGATCTCGTTCGATCGCTTCGTCTTGGACTTGGAGGTGCTGCTGAATCTGGAGCGCTTCGCGTAGAACCGCCTCGGCGTCGTTGTACGTGTCGGTCGCTCGCTTGTCCGTCGCAGCGCTGGCGATGGTTTGGCCGACGATGATGATCGACAGGAGAACGAGTTGCAGGAACGTCTGGGCGATCCACGAGATGATCGCTGGTCTGCCCGCCTTGACCGCATCTGGCAGGCCGATCAAAGCGAGAAGCGCAAACAGGTACGCACACCACATCGTTCCGACACCGCCGGTGATCTTGACTGCGAGCCACGAATTGAATCGTGCGGCTGCGTTCGATCGTGGCAGTCCGGTTGCCCTGGCGCCGGATGGGCGGCCTGTACCGCCGGCACCGCAACGCTGGTGTCGTCCAGCCAAAGCTCTCGCGTCGAATCGAGTCGCCAGAGATTGGCTACGTCTTCATCTGTGACCACCGTGTCTGGCACGGCGGTCAGCGGCGACCAACGCTCCATCGTGGCGCTCGAGGCGAGCCGTGCGACCCCGAGAACGATGTGAGGCCCGTCGCCGCACAACGAGACATCGACGATGTTTCTATGCCAATCGGCCTCGACCAGAGCGGCTACCGCATCGTGGTTCTCGACGGTGATCCCGAACTCATGTACTTCGGCTCATCGAATCTCGCCATGTTGGCCGCTCTCCCCGTCATCGAGCCACGGTCGTGATCAGTTGTACCGCCTCGGTTGTTCCGCACCTCTGATCGAGCGTGCATACGATGGTACTGTCGTCCGGTGGGGAGGGGTCCGGTCCTGCTCAGCGGTGCCTCCGGCTTGCTGGGTCACTGGCTGCTGCACTCGCTGAGCCGTCGCGAGTGTGTCGTCGCGTTGACCCACCGGCGCGCCGTCGCCGGTGTTGTTTGTGTCGCCGCTGACCTGCGCGAGCCGACGGGCGTTGCTGCTGCTTTGGCGAAGGTGGACCCGACGCTCGTGGTCCACGCTGCATACGCGAAGGACTGCGAGACGATCGTCGATGCGACACGGCACGTCGTCAATGCGGCGAATGCTGTGGGCGCGCACGTTCTGTTCATCTCGACGGACGCCGTGAACGACGCGGCAACGCGATGGTTTACGGATGAGATGCGTCGGCCGACGTTTGCGTCCGACGCTGCAGCCGTGATCTGGCGCATCGCGACTCTTCCGGATGGTGAGCGTTGCGGATGCTGGCATCTCGCCGGTGCCGAACTTCTCTCGCGTCTCGAGATCGCGCGTCGGATGGTTGATCGATTGCACCTCCCGGATGCGATCGTCGAGTCAGCGGTGCATCCGGGCGACTGCGACCGGCCGCGTGTCCCAGTCCTGGCTCTCCATCAACAATCGCCGCCTGTCCAACTGCGCAGCACCCAAGCTCAAGGGCGAGGAGTGCATCTGGACCCACCGGTTTTGCTTTTCTCGAGGTGCGTGCCGTCCGCATCCGTGCCGCCTCGTTATGTTGACAGCGAGAAGATCACGAGGATCCTCGAACGACAGGAGTGGCACATGTCCGATGTGCAGAACCGACCGGCGCTCGACGGGGAGTACGAAGTCACCGACGAGCATCGCCGCCATTTCGCTGGGCACGGCTTCGTGCATCTCGCCGGGCTGTTGTCCGACGACGAGATCGACGAGATCGCGGTTGACTACGACCGGTTCCTGCGCCGAGAGATCGCGGTCGAAGGCAAGGACTTCTGCGACATGGCCGGCGACTATGGCCGTGACCCAGCCGACTTCTCGATCGTCAACGTGATGCTGCCCCGCCGCTACCACCCGGCCTGGGTCGACAACATCGTCGAGCAGCGCAGCGCATCTGTTGCTCGCCAATTGTGCGGAAACGGGATGGAACTCGACTACGACCAGTTGCTGGCCAAGCAGCCGTACAAGCAGGATGCCGTGTTCGCGTGGCATCAGGACATGGCCTACTGGCCGGACACCCCCGACACCCGCACCGCAACGGTGTGGCTGGCGATCGACGATTCGACGATCGAGAACGGCTGCATGCGTTTCGTCCCGGAAACCACTCACGAATCAGCGCTTCGCCCACACGCCCCGATGTTCGGCGAGCGCGGCACCTCGCACGCGCTCGGGACCGACCTGCGAATCGATGACGTCGTCGTCCCCGTGCCGATCAAGCGGGGTGACTGCACCGTGCACAACGAGTGGGTGATGCATGGCTCGGGCGGCAACAACACCGCTGGCTTCAGGCGCGCGTACATCCTCGCGTTCCGCAGCGCCGACACCATTTCGGTCGAGCGCTCACTCGGATTCACACATAGCCACAACGATGGTCCCGCGGTGCTCGACGAGGTCGGCGTCGACGGCCAGACACGTTTGTCATGACGTCGAACCGTGACAGCCCGAACCAAGACAGCCCGAACAATGATGGTCGAACCATGACGGTCCAACCTTGACGGTCGAACCATGACGGTCGAAGAACTATCCAGTGGCCGGCCGGTGCGTTGGGGGATTCTGGGTGCGGGCGGCATCGCGGAAAAGTTGGCCACCGACATCGGTCTGACCGACGGAAACGAGGTCGTCGCCGTCGGCGCGCGCGATGCCGACCGTGCCGCCCAGTTCGCTCAGCGGCACAGCATCGAACACCACTACGGCAGCTACGAAAGTTTGGTCGCCGACGACGCGATCGATGTCGTCTACATCGCGACCACGCACCCCGGCCACAAGCAGCATGCGCTCCTCGCGATCGATGCGGGCAGAGCAGTGTTGATCGAGAAGCCGGTCTGCCTGAACGCTGCCGACGCCCGCTTCGTCTTCCAAGCCGCTCACGACGCTGGCGTTTTCGCCATGGAAGCGATGTGGACTCGGACCAATCCGCTCGTGTTGCACGCACAACAACTGATCGCCGACGGCGCGATCGGCGAGGTCTGCGGCCTGCGCTTCGAGTTCGGACTCGGCATCGCGTTCGATGCCAGGCACCGCCTCTACGACATCGACAACGGTGGGGGAGCCCTGCTCGATATCGGCATCTACCCGGCGACGTTCGCTTTCCACTTCCTCGGACGGCCCGACGTGGTTCACACCCTCGGTACGCTCGCACCGACCGGCGCCGACGAAACCGTCACGATGGAATGGCTCTACTGTGATCGACCTCTCGCGCAACTATGGTGCTCGCTGTCCGCCGACGCGCCAAACGAAGCTGCGATCCTCGGCACACGCGGATGGATCAGGTTCGAGCCAAAGGCCCATCGGCCGACAGGACTCACCGTTCATTCGGGCGGCGATGAATATCGCGTCGCCGACCCCCTCGCCGGGCGCGGCAACGGTTACGGGCCGGAGATCCTCGAGGTCGAGCGGTGCCTGCGCGAAGGACTGCTCGAGAGCCCACTCGTCCCGGTCGCCGACACGATCGCAATCCTCGAGATCCTCGATGGTGCCCGCGCCGCCCTCGGCGTCATCTATCCGGACGAGCGATGAACAGCGGCGATCTCGCTGCACCGCTGTGGTGAGACGTTCGCTCGGCAGATGAAGCGACGAGTGCGATCACGGTGGTCACGCACCGGATCGAGAAGCTCGACCTCTCAGGTGTGAGAGTGAGGAGCGATGAGTTCGTGATGTCGGCGACGTCTTCTCGAGGTGTCCCTCCGATCTTTGCTAGGTTCTCCGAACATGTGTACGACCACTGAATTGCGACGACCCTTTCGGGCAGCCCCGATGATCGACGTCCGATGAGTGATGCCGCGATCCGAACTCGCTCGCTGCGGCGCCAGTTCGGCGAGTTCGTTGCCGTCGACAGTGTCGATCTGGAAATCGCCAGCGGCGAGATCTACGGTTTTCTCGGGCCGAACGGCGCCGGGAAATCGACGACCGTGCGGATGCTCTGCACGTTGCTCGCGCCGAGCAGCGGCACGGCGACGGTGGCTGGCTTCGACGTCGGTACGCAGGCCGGTGATGTGCGTCTGCGGATTGGCGTTGCCTTGCAGGAAGCGGCGCTCGATCCGAAGCAGACGGGCCGTGAACTGCTTCGGCTGCAAGGCCTGCTGTATGGGCTGCCGAAGAGTGTGATGGCCAAACGAGTCGAGGAGCTCGGCGAATTGATCGACCTCAGCGAAGCGATGGACCGCCCCATCGGCACATATTCCGGTGGCATGAAGCGACGCCTCGACCTCGCCGCTGCGCTGGTCCACAATCCACAGATCGTGTTCCTCGACGAACCGACCACGGGGCTCGATCCTGTCAGCCGGGCCAGCGTCTGGGCCGAGGTTCGCCGGCTCAATACCGAACTCGGGATGACGATCTTCCTCACCACTCAGTACCTCGAAGAGGCCGATGAACTGTGCGACCGGGTCGGCATCATCAACCGTGGCCGGATCGTCGCCGAAGGGACGCCGGAGGACCTCAAACGCGCTGTCGGCGCGGACATCATCATCGCCCGACTCGATCGCGACGCAGCGCCGGTCGTCGCGACCATCCTGGCCCTGGCGGTGGTGCAGACAGTGGAAGCGCACGGCCATGAGTTGGTGATCACGGCAGAGAGCGGCTCAGCAGCGATCAGTCCTGTTGCAGTTGCACTCAGCGAGTGCGATGTGGCGGTGCGTGATCTGACCCTGCGGACGCCGACGTTGGACGACGTCTTCTTGGAGATGACCGGCAGCCACATCGAACACGACGACGCCGACTCCGAGTCGGCACCGCGCAAGGAGAACAAGCGATGAGCATTGCCGACGTGGTTGCACCGACACGGGCATCGAACGAATTACGTGCACGCCCGGCAGGTTTCCGTCGCGACGTCGCGTCGATCGCGGGACGCGCGCTCCGTGGCGTGCCGCGTGACCTGGAAGCCGTGACGCCGCCCGTGTTCATCAGCCTGTTCTTCTTCATCGTCAACATTGCGACGCTGTCGAAGCTGACTCAGAATGGCGGCGCGCACTTCGACTACAAGGCATTCCAGATGCCGACTGCGATCCTGCTCGGGGTCACCGGTGTGTCTCGGGCACCAGCGCTCGTGCTGGACGTGCAGGACGGCTACCTGGACCGACTGCTGATGACCCCGATCCGGCGTTTTGCGATTCTGATCGGACACATGGTCGCCGATGTGGCGGTCGCATTGGCGCTGACCATCCCCATCCTCGGACTCGGGTTCGTACTCGGCGTGAGGTTCGAGACCGGGGTTCTCGGTGTCGTGATGTTCATGGTCATCGCTGCGCTGTGGTGCCTGGCGTTCTCCGGGTTCGGCTACGCGATTGCCTTGAAGACCGGCAATCCAGCGGCGGTCAACTCGACGTTCCTGCTGTTCTTCCCATTCCTGTTCCTGACGTCGTCGTCGGTACCCCGAGCACAGTTGTCCGGCTGGCTCGACACCGTCGCCAGCCTCAATCCGGTCACCTATTTGCTGGAAGGTCTCCGTTCGCTCGTATCGAAGGGCTGGGAATGGACAGATCTCGGCAAAGCTGCGATCGCCATTGCGATCTTGGGTGGTCTGAGCATGTCGATGTGCTTCGCAGCACTGCGCGGACGCATCAAGCGGGGCTGATCAGCCGTTCGCGGGGGATCTCCGCGTACGCTGCAGCATGGCAACAGCGCGAGTCAAAGCCGAACCACCAGCAGATACGCCCCTGAAGCAACTGGCGGTGGACATCCTCAAGGCGCGTCCTGAACTCAAGCCGTCGGTCGACGTCGTGCTCAACTCGGCACTGGACGAGGATGGCAAGATCGCCGCAATGGAACTGTTCCAGGAGGCCCTCGGCGATCCGTGGGCGCCGATGCGCAATCCGCACAAGGCTGTCGCCGCTGTTGCGGAGCGCACTGCGAGCTGAATTTCGGCGCTCGTGCGCGGGCAAGGAGATGCCTGGCGCAGACCGGCGTGGCGTCAGACGGTCTGGTCGCGTCGCTGCTCGACGGTGTGCCGCCACGACGATTTGGCCCGCCAGAACATCCATGACACCGTGCCGAGCGGAATCGGAGCGAACCATGTCAGGGCGCGATACACCAGGACTGCGGCTGCGATCTGGTTCTGCCCGGCGTGGCCGAGGTCGTGGCCGAGGGCCGCCGTCAGACCGAGTTCGACGACGCCGATACCGCCGGGTGTGATGGGGATGGCTGAGATCAGGCGTACGAATGCGAACGAGGCGAGGACCTTGATCCAGCTGACCTGATCATTCGAGACGCCAACGACCCGAATTGCCACGAGCAACACGCAGTACAACAGCAGATTGGTCAACACGGTGGCGAGCGAAATGCGGATCCATCGACGCTTCAGCAGCCCAATGGCGCCGGCGCGAAAGCGGATAGCGCCAGCGGCCCAGCCGGTTGGAGGGGAGCGTTTGATAACGTGCGCCACTCGGCCCACGAACCATTCGGCGCCGCCTCCGACGACGGCGGCCAGCCCTTCGCTGCGCAACAGCAAGGCGAAGAGGGCAATGCACACTGCCAACACGACCACGCCGGCGACGGCTGCGGCTGTCAAGCCACTTCCCGCCTCGCCGGTGACCGCCAGCAAGCCGAGCGCCAGAACGGGCAGTCCCATCTTGGCGAAGTTGTTCCAGATTCCTGAGATCACTGCGCCGAGCGCGATGTCCGCCGGAGGAATACCGAAGCTGCGCTGGATCGAAACGGTCACGCCGACGCCGAGTGCAGAACCACCCGGCAACGTGTTGGAGATTGCAGTCGAGGCAAAGTTGGCGACAGCGACTTCACGCACTGTGGCCCCTGGCAGGACCGACATCAGCAATGGCAGGTAGCCGACGAGGTTGACGATTGCCACGAGGCCGAGCGCACTGATCTGCAGCCATGTCATCTGTCGTACCGACTTCCAGACCTGGCCGTAGTCGGCCAACTTCGGAAACAGGAATCCGAAGATCAACGCGACAACGCCGAGCGAGACAGCGATCTGCACCGATCTGCCGTATCTGGTCGGCGGGGCGCTCGTGTTCGTCCCGTCGAGATCGGCATCCAACACGGGGTCAAGGATGGCACCGAGTCGACCGCATTGCGCCTCGATGCTGTTCGCACCGACATCGCCGCCTTGATCCATCGCTCGGTGTGACGCTGGTCGACCGGATCGCCGGAGTGGTTGCTGATCTGCGAATCTTGGGTCTCCATGGAAACTTCGGCCGCGGCGATCGGCGGTAGCGACGAGCGACCACAGAATCAGCAGAACCGCCAACCGCTGGTCACGTTCCCGTTTGCAATGATCACCCTGGCGACCTTGGCCTACTTCACGGGGCTCGGAGCGCTGCTCCCCACGCTGCCGAAGTACGTGCATGACGAGTTGCACGAGAACGGGTTCGTCGTCGGTCTGGCGGTCGGCATCTTCTCGATTGCTGCGGCGATCTTGCGCCCGTGGGCCGGCCGCCTCGGCGACCGCAAGGGGCGCCGACTGCTCGTCGTCGGTGGGGCGACGATCGTGGCCGTCGCGACGGCCAGCTTCAGC
Source organism: Actinomycetota bacterium (assembly GCA_043747765.1). GTDB lineage: Bacteria > Actinomycetota > Acidimicrobiia > Acidimicrobiales > Ilumatobacteraceae > WLMZ01. The sequence goes on from JAYTOM010000461.1 coordinate 11,427, forward strand.
TTCTCCGACAGCGCGTTGGTCCTGATCGGTCTGCGAATCCTGGCCGGAATCGGCGAGGCTGCTGTCTTCGTCGGGTTGGCGACAGCCGTGCAGGACATGTCCCCGGACGACCGTCGCGGTGAGGCGGCATCGTATTTCTCGGTGGCGCTCTACGCGGGACTCGCACTCGGGCCGAACCTCGGCGAGCGGATGGCTTCGGCACACGGCTATCACTCCACCTGGTTGTGCGCGGGTGGCCTGGCGCTGATTGCTGCCCTGTTCGGGTTGAAGACGCCCGTCGGAGAGATCTCCGACCACAAGCCGGCCACCGTGCTCCATCGTGCTGCGCTCGGACCTGGACTCGTGCTGTTCCTGGGCCTGATTCCGTTCGCTGGTTTTGCCGCATTCCTCGCCCTGTACGCGAAGAAGATCCACATCGGCGACGTCGGACCGATCTTCGCCGTGTACGCCGGAACCGTGCTTTTGATCCGGCTGTTCGGGGCTCGACTTCCCGACCGTCTCGGTTGGCGGAAGGCGTCCGTCGTCGCCCTCGCGTCGTCAGCGACTGCGCTGCTGCTGCTCGGTGCGTGGCCGTCGATCATCGGCGTCTACATCGCAACTGCCTTGCTGAGCATCGGGCAATCGCTGCTCTTCCCGGCGTTGTTCACCGCTGTCGTCGACGACGCGCCCGAAGCCGAGCGCAGCCACGCGGTCGGCACGTTCTCGGTGTTCTTCGACCTGTCGAACGGAATCGGCGCGCCACTGCTGGGCGTCGTCGTCAGCCTGTCCAACTATCGTGGGGCATTCGCCGCGGCCGGACTGACCGGTGCCTCGGGATTCATTGCGCTGCACTTCCTGCGTCGTCGGGTCGCCGCACGAGCTGGCTGTAGTTCTGCATGAACTCGATGACTTCGGGTTCACGCGCTCCCAGTTCCTGATTGCGGTTCTCGAGTGCGATCGCGGCTGCCACGCTGGAAGCGTCGAGGTTGTGCCACATCACTTCTTTGGTGCGCCGGAGCCCGAACGACGTGAACGAGGCGATCTGGCCGGCCATCTCCAGTGAAGTGGTCAACAGATCGGCATCGGGGACGACGCGGGAGACGAGACCCATCCGTTCCGCCTCGTCAGCACCGATCGTGCGTCCGGTGACGATCATGTCGAACGCCCGCGAAGCGCCGATCAAGCGGGGCAGGAAATAGGTGATGCCGACATCGGTTCCGGTCAGACCGGTACGAATGAATGCCGAGGCCATCGTCGCCGAACTCGCTGCGATGCGGACATCACACGCGCAGGCCAGGGCGAGCCCGCCGCCGTACGCAGGTCCGTTGATCGCCGCAACAACGATCTGTGGCGTGTCGTGGATGTGTTGAGCGAGGTTCGACAGGAACGCCTGACCGCTGATCCCGGCATGACGATGGCGATGCGCGCCCACGTCGGGCACTCGACCGAAGTCCTTGAGGTCGAGGCCTGCACAGAACCCACGGCCTGAACCAGTGAGCACCACGACCTTCAGCGAGTCGTCGGCTGCGACGTCGTCCAACGCGTCGTGCAGGTCGGCCACACACCCGAAGCTGAGCGCGTTCAGCCGCTGTGGTCGGTTGAGGCGAATCACGGCGACACCAGTTCCGATGCGCTCGAGGATCACTGAGGGGGTGCCCTCGGTCATGTCCGGATCATTCATGGTCGCAGCGCTCAGATGATCGTCAGCGTGACGTCGATGTTGCCGCGCGTCGCGTTCGAATACGGGCACACCTGATGTGCCTTGGCGACGAGGTCCTCGGCGACGCTGCGCTCGAGTCCCGGTGCGTAGACATCGAGTTCGACGGCGAGACCGAATCCGCCGTTGTCGATCGTGCCGATGGAAACGCTGGCCGACACTTCCGTGCCGGTCACATCGAGCTTCTCGCGTCCGGCGACCACCTTCATCGCCGAGTGGAAACATGCCGCGTAGCCAACGGCGAAGAGCTGTTCCGGATTCGTGGCGCCACCAGCGCCTCCCATCTGGGTCGGGATGCGCAGATCGAGGTCGAGGATGCCGTCTTCGCTGGTGGCGTGACCGTTGCGGCCGTCTCCTGTGGCAGTGGCGGTTGCGGTGTAGAGCGTGTCCATCGCGACACCGTAGTCCGGTCTGTCTGTCATCTCCGGTGGGTACTCACCTGTCATGAAAATCCTCGTCGCCGGTGGTACCGGCTTCGTCGGCGCGAACCTCGTGCCGGTTCTGCTCGAGCACGGACATCAGGTGCGGGTCATGACACGGACGCCGAAACCACATCCCGAATCCGATGTCGGAGACCATGCCGAATGTGTCTACGGGGACGTCAGCGATCGGAACTCGATCGCGGCTGCGATGCAAGGTTGCGATACCGCGTTCTATCTCGTGCACACCTTGGACAAGGCGGATTTTGTCGAGCGCGATCGTCAGGGCGCGCAGAACTTCGCCGATGCGGCCAAGGCGGCAGGGCTCCGACGGATCGTCTACATGGGTGGGCTGGGCGACGAGCACGACGACCTGTCTCCGCATCTGCGCAGCCGACGCGAGGTCGAGAACATTCTTGCCGCCGCTGTTCCGTCCGTTGCGCTGCGCGCCGGAATCGTCGTCGGTGACGGGAGCGTCAGTTGGGAGATCCTGGTGCAACTCGTCGAGCGTCTGCCGGTCATGATCACCCCGCGATGGGTGCAGACCAAAACCCAGCCGATCGCGCTTGCCGATGTCGTGGTCTACCTTGTCGCAGCGATGGAACTGGACGCCGCCGCCGGTCACTACGAGGTCGGCGCGCCGGAATCGATGACGTACAAGGAGATGCTGCAGAGCACAGCAGCCGAGAAGCACAAGCGGCTGTACATCGTGCCGGTGCCCGTGTTGTCGCCGGCCCTGTCCTCGCATTGGCTCCGTCTGGTCACCGATGTGGATCGCCAGACAGCGCGTTCGCTGGTCGATTCGATGACCAACGAGGTGGTTGTTACGGAACGTCGACTGGAGCAGTTGTCCGGGCACCGTCCGATGTCGTTCCGGGAGGCGATGCAGATTGCGCTGAAAGGCCGCAACGAGCGCAAGGCGAGCGAGAATGATCGGAGCGACGCCGAAGAAATCGACTCATCCGACGACGTCGCCGCTTCACCTGCTGATGCCTCCTCCTGAACCCCTCCGCGATGAACGTCTCCACACTTCGGTGATCGGCAATGCCGGCCCGAAGAGACGCGTCCTGATCGTCGCCACGGTTGTGGTCGGCTCGGCGCTGATCGGGGCGACGCTCCGGCTGCCGAGGGGCAGCACCGGCCTGTACATCGCCGGCTTCGCTCTGGCAGCCGTCTGGATCGTGTCGAGCCTGTTGTACGGTCCAGTGCAATGGCGCAGCCCGACACTGGCGCTCCAGGCAGAATTGGCCGCTGGCGTGGTGCTCGGTGTTCTGACCTTCGGTCTCTTCCTCGGCGGATCTCAGATCGGCAAGCAGATAACCGTGTTGGCCGGTCCGATCCACAGTGTGTTGGGCAAGGCTGACGCCGGATCCCTCGCAGCAGTGCTGACCGTCGCCCTGGTCAATGGACTTGCGGAGGAGATGTTCTTCCGCGGCGCACTGATCGATGCGATCGGCCCCCACCACGCTCTTGTCCTCTCGGTGATCCTGTATGTAGGAGTGACTGCAGTGTCGGGCAATGCGGCGTTGATTCTGGCCGCAATCATCATGGGCGCCGTCTTCGTGATCGAACGCCACATCACCGGAGCGCTCCTGGCGCCGATCGTCACCCATCTCGTCTGGTCGACCCTGATCATCCTGCTCCTCCCGCGCTAGCCATCGTGCTGTCGATGCCGACGCATGATCCTGGTAGAACGTTCGGATGCATCACAGGACAACGATGGTCGCATCTGTTGCATGCCTCGTCGCTTTCCTGGCCTGTGTGTCGATCAGTGCCGACAACGCTCGGGCCACCCCGTCGGGCCGGGGCGACGGAAGTGGTGACTCGGACAAGACGTTGCGGGCCGAGTTGGACGCATCAGCGGGGGGTGCGGCTCGGTTCGCAGCGCGGCAGGCGTCAGGTGGCGTCACGTTCATCGGCGGATCTGCCGAGAACCCCCTGCAGGCGCCAGTCGCCGCAGCAGACGGCGGTGGCGACTTGTCCACTGCCGGACGCCACTTCGTCGACCGCTACGGGACGCTGTTCGGTGCGGCTTCCGGAACATCGAGTCTCACCGAAGCGGCCACCTTCGCCGGTTGGAGCGGGGTCGGCGGCGCGGTGCGCTATCAGCAGACGCTCCGGGGCGTGCCCGTCATCGCCGGTCAGGTCGCAGTGCAGATCGACGCCGCCGGCGCTGTTGTCTCGGCGACCGGTCGGGCGTCGGCGGGGTTGAACGTCGACACGACGGCGAATGTCAGTTCTGACCAGGCGGCGGCAACCGCTGTCGCGACCACCGTCCGGCGGGACGGCGCGACCGCTGCAGAGCTGACGGCGAGTGCGCCTCAACTCTCGATCTACGACCCTGCGCTGATCGGCGCTGCGGACGATCTTGCTGGACCTCGTCTCGTTTGGCGTACCGATGTTCGGACTGCGCTCGGTGAAATCGATCGCTTCGTGCTGATCGACGCGCACGCCGGTTACGTGGCGTTGACGTTCAGTCAGAGGAACGACTTCCTGGCTCGTCAGATCTGCGACAACATGGAGAACGCGATGCTTGGCGAGGCCTGCGTGAACCCCGTACGAACCGAGGGCCAGCCGCAGATTTCGGGGAACGTCGACGCCAACTCGGCGTACGACCTGTCCGGGGTCACCTACAACTTCTACTTGAACAACTTCGGGCGGGACAGTCTGGACGGGCACGGCCTGATGCTGAAGTCGACCGTCCGATATTGTCCCAGTGCGAGCTCCTGCCCATACAAGAATGCCTTTTGGAACGGTGCCCAGATGGTCTACGGGCAGAACTACGCGAGTGCTGCCGATGTCGTCGGTCACGAATTGACCCACGGCCTCACCGACTACACCTCGGCCCTGCTGTACTACGCGGACTCCGGGGCGATCAACGAGTCGATGTCCGACGTGATGGGCGAACTGATCCAGCAGGGTGCCCAAGTGGTGTTGCCTGCGAACAGGTGGCTGCTCGGTGAGGATCTGCCCGGCGGCCCGATCCGGTCGATGAAGGATCCGACCTTCTATTCCGATCCGGACAAGATGACGAGCCCGTTCTTCCACTTCGGTAGGGCCGACGACAATGGTGTGCACACCAACAGCGGTGTGAACAACAAGGCTGCGTACCTGATTGCCCAGGGGGACACCTTCAACGGCCAGACCGTGAACGGCCTCGGTAATGCCAAGACCGCTGCGATCTACTATCAGGCCGAGACGACCCTGCTCACCCCCGGTTCGGACTACGCGGACCTCTTCAACATTCTGCCGCAGGCCTGCACCAACCTGCTCGGCACGACGCCCGTCGGCGGTTCGATCTTCACGGCAACGGATTGCCAGCAGGTGTCCAAGGCTGTTGTGGCGACCGAGATGAACCTGCATCCGACCACCGGCCCGGCCGGCGGCGAACCGGCCGCGTATCTTCCTGCACCGTTGTGCGGCGCTGGAACGGTGCAGAACGCCATTGGATTCACCGACAACATGGAAAACCCGTCGAGTGGGAACTGGTCGACCGCAACCACCGGCGGCGGCGCACCGTGGATGTACACGACAGCTTCGTCGCAGAGCGGTTCGCATTCGATCCATGTCTCCGATGCCGGCGGGCCGCGCGGCATCTCGACGTTCACCGCCAGTGTCCGTGTACTGATCCCGACGGGCCCGTCGTACCTTCGCTTCGACCACTCGTTCTCCACCGACGGGCATGGAGGGGCCACGCCGGGGGGCGACACCATGTACGACGGTGGGGTTGTCGAGTACACGACGGATGGGGCGACCTGGCAGGACATCAGCACCCTTCCGGGCACGATCAACGGCTACAACGGGACGCTGATCAACGATCCTGAGCCTGTTTCGCCCGGCGCACCGGCCTTGGCGAACGAACTCGCCGGTCAGGCCGCATTCGGTATCACCAGCCCCAACTACCAGACGACTCGCGTCGACCTCAGTACGTTGGCAGGACGCAGCGTCGGGATCCGGTTCCGGTTCTCGACCGACAACTTCCCCGGCCCGATCGACGAGTTCCCCGGGTGGTTCATCGACGATGTGTCGATCTACGGATGCGGCGCAGCCCAGGCGCCCGGTGCGCCACGCTCGGTGGTGGCCACGCCGGGCGATCATGCGGCGACCCTGACCTGGGCCGCGCCGTTCGGAGACGGTGGTTCGCCGATCATCGGCTACACGGTGACCGAGATCATCGATGGTGCGGCTCGGGCCCCGGTCGACACACCGTCGACGACGCTCGCTTTCCCGAGCCTGTTGGACGGAACGACGTACAGTTTCCGCGTCGTCGCCAGAAACGCTGTCGGGTCGGGACCGTTCACCGAGTCGAATGTGCTGAAGCCGCCATACGCGCCGTTCGTGTCGCTGCTCCCGACCCGACTGCTGGAGACGCGCGACGGGCATTCCACCGTTGACGGCCAGTCCAACGGAATTGGTCTGCGTACACCCGGCAGCGTGACGGCATTGACCGTGGCCGGTCGCGGTGGGGTCGCCGCGAATGCGGAGGCTGTCGTTCTGAACATCACGGTCACCGAAGCCCAGGCTCCTGGCTACGTCACGCTGTATCCCTGCGGCGGGAATCCACCGACCGCGTCGAACCTCAACTACGTGACCGGGTCGACCATCCCGAATCTGGTTGTCGTCAGAGTCGGCGGGGGTGGACAGGTCTGTCTGTTCACGCAGCAAGCGGTTCACCTCGTCGCGGACGTGAGTGGATACTTCCCGCCGAATTCGAGCCTCACCTCGCTGCTCCCCGCTCGGCTGTTGGATTCTCGCCCCGGGAACCCCACGACGGACGGGCAGGGCAGTGGTATCGGACTACGGCCGAGAGGATCGGTGACGGAGGTGCAGGTCGCTGGTCGGGCGGGCATTCCTGTCGACGCCACCGCAGCGGTGCTCAACGTGACGGTCACCGAAGCGGCAGGTCCAGGCTATGCAACGGTGTACCCGTGCGGTTCTCAGCCGCCGACGGCCTCGAACCTCAACTACGTCGCCGGTCAGACGATTCCCGACGCAGTCGTCAGCAAGATTGGTGCCGGGGGCAAAGTCTGCATCTTCACGCAGCAGACGGTGCACCTGATTGCGGACGTGAGCGGATACTTCCCGGCCGATTCCACCCTGATCCCGCTGGTGCCCGCCCGTCTGCTCGAGTCGAGGGGCAGTGGCCCGACGGTCGATGGTCAGTCGCAGAACATCGGTGTCCGACCGCCCGGATCGGTGACCGAGGTCGTCGTGGCCGGGCGTGGGGGCGTTCCCGCCAACGCCACCGCAGTGGTGTTGAACGTGACGGTGACGGAATCGCAGGCCGCCGGCTACGCGACCGTGTACCCATGCGGTACCCAGCCGTCGACGACGTCGAATCTCAACTACGGAGTCGGGACGACAATCGCGAACGCGGTGATCACCAAGATCGGCGTGGGCGCAAAGGTGTGCATCTTCACCCAACAGGCCACCCATCTGTTGGCGGACGTGAACGCCTACTTCGCCAGTTGACCTCAGGCCGCCGCCGGTGGCGAAAATCTCCTCGGGCACATCATCAGGTGAGGTGTTGGCTACGACCGCAGGATCCGCTCGATCGCCTTGGTTGCTTCGCCGACCATCTTGTCGAGGTGATCCGGGTCGTTCGTCGCAGCATTGGCGACGCAGTGTCGCAGGTGTTGTTCGAGGAGGCCGACGGCAACGCTCTGCAGGGCCTTGGTGACGGCACTGACCTGGGTCAGGACATCGATGCAGTAGGTGTCCTCGTCGATCATCCGCTGCAGTCCGCGAACCTGTCCTTCGATTCGACGAAGCCGTTTGACGTAGGCCTTCTTGTCGGGGCTGTATCCGCGAGCTGCCACATCGGCCTGGACGTCCATGCGCAGAGCATACCCCTATGGGGTACATCTGAAGAGGGTTGCAAAAAGGCGGTCGGGGTATAGGGTGAATGTACCCCAGGGGGGTACCCGAGCACGAGGAGCGCACGATGGCAACCACAACGATTTTCACCGTCAGCGGGATGACCTGCGCCCACTGCGTCGCTGCCGTGACCGAGGAAGTATCCAGTGTGGAACACGTCACCGGCGTCGCTGTCGATCTCGCCACCGGCGCCGTGACCGTCGAATCGGATGGCCCGATCGATCCGGTGGCGATAGCGGCCGCCGTCGACGAGGCGGGTTACGAGGTGGCCCAGTGAATCCCCTGACCACATCAACAGATCACGAGATCCAGTTCGATATCGGTGGAATGACGTGCGCGTCGTGCGCAGCGCGGATCGAGAAGAAGCTGAACCGGATGGATGGTGTCGCCGCGACCGTCAACTACGCGACCGAGAAGGCCAAAGTCACGTTCTCCGACACGGTCACGCCGGCCGATCTGATCGCACAGGTCGAGGCGACCGGATATACGGCTCGCGTTCCCCGGTCGCCGGCGCGCGAGGGCGGCGATGGTGCTGCAGCCGTGACGCTGGCCGAGGACACTACTCGTCAGCTCCGCCGACGCCTGACGATCTCGGCAGTATTGGCGGCACCGGTGATCGCCATGGCGATGGTCCCGTCACTGCAGTTCGACGGCTGGCAGTGGCTGTCATTGGTCCTCGCTTCGCCGGTGATCACGTGGGGTGCGTGGCCGTTCCACAAAGCAGCGTGGGCGAATCTTCGTCACCGTGCGGCGACGATGGACACCCTGATCTCGATCGGAACGATCGCGGCATTCGGCTGGAGCCTGTACGCGCTGTTCTTCGGTGAAGCCGGTCGGCTGTCCATGCGTCACGGATTTTCGATCCGCCCCGAACGCGGCATGGGCTCCTCGCAGATCTACCTCGAAGTCGCCTCCGGAGTGACTGTGTTCATCCTCGCCGGTCGGTACTTCGAAGCCCGCGCCAAGCGCCGCTCCGGTGCAGCGCTGAAAGCACTGCTCGAGCTCGGCGCGAAGGACGTCGGCGTCATCCGTGACGGCATGGAGAGCCGTATCCCCATCGAACAACTGGTTGTCGGTGATGTCTTCGTCGTCCGTCCCGGCGAGAAGATCGCCACCGACGGAATCGTCGCGGATGGGACGTCGGCCATCGATGCCTCGCTGCTGACCGGTGAAGCCGTACCGGTCGAAGTCGCCCCCGGCGACCCCGTGACGGGCGCCACCACCAACGTCGGTGGGCGCATCGTCGTACGGGCCACCAGGGTCGGCGCCGATACCGCGCTCGCGCAGATCGGCAGGATGGTCGAAGACGCCCAGACCGGCAAGGCGGAGGTGCAGCGGCTCGCCGACCGGGTCTCGGCCATCTTCGTCCCTGTTGTGATCGTTCTCGCCCTGGCGACGCTCGGGTTCTGGTTGACTGCTGCCTCGACCAATGCTTCCACGACGGCGTTCACCGCCGCCGTGGCGGTTCTGATCATCGCCTGTCCGTGCGCGCTCGGATTGGCGACCCCGACCGCGTTGATGGTCGGAACCGGCCGCGGCGCCCAACTCGGTGTGCTGATCAAGGGTCCGGAAGTGCTGGAATCGACGCGCAAGGTGGACACCGTCGTGCTCGACAAGACCGGCACCGTGACGACGGGCAAGATGTCGCTCGTCGACGTGATCACCACCGACTCCGTCACACCGGTCGAAGCACTGTTCCTCGCTGGATCGCTGGAGCACGCCTCCGAACACCCCATCGCCCAGGCAGTTGCGACGGGCGCCGTACTTCGTGGCATCACCCTCGCGCCGGTGACCGGGTTCGAGAACTCGCCGGGCCTCGGTGTCGAGGGCGTCGTCGACGGTCACGCCGTCATCGCCGGTCGGGAACGGTTCCTCGCCGATCGGTCGCTCCATCTCGACGACCGCCTGGCCACTGCGCGCGACGAAGCAGAAGCGGCGGGGCGGACACCGATCTTCGTTGGTCGGGACGGCGAGGTGTGCGCTGTCGTCGTGGTGGCCGACACACTCAAACCGACGTCGGCAGTGGCGATCGGCGGCCTTCGTGCGCTCGGGCTGCGACCCGTGCTGCTCACCGGTGACAACGAACGAGCCGCGCGTGCCGTCGCAGCACAGGTCGGCATCGACGAAGTCATCGCCGAAGTCCTGCCGGCGGACAAGGTCGCCGTGATCCGCAGGCTGCAAGCAGAGGGTCGAGTGGTCGCAATGATCGGCGATGGTGTCAACGACGCTGCGGCCCTCGCCCAAGCCGATCTCGGGTTGGCAATGGGGACCGGAACTGATGCCGCGATCGAGGCCAGCGACATCACGCTGGTGCGCGGTGATCTGCGCGCCGCTGTCGACGCGATCCGTCTGTCGAGGGCAACGCTGAGGACCATCAAGACCAACCTGTTCTGGGCATTCGCCTACAACGTCGCCGCACTGCCATTGGCCGCTGCTGGTTTGCTCAACCCGATGCTGGCCGGGCTGGCAATGGCGTGCTCCAGTGTGTTCGTGGTCTCGAACAGCCTGCGACTGCGTCGCTTTCGTACGAGCAGTGTCCCGCTGGCCACCGACAGGTAGTTTCGGAC
>JAYTOM010000462.1:0-8487 GCA_043747765.1 Actinomycetota bacterium
CCGAGTCCCGCTTCGATCATCACGCCGCATTCGTCGATGTCCAGGTCGCCGATGTAGCGGCCGGGGGAACCAACATCGGCGTAGTGCCGGCGCGCTGCGGCGAATCCGCGCAATGCCGCCGGAAAGCGTCCGAGTCGACCATCGAGGTAGGCCAGGTTGTGCAATGCGCCTGCGGCCAGAACCCGCTGTCCGAGCCGTTCGGCCATCTTCTGCGATTCGAGGAAGTCGGTGCTGGCCCGCGCCGAATCCCCGAGCTGGAGATGGAGCACGCCTCGGTTGGAGATCAGCCGCGTCACGGCAAGCTCGTCGCCGGCCGAGACCAACAATGGCAGGGCGCGGTTGTACTGCTCGATCGCAGCCGAACGTTCGCCGAGAATCGCCATCAGAAAGCCACGTTGCATGTGCAACCGACCGGCCGACGCCCCGCTGAGAAACGGCTCGGCGATCGCCAACTGCTCGAGCGCGTGATCGGTCTCACCACTCGCCTGCAGACAGACCGACCAGCTGACCCGAACCTCGGCAGCGAGTTCGGAGCAATCTGTATCCAGTGCCATCGTGACGGCATCTCTGTACACGATGAGTGCGTCGTCGATCGCGCCGCGGTCATGTGCCAGTCGTCCGAGACCCCAGAGGGCTGTCACATGCGTCGTGGGATCGACGTCGCCCTCGTCAGTCGCGCGAACGACAACCCACAGGAGACGCTCGGCCATCTCCGGATCTGCTTGGACGAGGTCGAAGCCACGCCGTGACAACGATTGCAGGTCGTCGCCCGAACCGACCGGACGGTCTTTTCGATCTGTCATGCTGGACACCTCGGCCGTCTGGTCGATGACCACCGTAGTTCGCGTTGCACGTCGACGGAGCGAGGAGAGGAAGTCATGGAAACACGAGACCCACAGCGGCCCGACGCGAACCAGCAGCCGACGGGCACGACCGAACACGTCAGCGCGACTCGCCGGTGGGCCGAGACGGTCCGCTTCAGCGGATCCGGTGGTGGATTCGCGTACCGGCCGGGCGAGCTGGTCATCGATGCCTCTGCAGTGCCACAGCTCGTCGAACTGACCGGCCGTGAGGACTTCACGATTCTGCCGATCGGTCCGGCTCTGGTGCTCGTGACCGGCGTGCCCGGCGAGCTCGGCATCGCCGCTGCCCTGCGCGCCCGCGGTCGGCGGGCCCAGCCCAATCACATCCTGTTCGCTGCCGTTGAAGCCCACGCGGAGGCAGCAATGTTCGCCAATCCAGCCGTCCACGCCAACCCAGCCGTCCACGCCAACCCAGCCGTCCACGCCAACCCTGCCGTGCATGCAAATGCCAACGCCGGCTGCGGATGCGGATGCGGTACTCCCCTTGGATGCTGCGCGTCGCCGCCGAGTGCAGGTACAGGCGAGCCACCGTCGCACAGCAGTGTCAAGCGCACCGGCAGACACGCCGAACTCCTGCGTGACCCACACGGTTTGCCGGGCCAGCTGTGCTCGATCGTCGTGCTCGACACAGGCCTGGCACCGGTCTCTCTCGGCGGTGGTCTCGCCCGGGTTCTGGCGCACCAGCCGCAGCCATGGGGCCCGACCAAATACGACGCGGCGGTACCGACAGCGCCGCACTTCGACCCAACCGACAACCTCGATTATCCCGACATGGATCACAACGATTGGCTCGACCCGGTCGCCGGTCACGGAACCTTCATCGCCGGTCTGCTCTCCCGACTGGCGCCTCACTCGGACGTCACGCTCGGTCGGGTCCTCGAGAACACCGGCGAGGGTGACGATGCCGACATTGCCTACCGGGTCAATCAACTCGTCGACGAAGGCAGTCCCCACATCCTGGTGCTCAGTTGCTCGTGCTACACCGAGGCAGACGTTGCACCCCTTGCCCTTTCGCAGGCGATCGCCCGCATCCAGCACGAGGGTACGGTGGTCGTGGCCGCCGCCGGAAACGACTCGACCTGCCGCGTTGCCTGGCCTGCAGCGCTGCCGGGAGTCATCGCGGTGGGTGCCCTCGGGCCGAGCGGACCTGCACCGTTCACCAACTTCGGATCATGGGTGACTGCGTGTGCGCCGGGCGTCGATGTGATCAGTAATTTCTTCGATGGCGTCGACACACATGACGACAAGAACCCGGCAACCGCTGACTACCGGGGCTGGGCACGGTGGAGCGGCACGTCGTTCGCCGCACCGATCGTCGCGGCAGCGATCGCTCGCGAGGTCTCGCTGTACGGAATCTCTGCGTCCGCCGCCGCCGAGCGGGTCGTCCACGACAAGCGCCTGTTCCGGATGCCCGATCTCGGCACTGTCGTCAACCTGCACTGATCTGACCAGGCAGACGCGTTCGACGTATCTCGGGCGTCGGCGCCGACTCTGTGTGGACATGGCCCGTGTCCTCATCATCGTCGGTGCACCGATCGGCCGATTCGACCACCGTGCGGCCCGTATCGTCGAACGCGTCGACCACAGGCTCGGGCTCGGGAGCGCGATGGCCCTCGGAACAATGGACTTCACGTCAGCCGTGCGCCACACGCGGGACACGCGCACCACCGGACTCCGTCTGCGCAACGGGGCGACACTCGAGGCCGACGAGGTCGGCGCGGTGCTCAACCTCGTCCGGTTTCCCGAGCTGTCGGTGACCGACCTCCTCCACACGATGCAGTGTCGAGTGATCAACGGCCTCGATGGACATGACCGGCGTGGTCCCGGTTCGCCCGAGCTGTGGCCGATGTTCGCTCGCCGTTGCGGTCTCGCCATCGCAGAGCGGGGCATTGCCACCGGCACGCAACTCCTCAGCCAGCGGGTGAACTCGCTCGTTTCTTCGCCGGCAACGGCCGGGCCGATGGTGTCGGCAACGACGACGGTCACGGTTGTCGGCGACCGTGTGCTCGGGGCGCGGTCCCCCATGCACGCCCGCCAGTGTCGCCGCTTCGCCCGACTCGTCGGATGCGAACTCCTCGGTCTCACGTTCGACCCCGGTCCAACACATTTCCTCGGCGCGGCCGATCCGTTTCCTGCGCTGGATGGTCACGTCGCCGATGCGGTCGCAGCCCTGCTGTGCGATCGCGCCGGGTGCAATGTCATTGCCGTCGCAGGGTGAACAGTCGCCCGACGCCGGCTGCGCCCAGCAGCACGGCGAAGATTCCGATCGCCAACAGCACGATCGTTCCGCCTGAAGGCGTGTTGGCGTAGAACGAAATCACGACACCGGCGACGCTGACGAGGACTCCGATCCCGATGCCGATGCAGAACGTCGCCTTGAAGCTGCGCGCGATCAACTGCGCAGCAGCGACCGGCACCACCATCAGCGCGCTGACGAGCAACACCCCGACGACGCGCATCGACACGACCACCGTGAATGCGCTGAGCGCTGCGAGCAACAGGTTGAGGCGCATCACCGGTAGACCGCTCGCTTTCGCGAATTCGTCGTCGTTGCTGACGCTGAAGAGTGCGCTGCCGAGGCCAGTTGCGGTGACGAGGACGACCGCGGCCAAGATCGCAAACGTGCCCAGATCGCTGCCCGACGTCGTGGTGATGCTGCCGAACAAGTACTGGTTCAGGCTTCGCGAACCCGATGGTGCCCGGCTGACCAATACGACGCCCGCGCCGATACCACCGTAGAACAAGATCGCCAGGGCGATCTCGGCGCTCTGTTCACCCCGAGCGCGAATCAATTCGACGATGACGGCTCCGGCCACAGCGGTGATCAGCGCGATCGGCACCGGCGAGCGATTCATGACCAGACCCAGCGCGACTCCCGTGACGGCGATGTGACCGAGGCCATCGCCGATCAGTGCCAAGCGTCGTTGGACCAAGAAGATGCCGACAGCCGGCGCAGCAAGCCCGATCAAGAGTGCGGCGACGAGGGCGCGCCGCATGAAGCCGTACTGCAGCAGGCTCATCGTCGCGAGCATCATCTCGGCGTCCTCGAGCGGTGTCGGATCCGGGCAGGCCCATTCACGTCGGGAAGAGACCGAGTCGGGGGCGGTGCGGTTGGCCGCCATGAGGATCGTGGTCGTGACCGAGATGAAGCAGAGCGGGGGGTGCTGTCTCGAGCGACCCGTCGAAGCCAACGATGCCGGAATCGAGGCAGACAGCGCGCGTGACGAGGGACTCCAACGGCCCGAGTTCGTGCAGAACCACGACGATGGTCACGCCCACCCGGCCTTCGGTCTCAGTAGCGACCATCGCCGCGAGCGCATCGGCAAGTGCTTCTTGATTTGCCTGATCGACCCCCGCCAGCGGCTCGTCGAGCAGGAGCACCCGCGCGCCCCCGGCCAGGGCACGAGCGACGAGGGCTCTGCGCTGCTGACCACCGGAAAGGGTGGCAACGGGCATCCGGTCCTTGTCAGCAAGCCCAACGGCGGCAATGGCATCGGACACAGCCCGGTCGTCGATGGAACTGCGGCGCTTGAGGAGACCCTTGCGGGCCAGGCGTCCCGAACGAACCAACTCGCGGACGGTCACCGGGATCGGGCCGGCGGCGGTCTGGCGTTGCGGCACGTATCCGATCAGCGAACGGTCGTGGAAGGCTGCGAGCGGTTGGCCGAAGAGATCGACGGATCCTCCGAGCCGCTCGACGAGGCCGAGCATTCCCTTCAACAACGTCGTCTTGCCGGAACCGTTCGGCCCCAACAAAGCCACGACTTCGCCAGAATGGATGTCGAGATCGGCACGCACGGCGACCTGGTTGCGGTAGCCGAACCGCCCGTCGCGGACACGGATCACCGAAGCGTGATCTGGATCCGTCATGAACAGCCCTGACCGACGCGCAGATTGGCGAGGTTGGACCGCATGATCCCAAAGTAGTCCGATCCCTGCGAGGTCGCGACGAGCCCTTCGATCGGGTCGAGGATCATTGTCTTCGCGCCGGTCTCGGCAGCGACCGTACGCGCGATGACCGGGCTGACCAGCGTCTCGTAGTAGATCGTCGAGATTCTGTTGTGCTCGATGTACGCGCTGACCCGAGCCAGATCGTCGGGGGACGGCTCGTCCTCGGGTGTCAGACCGGTGATTCCAACCTGCGTCAGACCGTATCGTCGAGACAGGTAGCCGAACGCGTTGTGGCTGGTGACGACGACCTTGCTGGTGCACGATGCCAGACCGGTTCGGTACTCACCGTCCAACGCCTGGAGTTCGTTCGTCAACGCCGCAGCGTTCGCTGTGAACGTCGCAGCGTCGGCTGGATCGAGCATCGTCAGACGCGCAGCGACGCTGGTCACAACCGATTCGAGCCTGGTCGGGTCCAACCAGAAGTGCGGATCTCGCGTCCCCTTTTTGCTCGGATCGCTCTTGCCTGCCTCGATCGGCGTGTACGTGAGGTCGAGATGTGCGCCGTCGGCGACGTCCAGTGCATGATCGCCGGCGACCGATTGGACGCCTGCATCGACGGCTGGAGCGAAGCCGGACAGGTAGACCACGAGTCCGGCGTCGGCGAGGGCGGCCGTGCTCTTCGCTGTCAACTCCAACTCGTGCGGCTCGGCCCCTGTGGGCGTCAGGTTGGTGACGGACACCAGCGCACCGCCGACCCGCTCGACGACGAACTGCAACGGATAGAACGAGGCGACGACATGTATCAGATGCGGATCGGTGGTGGCGTGGACGCCCGTTCCACCGCTGGCCGACTCCGCTCGGCACGCCAACGGGACGAGGACAGCGGCAACGAGGAGGATCGTGGAGACGCGGTGCATTGCACAGATGATAACAGGAACGATTCTCACTATCAATCGAACATTTGATGATTCGATCGATCAGTCGACATCGCACGAGATCAGGCGCACCGCCTCTTGGTCGATCTCGAAGATCGCCAGCTGACCGAAGTCCCTGCCGATCCGCACGGCCTGGGCGCGGGTCAGACCCACGATCACAAAGCTCTCCTCGACCCAACTGCCGTCCGGGGACTCTCCCGTTGCCGCACGCACCTCGAGACCGGTGTCCGCGAGCACGCCGCCGAGCCGCCGATTGGCGGCCCCGTTGGCATCTGCTGCGGCCTCACGGCCAGGATTCCACGCCGTCACCACGTGCGCGAGTGCAGCCCATCCGAGATCGGGCACGGATCCGCCGACCGTCAGCACGACCTCCTCATCGTCAGGGTCGCCGACGTCGTGCATCCTGATCCGGATCAGTGCCTCGCCGAACGAGGTCCACAGCTGCGCTCCGTCGCTGTATGCGCCGGTCACGTCGGCAGGACGTTCAGCTCATCGATGTGCGGGACACGCATTCCCCATCGGCGGATTCCTTCCTCGACGCGAGCGTTCAGGGTCTCGATCACCGCGATCCGTGCGTAGCGCTTCTGCTCGGCGGCAATCACGTCCCATGGGGCGAGCGGATGCCCGGTACGCACGAACATCTCCTCGGCAGCAGCGTCGTTCTGCCGGTTCTTCTCGCGGTTGCGCCAGTCCTCCTCCGTCAACTTCCACTGCTTGAGAGGGTCGGCGGCGCGAGCCTCGAACCGACGCAGCTGCTCGTCGTCGCTGACATGCATCCAGAACTTGACGAGGATGACCCCCTCGATGACGAGGCTTCGTTCGAAGTCGACAATCGATTCGTAGGCGCGACCCCATTCGACATCGGATGCGAAACCTTCCACCCGTTCGACCAGCAATCGCCCGTACCAACTCCGGTCGAAAACCGCCATCTCGCCCAGTCCTGGCAGCTCTCGCCAGAAGCGCCACAGGAAATGATGTCGCTTCTCGGCGAGTGTGGGCGCGGCGAAGCCGAAGACGTTGAAGTGGCGAGGGTCGAGGTGCCCGACGATCGTCTTGATCGCCCCACCTTTGCCCGAAGCGTCGGGTCCTTCGACGACGACGAGCAAACCCGGACCAACAGATTCCGCACCCATCGAACCCTCGAGGTACAGGCGCAGTTGCAGCAACCGGCGTTGAGCCTTCCCCAAACGTGAGGCGTACTCGTTGCGATCGAGCCGCATCGTCATGTCGAGGTGATCGAGAATGGTCATCGGCCTACCAATATGTCATGGCCGAGCCAGCGGCCACCACTGTGCACAGTCGATTGCACTGTGCTGGGGCGTGCTTGCGGCTCGGCCGAAACGGGACCGTCACGGTTGCTCGTTCAGGCACTCGTCGCGCACGACGTTCTTGAGCACCTTGCCGCTCGCGTTACGCGGCAGGACGGTCACGATCCGCAGAGCGGTCGGCTTCTTGAACGAAGCCAACCGCTCCCGGCACCATTCGGTGATGTCCGTCAGCGTCGGAGGCGTCTGGCCCGGTCTGGCAACGATCACGGCGACCGGCGTCTCGACCCAGCGCGGATGCGGCATCCCGACCACCGCCACCTCGACCACCGCTGGATGCGAACCGATCACGGCTTCGACCTCGGCCGAATAGATGTTCTCGCCACCCGAGATGATCATGTCCTTGATCCGGTCGACGACGAACACGAACCCTTCATCGTCACGCCGGACCAGATCGCCGGAATGGAACCATCCTCCGGCGAACGCGGCATCCGTGGCCGCTGGATCGTTCCAGTAGCCGAGCATCACCGTGGGACCCCGATAGACGATCTCACCGATCTCACCGTCAGCCACGTCGTGCATCTCCTCGTCGACGATGCGGACTTCGACATTCGGCACGGGGGTGCCGATGGACCCCATCTTGCGGACCGCGTCCTCGCCGCGCAGGACGCACGTCAACGGGCTCATCTCCGTCTGACCGAACGTGTTGAACGTGGCGACACCGGGGAACGAATCGGCCATTGACTCGAGCACGTCGAGGGGCGCGTTCGAGCCGCCCCACGCAATCTGGCGAAGGCTCCGACAACGCCGACCGACATCCGGCACTGCGCACAGCTCCTTCCACTGCGTCGGCACCAAGAAGCAACACGTCACACCCTCCACCTCGATGACTCGGACCATCTCGTCTGCATCGAACTGGCCAGATGGCATGATCACGCACGTGCCGCCGAGCAGCAGACACGGCAACAGGCTGCTGATGCCGGCGATGTGACACAACGACAGCCCCGACAGCCACACCTCACCGACACCGGTGATCCCATGAGTAGCAATCTTGGTGTACGTGTTGATCAACACGTTCATGTGTGACAGGACGGCACCCTTCGGGCGGCCGGTGGTACCGGACGTGTAGATGATGAACGCAGGATCGTCGAGATCCACGGGTCGCTTCGGCAGGAATGACCGAGTTCCAGCGGCGAGGACCGCCTCGTACGATCTGGCCCGACCGCCGCCACGTCCGGCATCGGCCCCGACCACCAACACGACCGGATCGTCGACTCCGAACTCGATGTCGGTGAACGCGCGCGCCGTGTCGGCCAGTGCGTCGTCCACGATCAACACTCGGGCACCGCAATTTTCCAGAAGGTACCCGATCTCGGCACCGGCGAGCCGGAAGTTGATCGGCACCGAGATCGCACCCAGCCGCGCCGCAGCCCAAAACACCTCGACGAACTCGATCGAGTTGTGCATCAGGATCACGATGCGGTCGCCATGACCGACTCCGAGACCAGCCAACGCTGACGCCAACCGATTGAC
>JAYTOM010000463.1:0-1533 GCA_043747765.1 Actinomycetota bacterium
TGGAGATCACCCCAGCACCGTGAGATTCGGTCGCACCCGATCCCCGCCCGCTCGAGTGCATCACTACTCGACAGTGTGATGGCGACGGTGGTCGAGGGGGGTGGCATGCGATGGCGTGGAGACTGAGACGCGCGCAACAAGCCGACCTCAGCCGACACAGCGCGATGCGTTCGAGAGCCGTTCCACAACGCTCGAATCGCGAAGTCTCCAAGTCCAGCTACCGCCGGGTGGGTGGGTGGCGCACGCCCGACTCGCCGGACCTGCTGATCCTGCAAGCGCCGACGCGCCAATCTGTCGCGGAAGATGGCGGCGGTCGACAGCGTCGTTCTGCGCCGCGCGTTCTGTGTCCGATCGAGACGGGATGGCGTCGGGCGGATGTGTCCGCCAGTCGTCAGGTGCCTGCCAGGTGGAACGCGGCGCTTACCTGCACGGCGTCCGCCCCGAAATGGTCGATCAGCAAGGCGTGGAGGGCTGGAATGTCGATCGTGAATGTTGCGGTCACGATGTCGCCAGTGAGGGTCGCGTTCGTGCTCAGGAGTTGGGTCCCCGCGAGTGTGGAGTCCGGAGATGGAAACAGGCGATGGAGCGCCTGGTCGATGAGGTCGCGGTCCGCGTTGCTGCGGACCGCGGCTGTGACGCACAACGCTCTAGGCCACACCGCTCCAAGCTCGGACCGATGGCGGTCGAGATCTCCAGCGAACGCGGCGACCATGATCATCTGTCGCGGGTCATTCATCGCGCCCGCCTGTGCTGCAGTCATGTTCGTCGCGACGCTGGTCGGATTGATCGACTGATCCGGCCACCAGCCAGCAGCGTCACACTGCGCGGCCACGTAGGCGCCAACCGCTCGCATCGCGGCATTGAAATCGGTGTTTGTCGGCTGGCACTCGCACCGGGAAGTTCCTGTGGTGAGCGCTACGGAGGGCCGCGCGCACGAGTTGATGACGTTGCAAGGCTTGATGTGGACGTGCGAGCGCGGACAGCGCCTTGCTGTCAAGAACTAGGACGGCCACAGTTCGTCGAACTGCTCGACCATTCCCTGCGGCAACCACTCCAAACTCGACATCGAGTTCATCGAGGTACTCGGCGAGGACATCGCGCTCCAGCTCATGCTCGACAGCTCGAGCCACAAAGCCACTCAAGCTGCGATCGCCGACATGAGATTCGACTCGGGCGGCAAGAGCCTCCTCGACGCTCACCGACCACTTCGTCACAGCCATAACACGATTCATACCAGAGTATGAATCTGTCCGCAGAGACGCTACGACGTCGCACGACCAGACGACGAGTGACCGCTCGTTTGCCGGTGCCGGTCGTGTACGCGCATTCGGCGACTTCGGCTTGACCGTCGTTGGTGTACTCGATCGGCTCCCACGCATCGTCGGGGATCTTGGCGATGGCGTCGTTGATGCCTTTGCTCGAACAGCGCACGTCCATCGTGTAACGCATGTCGGGCTCGTCGATGAACCGGCGCAAAAAGGGGGCTTCGATGAGGTCGTCGGCGCCTACGTCGAGCGCACGCACTGTGAATTG
>JAYTOM010000464.1:0-4201 GCA_043747765.1 Actinomycetota bacterium
AACGCACTGGCGTAGAGAACCAACATCGTCCCAGCCCAGGAGGCCTCTCACGCGGATACGCGCATCACCTCACACCCAACCAATCGGTGGATCGAGGCTAAGAGACGCAGATCGCCCACGGGTCACCGACCGCCTGTCGCACGGCCAGCGCGCGCTCGTTCATCGTGCGCGCTAGGTCGTTGTCACCGACCGATTCTGCGACGACCGCAAGGTTGCTCAGCACACTCCCGACCGCAGCGCGGTCGCCGAGCCGCTCACGGATCACGAGGCTCGCTTCGTATGAGGCGCGGGCTTCGTCATAGCGGCCCTGTGGCGCGAACCCGCCCTGCCGACCAAATGAATAGGGTCGACACCATGGATCTGATCGTGGTGGACCTGGAAGCGACGTGTTGGGATACGTCGCGCCCGCGCAACCACATGGAGATCATCGAGATCGGCGCGGTCCGTCTCGATGCGGCGCTGACGATCGTCAATGAGTTCGACTCGTTCGTTCGTCCGGTGGTCGAACCCAAGCTGAGCGAGTTCTGCACTGGTCTGACGACGATCAAGCAGGCCGATGTCGATGGAGCCGACATGTTCCCGGCGGTGTTCGCCCGCTTTGTCGAATGGATCGGCGCTGGGTCGTACCGGCTGTGCTCGTGGGGTTTCTTCGACGTCGGCCAGTTTTGCCTGGACTGCAAGCGGTTCGGCGTGGTTTTCCCCGAGCAGTTCGAGAGCGAACACTTGAACATCAAGCAGGTGTTCGCCGATTGGAAAGGCGTGCGCCGCTGCGGCATGACGGCGGCGCTCGATCTGCTTGGTCTCCCGTTGGCCGGCACTCACCATCGTGGCATCGACGACACCCGCAACATCGCCAGAATCGTTCAAAAGACACTTCCCAACGTCGTCGTTGCCTGACCGCGGCAACATGTTCCCGCGTGCAGAAATGTGCGTTCATGCCACGCTTTTGCAATCGAAATCGCTCATTCATTGCAGAAGCGTGGCGAATGGGGTAGGTTTCGTCCATGGAGAACCCCGTCGCTCGTCTGTTGGAGGTGGCCGCGCAGCAGCATGGTCTCTTCACGATTGCGCAGGCTGCAGGGGTTGATGTCGCGGGCGACCAGGTGCGTCGGATGGCTGCGACTGGCGTGCTGGAGCGCCGGGCTCAGGGCGTTTACCGGATTTCGACGGTGCCGTTTGACGAGCAGACCGAGCTGATGGAGGCGGCGCTATGGGCGAAGGGTCGCGGGTTGATCGCTGGGGAATCGGGGCTGTTGCTCTGGGATCTGGCCGATGTGAATCCGCGCAAAATCCACATCGCCGTGCCCCCGGGGTACACGCCCCGGCGAGCGGGCGGTGAGCTCTATGAGATCCACCACGTCTCGGTCGATGCGGCAGATCGCGACGAGGTACACGGCGTGCCGGTGGTGTCTCCTGCACTTGCCATCCGCCAGGCGATCGATTGGGGTGTGGCCGGCGACATGATCGAGCAGGCTGTCCGACGCGCACAAGCCCGCGAACACATCGGAACTCAAACGGCGGCGCGGCTTCTTGTCCGCCTCTACGACCGCGCACTACCCAACCACAAAACTGGTGGTGGCCGTGGCGGCTGACCGACGGCCCGGGAACCTGGCCCACCTCGAGCGACTCCTCAACGCGTGGTCGCGAGCAACACGGACGTACAAGCGACCGCCGGTCGGCTTCGGCGGCTTGTCGCGATCTCGGTGCTCGCGACGATCTTCGATGGGCTCGATCAAAGTGGTGCTCCGCGACTCGCGTTCAAGGGTGGCGCGAGCCTGGAGATCCGTTTCGGTGTCGCGGCGAGAGCATCACGGGATGTCGACGCACTCGTGAACGTGAGCCTGGACGATGCCTTCGCCGAGATCGGTGAGCGGCTGAACGCTGGTTGGGAAGGCTTCACCGGCAAGCTCACCGAACGCACCGAGATCACCCGAGCCGGCATAACTCCCGCCCCGCAGCGGTGCAAGATCAAATTGGCGTATCACGACCGTCCGTTTGTCACACTTGCGTTCGAATTCAGCCGAGCCGAGGCCAACTCATTCGAACTGCTCGAACAGATCCCCAACGCTGTCGACATGGACAGGGTCCAACTTGGCCCGGCCGGCGATGTCGTTGTCCTCAGCGTGCACTACCAGATCGCGCAGAAGCTCCACGCCTGCACGGAGGTGCCGGCCGAAGGTGCGAACCAGCGCGTCCACGACATCTACGACATCCTGTTGCTCGCTGGCATCGTGGAGAACGCTCAGCTTGCCCAAACCCGGGCGGCATGCGTGGACACCTTCACGCACCGCGGCAAGCACGGGTGGCCCCCGACCGTGCTGGCCTGGGAGGACTGGGAGCAACTCTGGGACGCGCTCGATGTGCCCGACGACGCCCGCTACTCCTACGCGGACGCACGGCAACGCTTCGAACAACTCATCCGACAGATCGCCGAGGCGTAGACGATGATCAGCGTGGCTCGCGAGGTGCCGGCTGATCCCAACCGCTGATCTTTTCGATCTCCTTGCGCAGCGACCGGGCCGCAGACTCGGCCCGTCCCACCTTCTCGTGCAAGTAGCTCAACTGCGAGAAGGCGCCGATCGGATCGAGCTCACCGTCCCAGCACGCGGCAAGCCGCATCATGTTGCTTTCGAGATCGGCCAGACAGGCGTTGATCCGTTGAGCGTGGGTATGAGTTTCCATCACCGCAATGGACGCGGGCAGGTTGGTGCGGCGCTTGACGAGATCCATCAGGCGTTCGTCGATGTCGCTCATAACCACCACGCTACGGATCCGCTTGCCCGCAGGAGTGCGATAGCCCAACGAGGAGCCCGGGGCTTCTTCGCTCACGTCGGAAAGAGCCCTCAGATTGACAAGCCCGCTGTCTGCCAGCGCGATGGATCTTGTCGCATCCAGTCGATGACCGCTCTGCCCTCGGCCGGCATGCGCGAGTTGCCGGTGAGCAAGTCGATCGCCAGCTGCGCAACCGAGACGGACGGGAACTCGGCGTTCAGCCAACCGCGCTTGAACACGATCGGGTCGCAGGGCTTGGCGAGGATCACGTTGGCGCCGACCTTCGTCGGCAGCAGTCGAGCAGTCTTGGCGAATCGCTCGGGATCGTCGGTGAACACGACGGCAACTTCCGGGGCGGCGACTGGCGCGATCGACGACGCCACGAACGAACCCGTGACCGCCCATCGGCGTGCCTTCGCTGCCGTGGCATCGCGGAGCATCTGATCTGGGCCGGCCGCCGCAACCCACATCGAGGTCTCGTTGGAGTCGAACAGTGAGTAGGTCGTTGCCAGCTGCCGGAGCAGCGGTTCCCACTGAACCTCCGTCACGGGGCCGCGTGGCTGCCGGGAGATCAATCGTTCGTTGGCCAGTGTCTGCAGGACGCGTGAGACGTAGCCGTCGTCGATGTCGAGCGCAGACGCGAGGTCGCCCGCCGTGTACGGGGGAGTGACTTCGATCAAGGTGCGCATCAGCGCCCAGACTCTTGGCCCGCGCAGCGTCGGCCCGCTGACTGGCTTCGGATTGGGATCGTTCGATGATCCCGAGGTCCGTACGTATAGCGCCGGCCGACGGAGTCGAACCTCGACGTTGCCTGTCTGGTCCAGATAGCCGATCTGCGAGTCGCGCAGCAGCTCGCGCGATCGCGGGCTGAGCCACTTGGCCGACACGATCGTCGGCCCCCCTGGGAGTGGCAGGCGATCGATGTCTCGCGGCTCGAGCCGGTCCCTCGTCACCACGGACACGGTTGTCTCGGTGCCGTCGTCGGCGGACATGCTGACGATGCCGAGATCGGCCTGGCGATGCGCGACGGTCACCGTCCAATCGTCGGGAACAATTGCGCGGAGGCGCTCGACCGTGTCGTCGAGCCGGCGTCGACTCGCCTCGGGGATTGCTGGCCGGGCCACGATCTGAGGATAACTCCTCCTGTTTCCGAATATGATCTGTCTGCTGCAGACAGAATGTTGTTCTAGCCACAACTTCTAATGGTTCTTCTAATGGACCAGGTGACAGAGCGTGATATTGGGTGACACAGGATGACACGTCAGAGGTGCAAAAGACCAGGTGAATGGCACGAATGGTCACTCACGGTCACTGTCGGACAGAGCCCTCTACGGCTCATAACCCGAAGGTCGCAGGTTCAAATCCTGCCCCCGCCACTCAACGAAATGCCCGGAAACATTGAGTTTCCGGGCATTTCTCGTTTTCTGCC
>JAYTOM010000465.1:0-11845 GCA_043747765.1 Actinomycetota bacterium
CGCAGAGGAATGCCGGTAACCTGCAAAACAAACCGTTACTCCCCTGGAGGATCACCATGATCACGTTGACAGACACCGCAGCGAGCAAAGTCAAAGAACTGTTGGCCGCAGAAGGCGCCGACGAATTGGCGCTGCGTGTCGCAGTCCGCCCTGGCGGATGCAGCGGATACTCCTACGAGATGTTCTTCGACGGCGACATTGCCGCTGACGACGAGCAGGCAGAGTTCGGCGAAGGCGTACGCGTCCTGGTCGATCCGGCGTCTGCCCAGCTCTTGATCGGTGCGTCACTCGACTACAAGGACGGCCTGAATCAGGCTGGCTTCAACATCATCAACCCGAACGCCACGCGCAGCTGCGGTTGCGGCCAATCGTTCAGCTGAGCAACTCGTTCAAGTGAGCGTCAGGCGACGAGCGTGTCGAGCGTCTCGTCCAGTTCGGTCTGATCCCAGGCGCCCTCGAAGCGGGACATGATCTTGCCGGTCTTGTCGGTCAGCCACATGTCTGGTTCGCCCGACAGGTTGTAAGCATCGACGGCGGGTGCGGTCGTGGTCGTCGTGTCGTCGGTGTACACCTCGGCATGCACCACCGCCAGCTTGTCGCCGAGTCGCTTCGACGATGTGATCAGCGCCTCGAGTGCCGGCGCACAGGTACCGAACTGGCAGTGCGCTGGTGTGCCGATCAGGTATGCCACCGGCTTGCCCTGCTTCAGGGCGTCGGTCAGGGTGATCGAGTGGAACGGACACGGTCCACCGGTCAGCCGTGTACAGATCGGATTGACGCCACGGTGGTCAGCAGTGGTCGGCGTGTCGAACGGCGGCAGTTGTTGGCCGGCAAACGGCACCTTGACCGTCGCCGGGTCGTTCACGCTGATCGCGGAACCATCGAGGTCTCCGCCGTCGATGAACATCGTGTACTGCCCGACCGTCGGCAGGTCGACGTGGAAGTCCCAGTAGACGATGCCCTCGGTGACGCGGCGCTGTTTGGCCGTCACGCTCGGGACCACGATCTTGTTCGCCGTGTCGACGATCTTGGCCGTCAGCAGCTTTGGACCGTCGGACAGCACAGCCTGATCCTTCGACAGCGAGAACGGCATCCGCGCGGTGCCCGGCACGATGAGGGCACGGTCGAAGCGCGGGACGAGCCCGTACCCGCTCTTGGACGTGTTGATCGCGCCGGACGGGGAAGCCGCCGTGCCATTGCTCCCGCATGCGGCCAGGACCACCGCGCCCGATGCGATCAGAAAGCTACGACGATCGATCCGGGAGACGCTCCACGGGAGGTTGATGCTCACCTCCGAACGATATCCCGACGAGCTGTCATGGGGTCCGCGGCGACCCGTACGATGTGCCTCATGTCAACCCCCCTCGGTCCCTACACACCCGCTGTCCGCGCCGGCGACTGGATCATCGTTTCCGGTCAGCTCGGTGTGAAAGACGGCATCCTCGTCGAGGGGGGCGTCGCAGCGCAGACCGCCCAGGCAGTCGCCAATCTGAAGTCACAGTTGGCGTCGATGGGTGCCGAACTCGGCGACATCGCCAAGACCCTGTGTTTCCTGACGGACATGGACACCTTCGCGACGTTCAACGAGGCGTACGTTCTCGGTCTCGGCGATCATCGCCCTGCGCGAAGCACCGTTGGTGTGGCTGCTCTCCCGGTCCTCGGGGCTGGGGTCGAGATCGAGGCGTGGGCCTTCAAGCCCCTGTGACCGAACCGGACGCCGTTGCGAGCGAGCAGGTCCGGTGCTCGTGGGCGGACGGCCACGATGCAATGGCCGACTACCACGACACGGTGTGGGGCGTTCAGCAGCGCGACAACCGGACCCTGTTCGAGTTCCTGACCTTGGAGGGCGCCCAGGCAGGGCTGAGTTGGAAGACGATCCTGCTTCGTCGACAGGGATACATCGACGTGTTCGACGGTTTCGATGTCGGGAAGATCGCCGCCTACAGCGCCGCCGACGCCGCCCGCTGCATCGCCGACGCGCGGATCATCCGCAACCGGGCCAAGGTCGAGAGCACGATCGGCAACGCCCGGCTTTGGCTGGAGCTCGACGATCCGGTGGAGTACATCTGGAGCTTCGTCGACGGTGTCCCGATCCAGAATCGGTGGGACGGCATGGCCCAGGTTCCAGCCACCACCGACGTCAGCGAGCGGATGAGCAAGGCGATGAAGAAGGTCGGCTTCCGCTTCGTCGGCAGCACGATCTGCTACGCCTACATGCAGGCTTGTGGCCTGGTCAACGATCACGTGTTGCGCTGTTTCCGGCACGATGATTGTGCTGGGCTGGGCGACAGTCCGAGCCAGCGTTAGGCTGACAGGGTGCCCGGCGCCATTGCAATCGTCCTCGTCCTGTTGCTGCTGCCGATCTTGGTCTTCATGTCCTTTGCAGCTATCGCCTTCGTCTTCGGCCAGCTGCTGTACAAGGACGGCGAAGCACGCAACGAGGGCAGTGAGCTCGTCGACCTGAACGTCTGATCGGGGCCCACCCGTGCACGAGCACGATGTCGACATCGAAGCCCTGACCGAGGCCATTGTCCGCTATTCGGTCGAACGGGTCCGGCTCGACCAACCACCGCTCGACCAATCGATGAGTTATGCGGCCCTGTACGAACTGGCCGGCGAGACCATCACCGCCGGTGGTCTCGGCGGGCTCGAGGCGCTGCGGGTGTTCGAGGACGTTCTCGCCCCGGCCACGATCAGTGTCGATCACAGCAAGTTCTTGTCGTTCGTTCCCGCTGCGCCGACCGAGGCGTCGATCCTGTTCGACCTCGTCGTCGGCGCAAGCAGCATCTATGCCGGTTCGTGGCTGGAAGGTGCCGGAGCCGTGTTCGCCGAGAACCAGGCGCTGCGCTGGCTGGCCGATCTGGCCGGCCTACCGCCGAGCGCCGGTGGCGTCTTCGTCAGCGGCGGGACCGGTGGCAACCTCAGTGCGTTGATCGCAGCACGGTACGAGTGGCGCCGTCTCAGCGGCGGACGCAACGACCGGGTTCGTGGCCTGATGCTGACATCGAACGGTTCGCACTCGTCCATCGCCTCGGCGGCGCGGGCGATGGACGCCGACCTGATCAGGGTGACCGCCGACGAACGCGGCCGGATGAGTGGGCAGGCGCTGCAGGACACGGTGGACATGCTGGCCCCTGCCGACCGCGACCGACTGTTCGTGATCATCGCGACGGCCGGCACCACGAACGCCGGCGTGATCGACGATCTCGACGGTGCCGGGCAGATTGCCGCTGATCTCGGTGTCTGGTTCCATGTCGACGGCGCGTACGGCGCTGCAGCGCTGTGCTCGCCGACGATGCGTCCGAAGTTCGCCGGCATCGAGCGTTGCGACAGTTTCATCGTCGATCCGCACAAGTGGCTGTTCGCCCCGTTCGACTGCTGCGCGCTGCTGTACCGGGACCCGCACATCGCCCAAGCGGCGCACACCCAACATGCCGAATATCTCGACGTGCTGCACGGTGAAGCGGAATCCAATTTCGGTGTGGTTCGCGAGATGAATCCGAGTGACTACGCGCATCACCTCAGTCGTCGTGCGCGCGGTCTG
This sequence comes from Actinomycetota bacterium, assembly GCA_043747765.1. Lineage (GTDB taxonomy): Bacteria > Actinomycetota > Acidimicrobiia > Acidimicrobiales > Ilumatobacteraceae > WLMZ01. The sequence continues at coordinate 3,545 of JAYTOM010000465.1, forward strand.
CCGTTCTGGTTCAGCCTGGCGACCTACGGCACCGACGAATATGCGAAGTCTGTCGACATCACCATGGCGGTCACCGCTGGAGCAGCCGATCTGATCCGGGCCGCCGAACATGTGGAACTGTTGACGGAGCCCGACCTGTCCGTGCTGTTGTTCCGGCGCATCGGTTGGTCGCCAACCGAGTATCAGGCGTGGAGTGACCGGGCCCTGTTGAGCGGCGAAGCGTTCGTCGTGCCGACCACGTGGAACGGTGAGACCGTGTTGCGTTTCTGCTTCGTGAACCCTCTGACAACGGTTGAGCAGGTGGCCGAGATCCTCGACTCGATGCTCGAGTCGGATGACAGGATGGCCGGGTGACCGATCTCTTGATCCATAATGCCCGAATGGTCGCCACCGTGGACCCGGGTCGGCGTGAGATCGCGGGAGGTTGGGTGGCAATCACCGACGGGTTGATCAGTGCTGTCGGGCTGTCGACGGACCCGAAGCCCGAGGCGACCGAGACCATCGACGCGACGGACTGCTTGGTGACACCGGGTCTGATCAACACCCATCACCACTTCTACCAGAACCTGACGCGTGCGTATCCGCCGATGACTCGAGCCCCATTGTTCGGATGGTTGAAGACGCTCTATCCGTTGTGGGCCGGCATCGACGAGGAAGCGGTGTTCACATCGGCCTGGGTCGGATTGGCCGAACTCGCCCTCAGTGGGTGCACGACGTCGACGGATCATCTCTACCTGCATCCGCGCGGCGCGGGCGACCTGCTCAGTGCCGAGATCGGCGCCGCGACTGATCTGGGGATGCGCTTCCATCCGACCCGCGGCTCGATGTCTTTGTCGGAGAAAGACGGTGGTCTCCCGCCGGACTTCGTTGTGCAGGATGACGACGACATCCTCGCCCAGAGCGAGGTGGCCGTTCAGCGCCACCATGATCGCGCTCACGGAGCTATGGTCCGCATCGCCCTGGCTCCGTGCTCGCCGTTCACCGTGACCGAGCAGTTGATGGTCCGCTCCGCTGAGCTCGCCGAGCGGCTCGATGTCCGACTGCACACTCATTTCGCCGAGAACATCGAGGACGACGAGTTCTCCGTGGCCACCTTCGGGTGCCGTCCGTTGGAGTACCTCGAGCGCACCGGGTGGCTGACGAGTCGTACATGGGTCGCCCACTGTGTGATGCCCGACCACGATGAAGTCCAGCGGCTCGGCGCGGCCGGGATCGGTGCGGCACACTGCCCGAGCAGCAACCTGATCCTCGCCTCTGGGATCGCGCCGATCGTCGATCTGCGTGCTGCCGGCGTACACGTCGGGCTCGGCGTCGACGGATCGTCGTCGGCAGACTCGGGCTCGCTGTGGTTGGAAGCCCGACAGGCGATGCTGCTGGCCAAGTTGCGCAACGGAGCCGACGCAGCGGACGCGCGGATGGCTCTGGAGTGTGCGACGCTCGGCGGGGCTGGCTGCCTCGGCCGGATCGGCGAGATCGGTATGCTCGCGGTCGGTTCGACCGGTGACGTCGCGATCTGGCCGCTCACCGGGCCGCGTTTCGCAGGAGCGATCGCCGATCCGATCGAGGCCTGGCTGCGATGCGGGCCGGTGTCGGCTCGGGACACGATCGTCCACGGTCGGGCCATCGTGCGCGACGGTGAACTGGTCAGTGCCGACGTCGAGCAACGCCTGGTCGATCATCACCGGATCGCGGCCCGAATCCAGCGTCTGACCGAATAGCGGTCGAAAACGGTCCGGAGCGGTCATACGTCATAGGCGAGTGCCCGGTTCGGATGGGCCCGATCGACCAAACTTGACGATGTGTTGATCGACCGACGAACACTGATTCTGGGCGCACTGGCCACGATGGCCGCTGCCTGCAGCTCGAAGACGAGCGACACCAGCGCTGAAGCGGCGACGCCGATTCAGCTCGCGCCCGGCGAGACAGTGAACATCGGCCAGATCGAGGCCAAGCCGAATCCCCCCGCTGCGAAGATCCCGAAGTCGATCGTGATGGTCGGGGACAGCATCACGGCTCTGTCGCAGCCGACCCTGGAGACGGTGCTGAAGAACATGGGATTCGCGACCGTCACCGTCAACGCCGAGCCCAATCGTCGGATCGCGGTCGGGAACAAGAAGCCGATGCCCGGCCTCGATGTCGTCAAGTACATCGCGGCGTCGGCACCCCCCGAAATGTGGGTCATCGCGCTCGGCACCAACGACGCCGGCCTCTACTCGGCCCCTGCGGAGTACCAGGGCTTGATCGACAACATCTTGGCGGCCATTCCGAGCCAGAAGCCACTCGCCTGGGTCAGCGTCTACCGCCACGATCAACTCATTGGTTGCGAGCAGTTCAACTCACTCGTGCGGGCATCACTCGACAAGCGTGGCCACGCCGTTGTCGGCGAGTGGTATCAGCAGGTGACCAAGACCGAAGAGAGCATCCTCACCCACGACCAGGTCCACCCGAATGCGAACGGCATCCTCGTGTTCGCCGACACGGTCCGTGCCGCGATCGCGAACGTCTTGGTCTGACGAGACGGGCTAGCGCTTCGGCGTGAAGTTTGCCGGGACCGTCGAGGGGGCATAAATGACAGCGGCGTCCAACACTTCGCGTGCCGACGGGTTGACCAGTGAGACCGGTCCGACCGACACGGTCGGCACGGTTTCATTGCCGCGTGCGACGCTGCGCACGAACTCGGCACCGGACGGGTCATCCCAGATGTTGACGGCTGCGTAGGGCACCTTCAACTGGTCGAGTTGGCGGATCAGGCCGCTGCAGAACCCGCAGCCGGGCCGCCAGTAGAGGGTGATTCCACCGGCTGCTTTCGTTTGCTTGTCCGACGCGTCACTCATCCATGCAGTATGCCGGTGGAGGATCAGGTGGCGTCGGAACCGATTCGGAGGGCTCCATGAAAACAGCGCCGCGCTTCGCCCAGATCAACCTCGTCTGTCGCGATGTGGAGACGACGGTGCGGTTTTACGCCCTCATCGGTGTGCCTGTGCCGGCGATCTTGAACTGGCCGGCGGGCAGCGGTCGTCAGCACGCAGAGGTCCTGACCGAAGGTGATCACGCAACCACCGTCGAGTTCGACAACGTCGTCTCTGTGCGCTCGTGGGCCGCACAGTAGACGCAACCGACCGGGATCGTGATCGGTCTCGCCATTGACGCCGCATCCGATGTCGATGAACTGCACGGGCGTGTGATCGCCGCCGGTCATAGATCTCTGCAAGCGCCCTACGATGCGTTCTGGGGGGGGGTGATACGCCGTGGTCGCCGATCCGGACGGTCACGCCGTTGGACTGATGGGTCCACCTGCCTGACCGCCCGCGATTGGTTCGGCGATGTCGGCTCAGTGTCCGGTGAGGCGGTGCACGATCGGCGCGAACTCCTCGGCTCTGTGGGCCTGGATCACCGTGTACGAATAGCCCCACCGGTCGCGGCGTTCGTGCAGACGGTCCTCGATCTCAGCCGGGGAACCAACGAGCACGATCGGTGCGCCGAGTACGTCTTCGGCCGGTGCGCCGAATCTGGTCGACATCCTTTCGCCGACGCCGTGGCTGTCGGCGGTGACCTCGCAGACGGACAGCCACGCTGTGAACTCGATCGAATCGAAACGGTCGCCGGCCGCCTCGCGGATCCAGCCGAACTTGGTGTCGATGCTGGACGGCAGAGCATCCTGTGCGGTGGCCACACTGCCGCGTCCGGCGGCAGTCGAGGGGTTCACGCCGATGATGTCGGCAGCGGTTGCGGCGAAGGTGAGCAACCGCCGACCACCCCCGGCGACGACGATCGGGGGGCCACCCGGCCGATGCGGTTTCGGCGTGCCGTCGAGATCGCCGATGCGGTAGTGCTCGCCGCTGAAGCTGAACGGTCCGTCGCCGAACAGACCGCGCAGCACGGCGACGTGTTCGATCAGGCGATCGACGCGCACGCCGGGGCGGTCCATCGCGATCCCCGACCGCGAATAGTCGAGCGGGTTGTAGCCGGCGCCCAGACCGATCTCGAGCCGACCTTCGGACAGCACATCGATGGAGGCCAACTCGCGGGCGAGCACGGCCGGATGACGGAAGTCGCAGGCGAACACCATCGGTGCGACGACGAGCGATGTCGTCGCAACGGCGGCTGCAGTCATCGCCACGATTGGCCCATAGCCCTCGTGGAAGTGGTCGGGAACGAACAGCGTCGAGTACCCGAGCGCCTCGAGATGGCGAGCGGAGTCGGCCCACGACATGCCGGCGAACGGCTCCATCATCTCCACGCCGAACCTGAACCGGCGAGGATGTGGGTCGAGGTGCGCCGCTGTCCTGGTCGCTGGGCTGATCACTCCTTCGGGCCGACTTCGTGCATCGCGTCGAGACGGTCGGCGATGCTGACGAGCATCTCGTCGCGGTCAGGAATCGCTCCACCGGCTCCGTACATCGCACCACTGCGCGGCATCGGCGACGGCGGATTCTTGGCGTACTCGATGGCCTCGGTGAGGTCGTGCGCGAACGCTTCGGTGATGCCCGGTTGCGTGTTCGGCCGCGTCACGCAGAAGTGCAGTGCCGGCGGCAACTGCAGGCCGTTCATCCGCCAGCCGCGCTTCGTCAGTCCGTCGTTGACGTGATAGATGTCGAGTGCATCCGGGCCGCCGGGTCGAGATGGCGTTGCTGTGAACGCCACGTTGAAGACGGAGTCGCCGATCATCGTCAGCTCCGGATGTGAGCGCACAGCGGCCTTGATCTCGTCGGCGGTGCGGAAGATGTCCTTGGCAATGGCCCGGTATCCGGACTTGCCCATGCTCAGCATCGATGCCCAGGTCGCTGCGATCAGCCCACCTGAGCGGCTGCCGCCCATACTCGGCGAGGCGTAGTTGCCGCCCGGCCAGCCGTCGATGATTCGGTACTGATGCCGGCGCAGCGACTTCGGACGGAACAGCAGGACCGACGACCCCTTGAGCGCGTAACCGTACTTGTGGGTGTCGGCCGACATGGAGGTGACACCCGGGACGCGGAGGTCGAACGGTGGCACCGTGTACCCCAGATCCTCGGCCCAAGCAATGATGAAGCCGCCGAGGCAACCGTCGACGTGCAACCCGATTCCGTGGGCGATTGCCAACTGACCGAGCTCGGTGATCGGATCGATCAGGCCGTGCGGATAGGTGCCGGCCGAGCCAACCAGGGCAACGGTGTTCGGCGTGATGTGATCACGCACGAAGTCGAGATCGACGACGTACTGGTCGGTCACCGGCGCCTTGATCACGTCGATCCCGAAGTAGTGCATCGCCTTGTCGTGCGCCGGGTGAGCGGTGACCGGCATGATGATCTGCGGATGGTCGATGCCCTTGGTGTTGCGGCCCCATTCGCGATACGTGAGCATCGCCGTGACCAGGCTTTCGGTGCCGCCCGAGGTGACCAGTCCACCCGTTGTCTCGTCGCCGTGCAGCATCTCTGCCGTCATCGCGATGATCTCCGACTCGAGCTTGGTCGCACTGGGATACATGTCGCGCTGCAAGACGTTCGAGTGGGCATAGAACTCGTAGGCCTCCGTCAGGAACGCGTAGTGATCGTGATCGCCGGAGTAGATCGAACCGCTGACGCGTCCCGAGTCACCCTTGACGTCCTCTTCGCTCGACATCTGGCGAAGCTCATCGAGGATCTGCCTGCGTGGGACACCTGTTTCTGGAATCGAATCGTGGACAGCGAACCGTCCGGCGTACGGGTGCATCGGCGAGGTCGGCCGCGTCGTCGGGTTGTTCGTGGGGGTGGTCGTGGCGGGGGTGGGGATGGTGCTCATGGTCTTCTCTCCGGTGAGTTGAGTGCGTCGTAGAAGGGAGCCGCACGGTCGTGGAAATCAATGAATGCTTCGACCGCCCGGGCGTAGGTCTGGTGGGCGTCAGGGTCGGGCTCGTGCAGCTGTTCCGTGGTCAGCAGCGAGGGAACATCGGTCAGTTGCACGACCGAGTTCTCGACGAGGGCGAGCAACGCCGCACCGTGTGCGTTCGTGGTGCGCGAGTTGGCCAGTCGGCGGACGCGGACGCCGAAGCAGTCGGCCAGGATCTGCCCCCACAGCGGCGAACTGGCACCGCCGCCACCGAGACTGATCTCGTCGTAGTGGCGACCGGCGAGCGCCGAGAAGTGGGGGAGCAACCAGGCGGCGTTCATCGCCACGCCTTCGAGCACAGCGCGCGCCATCTGCAACCGATTCGAGCCGATGCCCATATTGACGAAGCCGCCACGATTGCGTCGCTGGAAACCGGGAGCCATCGAGCCGACGAGCCACGGCAGGAACATCAGACCGCCGGCGCCGATGGGGACACTCCCCGCAGCATCGAGGACGCGCTGATACGCGTCGCTCGGTGGCGGTGGCCCGAGACCGTCGTCCGGATAGACGATGTTGTTGACGAACACGTCGAGGGCCTTGCCGCCGATGCCGTTCTCGGCGACGAGAAAGTACTGGCCGGGTAGCGGGCTCGGCGCCGAGGTGAGTCCGTGAGCCATGTCGGCCCGCTTCGAATCGAGGTGGGTGACCATGACGGTGGTGGTGCCGATGATCAATCCGCACCCGGTGGAGTCGATCGTCCCGGTGCCGACGGCGGACGTCACCGAATCGATGGTCGCGTCGGTGATGATGGCCTTCGGGGACACGCCGAGGTGACCCGCTGCCGCCGCGGTGACGCCGCCGCGGGGAGATCCCATCGCCACCAACGGAGCCAACTTGGTCAGCTCGATGCCCGAGAGCGCCTGCAACTCGGCGCTGTACTCGGTGGCGCCCCACGTGCGGTTGTCGACAGCGAGCATCGGAAACATCGTGTTCTGGGTGGCCGTGACGTGCCCGGTGAGACGGGCTGCGATGCAGTCCATCGGCTCCACGAACGCCGTGGCTGCGGCGTAGACCTCGGGCATCTCGGCACGGAACAGCGCGACGTGGCCGATGTCGTCGTTGCCGGACGGCGCCATTCCGTGGATGTCGATCCAGCGCTGCGCGGTCCCGTCGGTGCGCAGCGCCTGCACGGCAGGATTGTGGCGGCGACCGCGCTGGTCCATCCACATGATCGCGTTCGCCAACGGCGTTCCGTCGGCCGCAACTGCGACGGTCGACGTGTACTGACTCGTGACCGCGATCAACATGACATCGGCTGGAGACAGGCTCGAGTCCGCCATTGCCTGTCGTGCTGTGCGGCCGATCGCCGACCACCAGCCGTGCGCGTCTTGTTCCACGCCGCCGCCGTCGATGAAAATCAGCGGCAGAACTTCGCCGGCCTCAGCCAGGACGACGCCGCTCTCACTGACGACCGCGACCTTGACACCGGTGGTGCCGAGGTCGATCGACAAGACATTGGCGGCCATCAGCGTTCATCCATGTCGGCGCTCATCGTGACGGGACTGATCGTGACGGGACTGATCGTGACGGGACTGCAATCGGCAGCGAACCGTCGGGACCGGGAAAGTGGCAGGCAACGCGATGTGTCTGGATCTGGCCATCACGGTTGACGAGATCAGGCTCCTCGTCGGCGCATCTCGCCTCCGCCCGCCAGCAGCGCGTGCGGAACCGGCAGCCACTCGGTGGATCGATCGGGCTCGGGAGTTCGCCGGTCAACACGATCCGCTGCCGTCCCTTCTCGATCGTGGGATCGGGCACCGGCACGGCCGACAGCAGAGCCTGGGTGTACGGATGCTGCGGATCGCCGTAGACGTCATCGGCGAAACCTGTCTCGACAATCTTGCCGAGATACATCACCGAGACCCGGTCGGCAAGTTGACGCACGACGGCGAGGTCGTGAGCGATGAACAGGTACGACAATCCGAGGCGCTGGCGGAGGTCGATCAGGAGTCGCATGATCTCGGCCTGGATGCTCACGTCGAGCGCCGACACAGGTTCGTCGAGCACGAGCAGTGCGGGTGAGATGGCCAACGCGCGGGCGATGCCGACTCGTTGGCGTTGGCCGCCGGAGAACTCGTGTGGATAGCGGTCGAGGTGCTCCGACCGGAGTTGGACGAGTCCGAGGAGTTCGTCGACGCGGGCTTCGACCAGATCTGCCGGCTCGCCGTGCACCTCGAGTGGCTCGGACAGCAGCCGGCGTACGGTCATCCGCGGATGCAACGATGCTTGGGGATCCTGGAACACGATCTGCAGATGGCGACGTGCCTTGCGGAGATCGCGGCGACCGAGTTTGAGCAGATCGGTCCCCTGGAATTCGACCTGACCACTCGTTGGCTCGGTCAGCCTGAGGATGCAGCGCCCCGTCGTCGACTTGCCGCATCCCGACTCACCGACGAGGGCCAACGTCTCGCCAGGTTGCAGATCGAAGCTGACACCACTGACTGCGTGCACGACAGC
>JAYTOM010000466.1:0-6329 GCA_043747765.1 Actinomycetota bacterium
GCCGTAACTCGCATGTCGACTCCTCGTCTCGTCGCCGTCGAGAAACCATGCTCGCACGGCATGACAAATCGGGTCGAAGCGGAGTATCGACAGTTCGCGAACCGCGTCAGATTGTTCAATCGAAATTGATCGCGACGCAGGCGGCTCCGTGCTCGGCGTGTCGGTCGAGCGTCGGCCTACGGGCTTGTCGCCTTGCGAGTCGATCGATTCCGGGAGAACCCGGCCAACACGGTGCCCCAGACAAGCGCAACGATCCCGTACAGCCCGAGCGGCGCGGCTGCGGGCGCGCCGAACGCGCCTGCAGCGATCCCTGCAGCGATGGCGAAGTCGCGCATCGAGATGGTCAGCATCACGGGGACGGCGACCGTTCGATCGGCGCCGCGACAGAGCACCAGACCGAGCGCGGCGGACGCAGCAACGAAAGCCACGGACGCGACGACAACGGCCACGTAGGCCATCGAGGGGTGGACTTCACTCGCGATGAGTGCAACCAGCGCAGCGACAGTCCCCGTGGAGACATCGCTCGCCGACGGCGCGCGCTGGAACCGGGGCTCGAGTCGAACCCGACGCACTGCCCGAACTCCGATGCCGGCGGCCAACGGCAGGACGACGATGAGGGCGAGGTTCACAATCAGTTCCAGCGGATGCACGGACGCATGACCGGCCTCGAGCAGCAGAATCGGACCGGCCAGCACAACCGCCAAGCCCGTCGAGGCGATCAACACAGCGGCAGCGATGGCGGCCTGCCCGCCGGCCATCGTGGTGGTGGCCACAGAAGCGATCTCACAGGGGGCGAGACCGATCGTCAACACGCCGTTGCGGAGTGGCCCGGCGTTCACAGCACGCGCCACCACCCACGCAAGTGCCGGGACAATGGTCACGCCGCACACGAGCGACAGACTGATCCGTCGGCGATGAATCGAAACACGACCTAAATCGCCGAGGGTGATCGTCAGGCCTGTGGCGAATACCAAAACGACCAGGAGCGCGTCGATTCCCCGGTGATCCACCATCCAACGCAGTGGGGCCGGCACGGTGAGGCCGAGCACTGCGGCGACGAGGACGACGATGACCTCGGGATATCGCTCGAAGATCCAACGGATGCGGTCGGCGCGCCTCACGTCTTGCGTGACCCGTGGACGCGCGAGTTGGTAATCATTCATTCACATGTTCGTCGTTCAGGGGAAACCAAAACCTCATACGTTTCTCATGATCAGCGCAGTGTGGCGCAGTTCATGACTCATCACACGATCAAAGGGACCAACGTGGCAAACACAACACATACCGGTGAAATGAAGCGCAGTCTGACGCTGACGGGGGTGACAGTCAATGCCATGGCGCTGATTGCTCCTGGGGCATTTCTGTGGACGACGTTCCAACTGCAGGCATCTCAGTCGATCGATGGAAAGTCGACCGCCAGCGATATGTGGACGGGGCTCGTGTTCGCTCTGGTCTTGGCCTTGCTCACTGCATACAGCTACAGCGAACTCGCCCGCATCTATCCAGACGCTGGCGCTGGTTCGAGCTACTACTTCGCCGAGGCCGCACTTCTCGACAAAGATCGCGCAGCGCACCGGAAGTTCGCCCGCTTCGCCAAACTGACGATCGGCTGGATCAGCCATCTGTACTACTGGATCTATCCGGGGATCATGGTCGCCTTCACGGCCACCCTTTTCGGTTACATCTACCTGACGGTTGCACATCACTCGCTCACCTATGTCCCGCTTGCGATTGTCGTGGTCGCGTTCTCGCTCATCGTTGGCTACATCGCATACCGAGGTATCTCCGGGTCGACCCTGACCGCGATCGTCATCAACGTCATCCAGATCGTCTCGCTGATCGCCGTCAGCATCGTGTTCATCGTCTACCGGCTGGCCCACTCGACAAAGGTGTTCGAATTGGCCAACGCCGGAAAGGTGGTCATACCGCACAGCTTCATGCACGTGCTGTATCAGTCGACGATCGCAATCCTGCTCCTCGTCGGCTTCGAATCCATCACTGCGCTCGGGGCCGAGGCGAAGAACCCGGAGAAAGACATCCGTCGCGGTGTGCTGATCTCGCTCATCATCCAAGGTGGATTCTGCTACCTCATCCAGTACTTCGCCGCGAACTTCGCGCTCGGCGCTGCAACGATCAGTTCGGTCGGCTCTGATGGTACGACACTGACAGGGTCGGCTGCTGCAGCCAACGATGGCGCGCCGATCGGCACGATGCTGAAGACGATCGGCAACACGTCGTTCGGCGGGAACGGCCAGTCGATCTCGTTGATCGTGGCAGTGACGGTGCTCCTTGCTCTGGTCGGCACGACCTTGGCGTGCCTCAACGCCGGTGTCCGCGTCACGTATGCCATGTCGAGGGACAAGGAGATGCCGTCGGTGCTCGGCCTCCTGCACGGCAAGCATGCGACGCCGCACAACGGAATCTGGATCCTGGTCGGCGTCACGGCCCTGTTCGGTATCTACGGGGTGCAACCAGCGCAGGTGGACAACATCACCCAGATCACGCTGGCGTCCAACACCGGAACGTTCCTCGTGTACGGATTCACCTGTGTGATCGCGATCATCGCCTTCGCCAGTCGGCATGACAAGCACGTCCTCAAGCACTACGCGATTCCGGGTCTTGGTGCCCTCATGAATCTGGCCGAGTTGGTCGGCGTGGTCTACCTTGCGTTCAAAGCAGGCGGGTTGGGCGCCGACGACGCCAAGAAGGCACTGTACGGAGTGGCCGCCTGGATCGTCCTCGGCATGATCTGGGTCGCCGTGAACCCGAAGATGCGTTCGGCAAAGCTTCTCGACGACAGTCTGCCCAAGCGCGAGCCCGTACTCACGGGCGCTTGAATCGACCGCCCCATGTGCTCGGCGTGTCGCGGTGGGGTTGGTCGAACTGCTTCATCTGGACTGTCGGATGAATGCGGCCAGCCCACCACGCACGAAGAGCAGGCCGACTCCGATGCACACGGCACCGACGACGTACCTCCAGCTGGCGGTGAAAGATGTCATCATGATCACACCGATCACGATCCACATCACACCGCTGACAATCGGGACCATCGGATTGGGAGGCCGCCTGCCGACTTGACCGGGAGTGACCGGATCGACCCGTTGGCCGAAAGGACGCTGCTTGCCGGTGCCGGACACAATGATAATCGTACTTGTTGAGCACAACGGATGAGCGACCTGACCCACACATGACACCAGATCCCGGCAATGGTCGTTTCAGCAGCGGAGGCCGCAACGCGTCGTTGGTCTGGGGGCTGGCCTCCGACCCAGGACCGTCACGTGAGCACAATGAGGACTTCGCCGCCGTCGGCGATGTGGACGACGCTGCGACGACCGGCCGCAGTCCGATCTTTGCTGTGGCCGACGGACTCGGTGGCCACGCAGCTGGCGAGGTCGCCAGCCGCGTTGCAATCGAAGCGATGATCGATTCGTGGAACTCATCGTTCGTCGGTGATGCGTCGAAGTCACTACGAAGTGCCGCTCGTGCAGCCAATACGGCGGTGCTCGATGAGTCGCGCCGGATCGGCCAGGGCGGTATGGGCACGACGCTGACGGCGCTGACGGTGACATCGTCCGAGGTTCTCGTCGCGCACGTCGGCGACAGCCGCGCCTACCGTGTTCAGGGGGATTCGTGCGTACAGCTGACCGCCGACCACTCACGTGTCGGCGAGATGCTGCGGATGAAGTTGATCAGTCCGGAACAGGCAGCACAGCACCCGGCACGGAGCCAGCTGACCCGGTCGCTCGGTTCCGCGCCCCTCGTTCAGATCGACCTGGTGCGCGAACAATGGCAGGTCGGAGATAGTTTCATCATTTGCAGCGACGGAGTATGGGACGAGGTGGGCAACGCGGACATGGCTGCGGTAATTTCCTCAGCGGGCGACGATTGTTCGCTCGCGGTCGCGGCTTCCCAACTCGTGAGCATGGCGATCGAGCGAGGCTCCCCTGATAACGTCACCGCCGTGGTGGTCACCGTGACGTCGGCGATCCCGTTGGTTCGGGGCCCAGAGCGACGTTCGTTGTTCCGTAGGCGGAGCTGATGCGGTATTCGGCTGGCGAGGTCGTGGATCGTTTCGAGATCGTCGAGATACTCGGCCAGGGCGCCTACGCCGAGACCTATCTCGCCCGAGACGTGCCAACCGGAAATCTCGTCGTAATGAAGTTTCCAGATCCGAACCTGTTCGCAGATCCGGCCATCTTCCAGCGCTACACGCGTGAAGCGTTGATCGCCCGGAGCATCGACCACGCTGGTGTTCAACGCGCGCTCGACAGCGAGACGGAACGCTCCGAGCCGTACCTCGTGTTGGAGTACGTCGAGGGTGGAAATCTGCGTCACCAGATTGCGTCGGTGGCCGACGACGAAGGTCGGGTTCCGATCGACCTGGCGATCGATTGGGCGACGCAACTCAGCGACGCGCTCGCGTATCTTCACGAACACGGCGTCGTGCATCGCGACCTCAAGCCGGAGAACATTCTGATCGACGGCGTAGGGCGTCTCAAGGTCGCTGATTTCGGCACCGCCCTGCTGGAAGGTGCAAAGCGGCTCACCTGGAAGCATCTGTCCGACGGGCTCGGCACGCCGGACTACATGAGCCCCGAGCAGATCCAAGGTGGGCGCGGCGACCAGCGAAGTGATGTCTACGCTCTAGGAATCATGATGTACGAGTTCGTCACCGGCGCAGTTCCCTTTCGCGGAGACAACTGGATGGCAACGATGGCGGGTCACCTCACCAAGAATCCGACGCCACCGTCTCGAATTCGAAAGGGGACGTCGATGCAGTTGGACGCGGTGATCCTCAAGGCGATGAGGCGCTACCCGGAGCACCGCTATCAGAACGTCGGCGAGCTCCGTTCCGATCTCCAGCACTTGGACGACGTCGACGTCTCGAGATTCGATCTCGCGCCAGAAGCGCCGATGGGCGGATTTGCCTCGACCGACCCCGACCGCCGAATCTGGATCATCGCGGCGGTCGTCGCTGCGGTCTTCATCGGTGTCGTCGCGATCACGCTTGGTCTGTCGGCCATCCTGTGACCTCTGAAATGAGCCCTGACGTGAGCGCAACGGTGCGATGGATCCAGGTTTCGTTCATCGACGTCTTCGGAGCGACCAATTCCGTGCAGATTCCCGGCAGCCGTTGGCGGCATGCACTCGACAACGGGATCATCTTCGACGGCTCGGCGCTCGAGGGCCGAGCGCGGATCTTCGAATCCGACATGTTGCTCCGTCCGGTGGAAGCCACTCTCGTCGTCTCAGGTGGCGTCGGGCGGGCGATCGGCGAGGTACTCACCACATCTGGCCAACCGTGGCCGGGTGATCCGCGCACCGCCCTCGACTCAGTCGTGGATCGTGTCGGTGGACTCGGCGACGCATGGCAGGCCACCGCCGAACTCGAGTTCTACCTGTTCGACGGTTCTGGGCTGCCGGTCGATCGCGGCTTCTATTTCGATGCCGTCGAAGGACCGGGAATCGATGCGGTGCGCAGCGCCGCCGAGGCACTCGGGCACCACGGCGTCGAGGTGCACTCCTGCCACCATGAGGCCGGACCCGGGCAATACGAGATCGACTTCGGACCGCTGCCCGCCGTGCCGCTGGCCGACGCTCTCACGTTGGCCAAGCAACTGATCCGCGAGGCCGCAACCGCGAAGGGCTTGCGGGCTACCTTCATGGCGCGCCCGATCGAAGGTCAAGCCGGTTCGGGACTGCACCTGCATCAGACGGCGGACGAGGAGCTGCTCGACTCGACGGGCGCGTTGACACCGACAGGTCGTTCGTTCTTGGCCGGTCAGCTCCACCACGCGCCTGCGCTCATGGCCCTGGGCTCGCCGACCGTCAACTCCTACAAACGCCTACACGGAACTGGCGAAGCACCCACCGCGGCAATGTGGAGCCACCGCCACCGCGCCGCATTGATCCGAGTCAGTTCGTCAGGGATTGAGTTCCGTGGGTCGGACCCGTCGGCTAATCCATATCTGCTGATCGCTGGTCTGCTGCTGGCCGCCGCGAGCGGGGTGGAGGAGGAACGAGAGCTTGTTCCCCCACAGGACGAGAGCATCGGCGGATTCGATGCAACCGGCGACTCAGTTCGCTACGAACCGCTGCCACGATCGCTCGACGACGCGCTGGACGCCTTGATCGCCGACGACGTGATCATCGACGGGCTCGACGACGGGCTTTTGCGGCGACTCGTCGACGGCCGTCGAGCCGAGGCATCGGCCTACCGTGAACACGTCACGACATGGGAGATCGAGCGCTACCTCGACGAGGCTTGACCGGGGCCGTCGGACTCGACGAGCCGGTACCCGACGTACGGTTCGGTCACGATCCGAGGG
>JAYTOM010000467.1:0-15022 GCA_043747765.1 Actinomycetota bacterium
GCTCGTCGACCATGCCAATGTCCAAGATCTTCAGGATGCGTTCGATTGAGGCGGGATACGTGCACGGGCCATAGACGGCTGCGGTCGCCTCCCCGACGAAGCGAATGGTCAGCAACTGCCTGTCGCAACATCCCTGATTGCTGGCAGCGGGCAGCGGAAGCGGAAGTTGAGCGACGGCTGCTGCGAACACTCGTGCCAGCACCGGATCAGCGTCGGTGATAGAAGCAGTGAACTGCGGACCTTCGAGGAACGTATACGTGTTGAACGACAAGACCTTGGTGTCACCAGAAACATTCGGCACGACCTGATCGGGAGGCGGCAGATTCGTGAGGTTGTCATCGGGACAGGTCGAGGGCAGTACAAACGGGCCGCTGGCAACGGTTGTAGCGGTCGGTGGTTCACTCGTCGGCGTCGGCGCGGTCTCGACAACTGCGCTCGTCACGAACGATGCCGTTGAGAGGCCAGCGGTCTCGACAACTGCGCTTGTCGTGGGCGACAGCGTTCGGCGCGACGATCCGCTGCAAGCGGATAACAACAACGCGGTTGTCATCGGAGCGAGCCACCACCGTTTCACGGCACCAGACTGCCCTGATAAATGATTTTGTGCAAGGACGTCGCGTGTTTCGTGGCGTTCGGGGAGGGGGTCGGGCGTGTCTCTCGAGCATCGACCACACATCCGATGTACCCACCGTGGCCAAACCCCATCAGCCAACAGCATTGGAGCACGCCGTGTTCATGATCAGCATCGACCCTCACAAAGGGTCTGACACCGCTGCCGCGGTCGACCAGACGGACACGGCGATCGTCGCCTGGCACAACCCGACCCTCGACCAGCACGGCGTTCAACAGCCCGCCTCGACGAACACCGTGTCGTGCTCGGTCTGTTGGCCGAGCGCAATCACCAGATCACCGTGCAACGGACCCGCACGATCTGCCGGTTGCACGCCTTGCTGTGTTTGCTGGTCGAGGGCGGAACGGGCCGTTCGTCGACCGCCGCCGAAGCCGAAGCACTCCTGGTCAGCGGACCCAATGATGACGTGTTGCGACGCGAACGACACAACCTAACCGCACCGATCGAAGCATCGGCAGCATCCTGAGCTTCGTCAACTCCGCGTTCGGCAGCATCGCATTCATCACGCGGCCGCCGAGTGGATCGCGTTCGTCGCATCGCAGCCGGTCACACGCCTCCTCGAATGAATTCCGCTCATCGGCCGACTCACACCATCGCATGATGCCTGAGCTGCGGTCATATGCCCCCCGACGTTCATCTGCCGAGTCGTCGTCTTCGATCGGTCCTCACCGCCGCGAGCGCGACCGGCGAACCCGGGGCGCTCGATCGAACACCGGATCCGGTCCTCGACGTCGGCCACAGATGGCGCGTGCGGCTATGCAGCGGCGTCAGCGCTGCTCGCTGTCGAGCAAGGCCTGATGGAGCACGGCGATCAGCTCAGCGGGGGTGACGATGCCAGCGAGGTGATTGTGCGCGTCGAGGACGGGTACGTGTCGAAGTTCGCGGTCCGTCATCAGTCCGATGATCTCGGCGACCGGTGCGTCGACCCTGACCGTCGAGACCGGACTGGACATGACCGTCTCGACTTTGGCGAGGTCGGCGACGTCGAGGTTGAACAAGTCGGCGATCGACACGATGCCCAGCACCTGACGATCGTGGGACACGACCGGTAGCGCCTTGACATGATGACGGTTCATCAGCAAGCGCGCTCTGTACAGGCTGTCCTGCGGGTCGACGGTCGCAACGTCGCGGGCCATGATCGCGCCGACGCGCACGTCGCCGAGGCGGCGATTGATCGCGTGTTGCTCCGCGTCGCGGACGAGCGCAACAACGTCGGCCGGGATCACGTCCAAGCCTTGATCGAGTCGTCTCATGGCGGCTTCGACATCCTCGAACTGCACTCCGAGACGCTGAGTCGGGGGGCGGTCGATGGCCGACAGGCCCAGTTGCGACACGATCGCCACATGCGGATATTTCCGTCCCGTCGTGTTGTTGACGATGAGCGCCACGGCCAGTAGCGCCGTCGTGTTCACGGCGACCGGCCACAGCGCAAACGCAAACCCCTCCTGTCGAACGGCACGCGCCCCCACGGCTGCAAAGAGTGCACATGCCCCACCCGGTGGATGGAGACAGTTGAGCAGCATCATCACAACGATCGCGCAGCCGACAGCGACCGCCGCAGCAACCATCGTGTCGTTGAACAGTCGGGCCGAGGCGATCCCCACGGCGGCCGAGGCGGTGTTGCCGCCGAGTACGGCCCAGGGCTGGGCAAGCGGGCTCGCGGGGGCGGCGAAGACGAGTACTGCGCTGGCTCCGATCGGGGCAACGATGAACGGCAGGCCCAGCGGGCCGGCGTGGAAGTAGCGAACGACCACGCTGGCCACGATGATTCCCGCAAATGCGCCGACTCCACCACGAGCGAACTCGATCGGGCGATATCGCGGAGGGACTGGTTTGAACGAGCGCAGCCAGCCCGTCAACGCACCCGCGGCAAACACGGCTCGGAGCCGTTGGACGAATCCGCCGTCGATCACTGTCACGTGGTCGTCCACGGCTCACATCATTGCAGCCCGACCGAGCACCCGCGCCCTCTGCGCACTGGTCATGGTGAGGACGCGTCCGAACGTCCGCGTCGGTGCTCACAGAGAGGGCGGAGCGCTCCGCCGGCCGTCAAATCAGCTTGGGGCCAACCGGCCGTTGGCTACTCCGCTGGGGCGTCGGGAATGACGGTCAAGGTGATCTTGGCACCATCCGGCAGTGCCTCGGTGGCCAACGATCTGACGAGCGCCACGGCATCGCCTTCGTCCGAGACCGAGACATGTTCGATCAATGTCACCGTCTTCGAGCCGGGGGCATGTTCGACCTCGCCGAAATGATCCGACAACAACTCGAGCGCATGGACCGACGGTGATGAGTGCAGCACAGCAACGACATTGACTTTGAACCCCATGACGCACAGTCTGCACCACTTCTGCGTCGCCAGATCACCGGAGGCCAACCGTCGGTGTACGGCTTGCATTGAACGAACGGATGTTCGATACTGTGTCGATGCTCTCCGTCCACGACATCGAAGGTTTCAGACGCTCGGCGGCCATGGCCCCGCTCTCCAAAGAAGAGACGTTCCGGATCCTCGAGGAGTGTGCCCGGATGATCGACGAACGGTCTCGGATGGCCGGTGTGTTGGCGGATCTGCCGGCATCGTTCGGCGCTGTGCGGGCCGCCCTGAACGAACTACAAGTGCTGGTCAACAGCTGAACGCAGGCACGGAAACGGCGCGAACGCTATGTCCGGTACAGGACCTCGTTGAAGCTGCGGAGCACCGCGCCGTTCGGACCGAGACCGATTCGGCTGACGGCTGCCTGATCGAGTTGGAACCTCCAGCTCATCGATACGTCACCGCCCAACGTCCACGCCACTGCCGCCTTGATCGGTGACACGTGGCTGACCACGACGACCGTTTCGTGGCGGGCGATCTCCAGTGCGTCGGCAACGGCGTCGCCGACGCGAACGCCGAGATGTTGCAACGACTCACCACCGGGGGCGGCGTAGGTGGGGTCGGTTCGCCACCGGGCCCAGATCTCTGGTGGCACATCGGCCAGCGGTCGTCCATCGAAGTCGCCGTAGTCCAATTCGATCCACCGGTCGTCGATCGAGCTCGGAGCGTCGAACACCGCACCCGTCTGGCGGGCACGCAACAAGGAGCTGGTGATCACCCGGTCGACCGGCCCGAGCGCCGCGGCGACCTGGCGGATCTGGTTCACACCGATGTCGTCGAGTGGGTTGTCGACGTGGCCCTGCAGAAGGCCCGTGGCGTTACTCGCCGTACGGCCGTGACGAAGCAGGATCAACACGCTCACAGTGAACCAGGACGCGACCGCCCGCGACTCAGCGGCGCCCCTCAGCGGATGCCCGTCAGCGGCGGCGAGCTGTCGGCCGCCGCGACGCAGCCTGCCGCTCGACGGGATCCAACCGTCCGGTGCGCCAGAATGCCCGGCGCCGATCGGCGGATCGCAATCCGAAGTTGCGAGAGACCCAAATCAGCATTGCCAGTCCAGCGACCTCGAAGACGATGTCGAGCGGCCCTCGACTGACGCTCGGCAGCGGATCGTCACGGAACCGCAGGCCGCCGAAGGGCCACCAGAACAGCGTCGAATTGCTGAACGCACCGTCGTACACAAGGTGCAGCATCATGCCAATCGGAATCGCCAGGGCGCGTTTGCGCCAGTGCTTCCGACCAGCGCTGGCGATGACGATGATCAACAGGGCGGCGATGCTGACCGTCACGCTGTGCATCGCCCGCGCTCCCCCGAACCACACATCGATCAGGTCAGGCAGGATCGCCCCGACACACAACAACCTGTAGTCGAAATTCGGATCTCGGAAAACGAGCCAGACCGACACGATGGCAGTGCCGAAGAACCAGAACAGCATCGGTCGTCAGATTCCGGTTCGAACAGCCGAGTCAGCGAACGAGCAGGCGGCCGCAGTTCGGGCACTCGACGACTTCGTCCTCTGGCAGTCGTTTCATCGCATCGACCTCGCCCCGCGACAGATCGAGATGGCAGCCATCGCATTGCAAGCCATTCAGCTTGGCGATGGCGACGCCATTGTGGTTGCCGCGCATCGTGTCGTACTGCTTGAGGGTCGCACCGTCGAACGTGGACCGGAGCCCGTCACGGATGATCAGGCTGCTATCGATGTCGGCCTGGCTGACGCCCTGTGCGGCGGCTGCCCCCTCGTCGGCCAGCGACGCAGCATCTCGCAGTGCTGACTCGTCGGCGATGTGAGTGGCCAACTCGGTCTCGGCCTCGGCCAGGACGTCCATCGCAGCCAGTTCTTCATCGTCGAGCGCCGACCGTTCGGCATTCAAACGGGCGATCTCGTGCATCAGGGCCTCGGCCTCACGCGGCGCGATAATGGTCTTCAGCTGCTTCTCCAACCGGTCACGCTTCGCGCCGACCGCAGCATTTGCCGTCTCGGCAACGGTAATCGACGCCTCGGCGTCCTCGATCTTCTCACGCAACGCAGCGGCGTGTTGCTCCCACTTCTTGACCTCGCCGTTGGCAGCTGCCGCGGCGACGACTTCAGACAGCTTCGGCATCCGGTTGCGGAGCAGGTCGATATGCGAGTCGGTTTGTTGCAGCTCGAGTAGTCGATGAGAGGTCATTCGCCGGTTCCCCTACGGAACCGTCGTGACGCTTGCTGGCTTGCTTGTGACGATCGCCCCCGGGAGTCCATGTGCACAGTCAAACACCAACGTGGTCTTGATGTCGACCGTGGGCAGCGGCGCATGCGGATCGAGCACGTCCGGGGGGATCGTGGTGCCACCATCGATGACCTGAACGACCGCAGGCGCGGCCGTCGTCGGCGGCGCGGGAGCGGTCCCGGCAGTCGTGTCACCGACCACCGTCGTCGGCGGATCGGTCGCTGGCGGCGCAGTGGTCGCGGTGGTTGGCGCACTGGGGTCGAGCGGCGTACCACTCACCTGCTTGCCGAGGCATTCGCTGCCCGGCAGGTACAGCCGCGCCGGCGGACGGGCCGGAGCGGGCGGCGCTGGCCAGTCCGTGTTCGGTTGACCGTTGAGGGCTGCGTCGGTGAACGCCTTCCAGATCTTCTCCGGATACGTGCCGCCCTGGACCCTGCGGACGCCGTCTTTGACGAACTCGGGAACGTCGTTCATCTTCACGTAACCATTCGGGTTGCCCACCCACACGGCCGTCGATAGTTCCGGTGTCAGGCCGACGAACCACGCGTTCGTGTTGTCGTCCTGGGTGCCTGTCTTACCGGCCGCAGTGCGGCCGTTGGCCAGCGGATAGCGGTGGCCCGTGCCACCGTCATCGATGACGCCCTTGAGCATGTCGATCTCGGTCAGAGCCACGCCAGGATCGAGCACCTGGACACCCGGATCGGCGTGCGTGTACAGGTGGGTGCCGTCGGCCTGGTCGATCGATTCGACAAAATACGGCTCGTGGTGCAGTCCCTGATTGGCGATCGTCTGTCCACCGGAAGCCATGTCGAGCGGGCTCATCTCGTTGGCGCCGATCGCGAATGCCGCGTACGGATGGATGTAGTCCTTACCGCCCCGCTGAGCTTGCGTCATCCCCGCATAGAGGTAATCCGACTTGGCCATCCGGTAGGTGGTGTCGACGACGCGGTGGAGTCCGACATTCTGGGCCAATCTGCTGAATGCACAGTTGACCGAGGCATTGGTCATCACCCGCAGCGTGCTGACTGGTTTGGACTCGGAGCGCGACGTGATCTGAAACGGATGCTTCGGGCTGTCCGGGTTGGGAAGAGTGCATGGTGCGATGCCGTCGATCAGGTCGTTCGGTTCTGCCCCGGCTTCCAAGGCGGCCGCCAAGACGAAGATCTTGATGCTCGACCCGGTCTGGCGAGGAACGAGCGCCATGTTGACTTCGTTCACATTTCGTTTGAAGCCGCGACCGCCGACCATCACGCGCACGGCTCCGGTCGACGTTTCCAACGAGACGATCGCTGCGTCGAAGCCGGCCGAGTTGTCGGGCAGAGCGTTTCGCGAATACTCGGCAGCGGCTTGCATCGTCGGGTCGAGGGTCGTGTGGATCCTCAGCCCGCCGCGCAGCAGCACGCTGCGTCGCTCCTGCTCGTCCGACCCGAGAATGTTCGACGTGGTCAACAGGTAGGCCTGCAGAGCCTGGGTGAAGTAGCTGGGAGTGTCCACCCGACCCGGCAGCACATGGGGAACTTCGGGAATCGGCCAGGTCTTCAGCAACTGGGCCTCGTTCGCCACTGTGATGATCTTCTCGGCCACCAAGCGATCCAACACCTGTTGGAAACGGGCCCGGGCGCGCTCCGGCTTCTGGAACGGGTCGTATCCCGAAGGGGAACGGATCAGCCCAGTGAGGAATGCGCCTTGGACCAAGGTCAGATCCTCTACCTTCTCCCCGAAATATGTCTCGGCCGCAGCGGAGAGGCCGTACGCGTTGTTGCCGAAGAAGATGGTGTTCAGGTACCGCTCGAGAATCTGATCCTTCGTCATCACCTTCTCGAGCATCAACGCGTAATGCACCTGCAACAGCTTGTATCGACCGTCCCTGGGTAGTCCCGCCAGGAACTCGTTCTTGACCACCTGCTGGGTGATCGTCGAAGCACCTTGGCGACTCGCGCCCGACGAGAAATTGGAGAGCGTGGCGCGGATCAGGCTGCGCACGTTGACGCCATCGTGGGTGTAGAACTCCTTGTCTTCGACGGCTAGGACAGCCTTGACCACGACGGGCGGGACCTGTGCAAGGGTGAACGGCTGGATGTTCTCCTGCTGGAAGATCGCGATCTCGCTGCCCGTTCGGTCGTAAACGTAGCTGCGCTGGGCCAGCGGCTCGAACGCCGGCAAGGTTACTGGCAACTCCACGTGCGAGTTGGCAGCCCCCCAGATGCGAGGCGCGACACCGACGATCACGCCGGTGAGGAACAACGCCCCAGCCAACGCGACAGCAACGAGCCGAAAGATCCAGGAGACGCGACGCACAGCAGCGATCACGCTAGTTGCCACTGCCGGGCCGACGGTGGCAGCCGGATATCGTGCCGAAATGACCGCACAGCGCCCATTCCGATTCGGTGTCCAAGCATCCAACGCAGCGAACCGAAAAGATTGGGTCGATCTCGCCAGACGTGTCGAAGCCAATGGGTTCGATGTACTGACGATGCCGGACCACTTCGGCGAGCAACTCGCTCCCGTTCCGGCGTTGATGACGGCGGCCGACGCTACGACGACACTGCGCATCGGCGCGCTGGTGTGGGACAACGACTACAAACATCCGGTCGTCCTGGCCAAGGAACTGGCGACCATGGATGTGCTCTCGGAGGGCCGAGTCGAGATCGGCATCGGGGCCGGCTGGATGATCAGCGATTACGACGAGAGTGGCATCCCGTACGACTCGCCCAAAGTTCGCATCGACCGGTTCGTCGAAGGCCTGGCGATCATCAAGGGCGCGATGGGCGCAGAGCCGTTCTCACACAATGGCGAGCACTACACGATCACCAACCACAATGGGCTGCCTAAGCCGGTACAGGCACCGTGTCCGCCGATTCTCATCGGCGGGGGTGGCAAGCGCGTGTTGAGCCTCGCTGCGCGTGAAGCGGACATCATCGGCATCAACGGGACGATGACCGCTGGCGTCGTCGGCCCCGATGCGATCTCGACCATGACGGCCGAGGCCGTCGACGCGAAGGTCGCGATCGTCCACGCTGCGGCCGGCTCGCGGATGGACCAGATCGAGATGAATGTGCGCGTGTTCCTGGTCAATGTCACCGATGACCGGATCAAGGTGATGGACACGATGTCGAGCGGTATCGGTGTTCCACGATCATTCATGGAGGAGTCACCGTTCGCATTGATCGGGACGACCGACCAGATGATCGAGGACATCGTGGCCCGGCGCGACACGTGGGGCTTCAGCTACATCATCGTCGGCGCCGAAGACGTCGACTCGTTCGCTCCCGTCGTCGCCGCACTCGCCGGAAAGTAGACGCAGTGGCTCGGCGCAGCACGCCGGCCGTCGGCCCACGAATCGGGTTGTGGGGCGCCGGAATGATCTCCGGGGCGCACGGCGCTGCTGCCACGTTCCTGCAGATGCCGATCGTCGGTGTGGCATCTCGTACCGTCGAGCGAGCCGCTCAGCAGGCCGAGCGGTTGTCGACCGTTGCGATGTCGTATGCGGACCTCCCCGGCAGCGCCGAGATCGTGGTGGTGTCCACGCCCCCACAGATGCATGCCGCCGACACACTCCGCCTGCTGGAGGCCGGAGCAGCCGTCGTCGTGGAAAAACCATTGTGCACCACACTCGCCGATGCCGACGCGCTTGTCGCCGCTGCGGCCGCAAACGGCCAGCGAGTGCTGTACGCCGAGAACCTGGCCTACGCCCCGGTCGTGCGCGAGCTGATCGCCCAAGCCGGCCGTCTCGGGCCGCTGACCCACCTCGAAATTCGAACGTTGCAGACCTTGCCGACGTGGGGCGACTTCACCAGCGACGAATGGGGCGGCGGCGCACTGTTCGACCTGGGTGTGCACGCACTGGCCCTCGCCGTGCTGTCCGCAGCTGCCAACGGTGCTGGGCCCGTCAGCTCCGTGCGGGCCGCCCTGCGCGACGGCGCTGGGCACAACAGCGACGAGCACGCCGAGGTCGGATTGACCTTCCGCAGTGGCCTCGTCGGCCGAGTGATCTCGAGTTGGCAGAACGAGTCGGGTCAGACGTGGGATGTCCAGCTGAGCAGCGCAACCGGGGTGCTCCGAGCCGAGTTCTGGCCGACGCCGACGCTCGAACGCGATGGCGAGCCTGTACCGATGCCCACCACCACGATGCCGATCGCGTTCATCGAAGACCTCGGGTACGTCGCCCAACTGCAGGACTTCGCCGATGACATCGCCCGCGGACAGACGCCGTTCATGGACGTGCAATTCGGTCGGCTGATCCTTGACATCGTGTGCGCGGCGTACTGGTCAGCGGGCCACGGCAGCGTTGACGAAGCTGTCCCGTTCACCGGCCCGCGGGACAAGACGCCGCTGCAGCTCTGGCACGGGACCTGAGGCCTTGTCGGCCCGTCAGTACTTGGCGCGGGCGAACACTTCGCGAACCATCGGCTCGAAGTGCTCGAGCGGATACGTCTCGGCGTCGGGATCGAACGCAATCTGATCCCACTCGTCGGTGAACTGCGCGGTCAACGCGTAGGCCGGGTGGTCGACGAACGCATCGCGCTTGTTCGGGTCGGCACCGAAGTGCGCGTAGTAGTGCTTGCCCTGAAAATCCTGATGGACGAGCAGCATCCAGGCCACATCCGGGCGTACGTATGGCCGCATGATCTCTGCCGCGATCGGACCGTGATTGGGCACGCTGATTGCCTTGCCGATGTCGTGGCACAGTGAGGCAACGATGACCTCGGTATCGGCTCCAGCCTTCTCGGCCAGAGTCGCTGTCTGCAGGCAGTGCGTCAGTTGGTCGGTGGCGAAGCCGTCGGTGACGGCGGCCAACGATCTCAGCATCGACAACACGGAGTCAGCGACCCGGGGCTGATTCGCTGCGGTCTGACGTCCGATCTCGGCCCATTCCTCGGCCGTCGATTGGTCCATCCGTGTGAACTTCGCAGAAGTGCTCGTGGCGTTCGACATGGGCACATTCTTCCACCATTCGTACACTCTGCGCGATGCACGCTCCCCTCGCCGTCGGGTCGGTCTCGCTCCGCCTGTATCCCCACGACGTTCCGGCAGTGGAACAGATCGAGTACCTGACGCGGCAGGCTGTTCTCGGAGTTGCTGCGGGCTACGACGGGGTGATGGTCAGTGAGCATCACGCGGACTTCCCCGGGTACATCCCTCATCCCGTCGCACTGTCACAGCGGTTGCTCGCAGCGATGCCCACCGGATGGGCGGCGCCGTGCCCGATGCTGCTCCCGATGCAGCCCTATGCGTTGGTCGCCGAACAGCTCGCATGGCTGTCGGCCACATATCCGGGCCGGGTCGGTGCAGGTTTCGCAGCAGGCGCGCTCGCGGTGGACTTCGAACTCGCCGAAGTGCCGTTCGACGAAATCGTCGAACGATTCAAAGCGGCGTTGCCGAAGGTGGTCGCGGCGCTGCGCGGACAGGATTCGACACCGCTCGGTCGCGACCGCGCTGTTGCACGCTGTGGCGAGCATCCGGTGCCGCTGGCGGTTGCGGCCCAGAGTGGGCCAGCCGTCCGTCGGGCCGCAGCACTCGGCCTCGGCGTGCTCTACGACTCGTTGCAGAACAATGCCAAGTCGCGCCGACTCTCGGACATCTACGACGCAGCCGGCGGACGCGCACCGAAGATCTTGATCCGGCGAGTATGGATCGGCGATCCGCCCGCCGACGCGATGGCTGCCCAGATGGACCGGTACCGCGCCGCGGCTTCGTCGAGGACAATCGAGACGTGGGGCGCCGAGGATCAGTTGATCAGCGGCGCTGACGCGGAGACAGCAGCCGACCGGCTGATCGAGACCATGATCGAATCGAATTGCGACACGGTGAATGTCCGTGTCCATCTGCGGGGCCTCCCGCCGGAGCAGATCGACGAGCAGATCACCATGCACCGCGAGGTCTTCGTGCCTCGTGTACGCGCCGCCCTCAACGGATCAGTCGGCTCCGTCGGCTCCGTCGGTCCGGGCGGGCCGGGCGTCATCGTGAGCTGACTCCGACCCGTCATGGTCGTCATGGTCGTCATGGTCGTCACCCGAATCACCCGGATCACCCGGATCACCCGGATCGCCCGGATCGCGATCCTCGTCGTGCGGATCGACGTCTGTTGGCCCGCTCGGTTCCGGCGCGGCCGGAAGAATGGTGCGGCTCCGTGGACCTGCTGCCGTAAGTTTGCTTTCCCACCCGCGTCAGCCTCACCCCGCCGACGCTGCCGAGGACGACTGCGAGCAACCCAATGACGATGATCGTGCCCCACGGGGCCCGCTGGTTCGAGTCGTCGAAGCTCTCGTGGGCAGCGGTGTCGATCGATCCCGTTGTCGCGATCGTCGTTGATACCTCTGCTGCAATCGTGGTCGGCGATCCGCCGACAGAACCGCATTCATCGGCAACCGCCGTCGTCGGCCCGGCACGGAGCTCCAACAAACCGAGCCTGATGCAGGCGAAAGATCAATACCAACACTTAGAGTAGTCAAATGGCGACAAAGGGCGACAGCGCTCTCGTGATGGCGGCGGCTCCCGCTGCCGCGTCGCGTGTCTCCGCAAGCACCACGTTCGAGCGCGGACCATTACGTCCCCAGGAGATGCGGTCGCTCCGTCAACGGCACGACCGACGACTCGGGCCACACCTGTTTCGAACGGTCGACGTGGCCTTCACCGTTGCCGCGATGCTCATCACGGTCGACAGGGCGATCGCCCGACCGTTGCGCGACACGACGCTGGCCGAGATCGCTCCGTTTGCGATCGGAACGATGATCCTGCTCCGGTTGCTCCGCGGCTTGGACCTCTACAGCATGGGGCGGAGCGAACGCCTCGTCACGCACCTGGGGCGAACTCTGTTGGCCCACGCGATCACGTTCGGCGCAGCATTCGCTGCGCATTCGCTCATCGGCGGCATCCCCCCGTCGGATCAGGCGCTGATCGTTTGGATGGCAGTTTCGGCGGTCGGTCTGATGGCGCTGCACGCGACTTGGTGGAGCTTCGTTCGGCGCTGGCGCGTCCAAGGCTGGCTGACGCCGAACATCGTCATCGTCGGCGCCACAGCACATGCCGCAGACCTCATCCGAGATGCGATTGCGCGGCGGGACATGCACGTATTGGGTATCTTCGACGACCGGCGCGAGCGTTCGCCCTTTGCTCTTCTCGGTGTGCCTGTCCTCGGTGACGTCGCAGCATTGGTGAGCCACAGGATCACGCCATTCGTCGACCTGGTGGTGGTCGCTGTCGACCCTACTGCCACGAACCGCGTCCGCGAGATCACCGCGCAACTCGCTGTACTCCCCAATCCGGTCACGCTGCTGTTCGACCACGACGACCAGCACAGTCGATCGGCCGTCATTGCTCAGCTCTGCAACGCGCCGTTGGCCCCGCTCAACAGGGCCGTCGACGATCAGCGGCGGGCGTTCGCCAAACGTATTCAGGACTTGGTGATCGGTTCGATTGCGCTCGTGTTGTTCTCACCGATCATCGCGCTCGTTGCGATCGCCGTGAGAATCGACAGCCCAGGTCCTATTTTCTTCCGCCAACGGCGCCACGGCTTCCACAACGAGGAGATCGTGGTCTGGAAATTCCGTTCGATGCGCGTCGAGGCAACGGATGCGCGCGCCGAACGACAGGTGACGAGGAACGACGACCGTGTTACTCGCATCGGTCGGATTCTGCGCAAGACGAGCCTCGACGAGCTCCCCCAGTTGTTCAACGTGCTCCGCGGTGAAATGTCGCTCGTTGGACCACGCCCTCATGCAATCGGAATGAAGTCGGGCGACGTCGAGTCGGCACTTCTCGTCGCCGAGTACGCACACCGACACCGGATCAAGCCGGGCATGACGGGCTGGGCAGCGATCAAGGGCTCTCGAGGCGCGCTGCCAGAAGCAGCCGATGTCAGCCGGCGGGTCGAACTGGATGTCGAGTACATCGATCACCAGTCGTTCTGGCGCGACCTGTGGATCATTGCGCTGACCATCCCGTGCATGTTGGGTGACAGCGACGCCATTCGCTGACCGAGGACGGACAGACCGGACTCCCGAGGATGGACAGGCCGGACTCCTACCGGGACTCACGGAGGACGGACGGCTCAGCTGCGGTGCGCTGACCGGTACTGCTCGATGATGTCAGCGGGCACACGACCCTTTGCACCGATCAGACTTTTCCCGTTGTGCGTGATGCCCTTCGATTCCGCCCACGCGCGAACCGCGCGCGGGTCGAGATCGGTGGCGGGAGGGCCGAACGACGACCGCGACCCGAGGTCGGTACGCACAGCGACCTCGAGATAGGGCGCGAGTGCCTTGGCCAGCTTCTGCTGATTGGTTTCGCTGAGGTCGATCTCGTAGTTCCTGCCGAGGTAACCGAACCTGACCGTCTGTGCGTCCGATGACCCGTCGAGGTCGTCGGTGATGTGTGTGACCACGAGCTTTGCCATGGGGCCACGGTACCCACAAGGTCACAGGTCACGTCGATGACCTTCGGCCCTACAAGAATCATTCCCGTCGGACTTCAATGAGACTCCGATGGGTCCGCAAGCGCTTCGCCGAATCGAACCGAGTGTGCCGGGCAGGACCGGGGCGCTGACGCTCGCTGACGCCGCCGTTCAAGACGTAGCAGAGACGTTGGTTGCGCTCGGTTCTTCGGCAGTCGGGCTGACCTCCGGGGAGGCGGCGACCCGTCTCGAGATCTCCGGGTCGAACGTGTTCGCCGAACGACATGTGACCGCATTCGGTGTCCTGCTCCGCCAGGTCCGAAACCCATTGTTGATCCTGCTCGTCGGTGCTGCGATCGTGTCGGGGGCGACCGGTGATCCAACCGATGCGATCATCATTGCCTTCATCGTCGCCTTGAGCGTCGGGCTCGGATTCTTCAACGAGCTCCGCGCCGAGCGGGCTGCCGCCGCATTGCACGGCAACATCCACCACGCGGCGGTCGTATGGCGCGACGGCGACAGGCGCGAGGTCGACGTTGCCGACCTCGTTCCCGGCGACGTCGTCGAGTTGTCCATCGGGGCAATTGTTCCAGCGGATCTTCGACTGCTCGAAGTGACTCGATTCGAGTGCGATGAAGCGGTCCTGACCGGCGAGTCGATACCAACCGAGAAGTCGACCGCCGTCACGATCGTCCGCGATTCGGCGTTGGACCTCCCGACCTGCGCATTCATGGGAACAATCGTGCATCAGGGTTCCGGTCGCGGCGTCGTGGTCGCGACGGGATCGAGAACCGAGTTCGGCAAGATCGCCGTCGGCCTGAGCGCGCGCCCGGCTCTCACCGCCTTCCAAGTGGGCCTGAAGCAGTTCTCGAAACTCCTCGTCGGAATCGCCGGTGTTCTGACGGTCGGGATATTCGTCATCAACGTCGCACTGTCTCGCCCGTTGATCGATGCCCTGCTGTTCTCGCTGGCGATCGCGATCGGCATCACCCCTCAACTGTTGCCCGCGATCGTCAGTGTCAGCCTGGCCACCGGCTCACGGCAACTGGCGCGACGCAGCGTTCTGGTCAAGCGGCTCGTCACGATCGAGGACCTCGGCAACATCGAGGTGTTGTTCACGGATAAGACCGGCACGCTGACCGAAGGCTCGATCACCTTCGACCGCGCAATCGATGGGACTGGAGCGAACTCGGCGACAGCGTTGCTGTTCGGACTGGTGTGCAATGAATCGACGTTGACCGAGGATGGTCCGGTCGGCGGCAACGCCCTCGACCAGGCGCTGTTCTCGGCTGACGACGCAGCGCAACTGATTGCGAGCGCCGACGGTTTGCCGGCGTATCGCCGTGTTGGCTCGTTGCCCTTTGATCACGAACGTCAACTCGCGTCCGTGACGGCCGCGACGTCGGACGGCACC
>JAYTOM010000468.1:0-13971 GCA_043747765.1 Actinomycetota bacterium
CGGATTCCCGAGGGCCTGATCGGCAACCGTTACGTCAAGTTCGGCGGCAAGGTCAGCTTCGGCTGGTTGTCGAACGACTTCTTCGACGACGGGTACATCGGCGACCCGACGATGGCGACGGCAGAACTCGGCAAGGAACTCTTCGAGGGTTCTGTCACTGGCTTCTGTGAAGCCCTACGCGAGATCCGTACGTTCAATTTCGGCAAGCCGGCCCCCGGTCCGTCGCATCCATGAGCGGGAGCGATTCGCTGCATGTCGATGGTCTGCATGTCGATGGTCTGCATGTCGATGGTCTGCATGTCGATGGTCTGCATGTCGACGGAAACCGGTTGTGGCAACGGATCATCGACCTCGGCGAAATCGGCGCTGTTCTCGGGCCCAATGGTGAGCACGGTTGCGCTCGTCTTGCCCTCACCGATGCCGACGGCGAAGGTCGACGGCTGGTCCTCGGCTGGATGCGCGATCTCGGCTTGGAGATTTCCGTCGACGTGATCGGCAACGTGGTCGGCACCCGGCCCGGTTCGGATCCGGACGAAGCTGCCGTGATGACGGGGTCTCACATCGATACGGTACGCACCGGCGGTCGCTTCGACGGCAACCTCGGCGTGCTGGCCGGACTCGAGGTGATCGAGACCTTGGAGCAGTTCGGGATCGTCACCAAACGAGCGATACAGGTCGCATTCTTCA
The DNA here is from genome assembly GCA_043747765.1 of Actinomycetota bacterium. Classification (GTDB taxonomy): domain Bacteria; phylum Actinomycetota; class Acidimicrobiia; order Acidimicrobiales; family Ilumatobacteraceae; genus WLMZ01. Next base: position 688 of record JAYTOM010000468.1, read on the forward strand.
CCGACGAAGAAGGTGCCCGCTTCGCACCGGATATGCTCGGGAGCCTGGTGTTCGTCGGCGGTTTGGCGGTCGAGGCGGCGCTCGATGTCTGCGCTGCGGACGACGGAGCGCGACTCGGTGACGAACTCGGCCGAATCGGCTTCGCCGGGCCCACCCCGTGTCCAACGGCAGTCGCGCCAGCGGCTTTCGTCGAGCTGCACATCGAGCAGGGGCCGGTGCTCGAGGCAAACGATGTCACGATCGGTGTTGTGACCGGGGTCCAGGGGATCTCGTGGACCGAGTACACGGTGACCGGACGTTCGGCGCATGCAGGGACGACGCCGATGAGGTTGCGTCGCGACCCGCTCGTCGCTGTGGCAGCCATCGTCGTCGAAGCGCACCGCCTCGCCGGCGAGATGGCGGACGACGCAATGGGAACTCAGGTCGCGACAGTCGGTCGGCTCGACGTGTTTCCGGACCTCGTCAACGTGATCGCCGAGCGAGTGACCTTCACCGTGGACCTGCGCAACACGGACGAGACGCTGCTCCGCGATGCTGAGCGGCGGATGGCGGCGTTCATCACCGAGACGTGTGTCCGTGGACACTGCACGGTCGAATCCAAGACGCTGGCACGCTTCGAGCCGGTCGCATTCGACCAGACGATGGTCGACCGAGTCGAACGCATCGCAGGGGCACTCGGCAACACCACGATGCGCATGCCATCGGGTGCCGGGCACGATGCGCAGATGTTGGCGAGGGTCTGTCCGACGTCGATGATCTTCGTGCCGTCGGTCGATGGCCTCTCGCACAACATCGGCGAGCACACAGCTTCCGCAGACGTCACTGCAGGCGCCGACGTGTTGCTGCACACCATCATCGAACTCGCCGATTCCTGACGGTTCCGTGCCGGCTGGCGGGTCCCGGAGTGCACCCGAATCTGCCCGGCGAGCCCCGGTCGGCGACGCCGTATTGCGCTAGTCTGAGCCGAGCGTCGATGCCGAGTAACGCTGATCCGATCACACACTGGAGTTCTGCCGCCTTGCCTTCGTGGATTCTTGCGATCGATTTCGGGACCAGCTACACCGTTGCTGCTTCCAAGACCGGGGATCGTGCGCCGGAAGTGATCGAGGTCGGCGGGGAACGCCGGATGCCGTCGGTGATCATGGCCGATCCGTCCGGCTCGATCATCGTCGGTCGAACGGCCGACGACCTCTCGGGAACGCATCCTGGAAGCACGCTGCGAGCGGTCAAGAATCGCATCGGCGACCAGGCGCCCGTCGTGCTCGACGGCCGTCCATATCAGGTCGTCGATCTCGTCGCGGCGCTCTTGAGGTCCGTCTACGCCGAGTCCGTTCGTCAAATGGGCCAGCCGCCGAGCGAGGTTCGGCTGACACACCCAGCAATGTGGAACAGGCCACGATTGAACCGTCTGCTCGAAGCGGCGACCAAAGCTGGCCTGCCGAATCCGGCCTTGGTCCCCGAACCCGTCGCAGCGGCGCTCTCGTTCGCCAGCGAGGTCGGCGTGGCCGAGGGAGCGTATGTCGTCGTCTACGACCTCGGCGGTGGCACGTTCGATTCAGCGGTGGTCACGGCGAGCGGCGGCGGCTTCAACATCGTTGGTCGTCCCGGTGGCGATCAGAACATCGGCGGTGAACTGTTCGACGAGTTGATCGTCAACTCGCTCGGCCTACAGCTTCCGCCGGATGCGTGGGATGCGATCCAGATCGGTGAGGAGCCGCTCTGGCAGCAGGTGGGCGCGACATTGCGCAACGAAGCCCGCCGAGCCAAAGAAACGCTCTCGGGCAACCCATATGCCGATCTGATCATTCCCCTCCCGACCGGACTCAAGCAGATCCGTTTGATGCGCGAGGAGTTCGAGGACCTCGCTTCGCCGTACATCGCCGAAACCATCGTGCTCCTCGACCGGTGCGTTCACGAGGCCGGCCTGCAGCCATCTCAACTGTCCGGTATCTCCCTCGTCGGAGGTTCCAGCCGCTCACCGATCGTGGAATTGATGGTCAAGGAGGCGTTTCCCGATGTACCGGTGATCCGACGCGGTGATCCGAAAACGGCTGTCGCGTCGGGAGCGGCGCGTGCAGTTCGTTCGTCGGTTACCACCCTGCCTCCAGCAGACTCCCGTCGGACGACGCAGCAATCGAACGCCGGTACAGGCCCGGCCGTCACGGGACTTGCTCCACCGAGTTCGCCACCCGCGCCGAACAGCCAGCCGTCGTCGCCACCGGTGTTCGCATCAGGGCCGAACAGCCAGCCGCCGGCAGTTTCGTCCACGGTCACCTCGGCGTCCGCTGGCACGACAGGGACTGGCCTGGCATCATCGGACGAGGTGTCCGCGAACCACCGCAAACCGATTCTGATCAGCGTGGCCGGCGTGGTGATCGTCGCCGTCGTGGTTGGCATCATCCTCTTCGCAGCGGGTGGTGGTGCCAAATCGGCCAAGGCACAACCGACACGTCGAGCAATCACCGGCGCGATACTGACGATCGGCGAGGTTCGTGACACGTTCGGCGCAGCGTGGAACGCCGAGGATCTCACTGGCTCCGGCGATCCCTTCTGTCCGCAGTTCGCACTGACGGAGCCGCTTCGTCAGAGCGACGCTCTCTACATGATGAACGGAAGTGGGTCGTCCGGCTCCGGGTTCTACGAGAACATCTCGAGCTTCGCCGACGAAACCGAGGCGACCAAGTTCTACGACCAGGACAAGGCGATCTCGCAGAACTGCAACACGTCGCTGGGCCACCTCGGAACAGTTCCGGTCACATACACGATCACCGATGTGACCAGCCAAGCAACCCCCGTCGGCCGTGAAGTCGTCGCTGTGAAGTATGTAGCCGTTCCGACCGATGGCTCGACCGGTGTGAAAGAGACTGGATACTTGGTCGAGGCCAAGATCGGGCGCCTGACAATGTCGACCAATTTCTTCGTGGACAACCGGGAACCGATGTCGACCGAGGTCGCCAACTACTACGATCTCACGAAGGTCGCTTTCGACAAAGCGGTCGGTGCTCTGTGAGGTGCTCAGCCCTTCTGGCGGTTGGACGACTCGTAGGTGGCGGTCAGACGTCCGAACGCCACATGCGAGCCCGGTGCGAGCGGCATCGCCTGATTCGGTGTCAACCGGTCCCATTGCTGGCGCTCGGCCGACCAGACGAACGTTCCGTTCGTCGAACCGTGATCGACGATGTTCACGTCCCAGTCGACGGCACGGATCTCGGCGTGGATTCGCGAAATCGTGTTGCCCGGGTCGATCAGCGTGACGCCTTGGGCGCGTCCCTCGCGAACCTCGGGGTCGTCGTCCGGATCGCGTCCGAACACCAAACTGGTGACCAGGGTGTGATACGCCCCGTCGCTCATCACCAGCACGCCAAGAGGTGGTCGGATGTCCTCGGTCAGGATGAAGCTGGTCTGATGCATCGCGATGCCACATGTCGCGCAGAATCGGGTGCGCGGATCATTGAAATGGCCGCGTGCGCACACGAGTCCCTTGACCCGCACCGGTTGCGGACCGAGGCCTGCGGCCGGCCCGGTTCCAGCACCGAGCGGCGGGGCTGCGGCCGCAATGGGCGTGGCCGTCGTGGGGGCAAAGGCATCTGCGTGGAGGATCGCGGCCGGTGCAGGTGTGGCGATCGGTGCCGGTGTGGCGATCGGTGACGGCGTCGCGATCGGTGACGGCGTCGCGATCGGGAGGGGAGCGGCGGCCGGCAAGTCGTCGTCGGTCATCTCGTGCAGCGAGATCATCGAGGCTGGAAGACCCGACGATTTCACCGGGTCGGTCCGACCTGGCGCATTCGAGAGGGCGTTTGCCGAAGACGGACCCGCTGTCTTGACTGGTGCCCGATCGACACCGGCCGGAGCAGACGGTGAACTCCACGGCAGTTCTGTGACTGCCCTGGCGCGCAGACTGAAACCGTCGGCAGCGATCACGCCTTCGTCGAGCGAGAGCAGAGTGTCGATCTTCGCGTCACCGATCAACAGATCGAGTGACGTCACGTCGTGGAGGTGGGTCTGACCGTTGCTCAACTTCTCAGTCGTCGCAGCCCCGATCGCGTTGAGCGGCACGCCACCCTGGACCAGGACGTCGAGACCACGATCTCCGATGACGACTGCGCAGAATGCGCCGAGCGACGAGGCGCCGGCGGACAGGCGCGACAACTCGCTCATCACCTCGCCCGCCGGACGGTCGCCGACCAGACGGCACCACCCGATCAGCGCCGTCGCCGCAGCCGTGTCGCCGGCGGAGTACAGCACCGTCGTGCCGACGCGCACGAGGCGGCCGCGGCCCGCGCCCAACTGGGGGATCAGCGTGAAGTCCTGCATGTCACTCTCTTCCATCTGAGATCTCAGGTATGGCCGACCGGTCCTCGACAGTACTGCGCTCGATTGCATCGATCAGATTGGCGACATCGAGCGCGGTCGATGGTCGTTGTGCAGTGTTTGCCGATGTGCAGGCAAGGATCAGGTCGACCTCGCCCGCGGTGAGGAGTTCACGCTCGATGTGCGGTGGTTGTCTGAGCACGGAGCGCACGGCCATCATCGGATCGACACCCTCGACGCCGGGATGGATGTGCTTGCCGGTCAGTGCCCAGTGCAGCACTGCGCCGAGGGAATAGATGTCGCTGGCCCGACTCGCCGACTCGCCGGTGATCAACTTCGGATCGACGAAACCGATCGATGCCATCGGGGCCATCGACGTGACGGAACCGGAGCCCGCCTGAGCCAAGCCGAGGTCACCGACGCATGCGGAACCGTCGGAGCGGAGCAGGATGTTTCCGGGACGCAGGTCGCGGTGCGCGATACCGGCCTCGTGCAGGTCGTGGGCGGCGCGGGCCGCATCGCTGACGGCGCGCATTCTCGTCGAGCGGCTGAGCTGTGCGGTGGGTCCGGCGACGGGCTCGGCCAAGGTCCCTCCTTGGCACCACTCCATCGAATAGAAGAAATAGTCCTCGGACTGGCCGGCGTCGTACAGCGTGACGAGGTGTTGACTGGCGACTCTGGCGAACAGTTTCAGCTCGCGTGTGAAACGGCGGAAGCCTGCCTCTGATGATCCCGAGACCACCTTGATGACGACTTCATCGGACAGAGCGAGTCGGGCAGGCGGCTTGGCCAGGAAGAAGCGGCCGTGGCCACCTTCGCTGAACGGACGGAGGATTTCATAGTCGCCGACCTCGGACGGCACGCCGGAGGTGCCGGCGGATGCAACGGAGTGAGGATCAGACATCGGTCAGAAGAAAATGCGGCCACCGCTGAAGCGCCAGCGGATGAAGAGCACCTTGATCGGACCGAGCACGAACAACCACATCACGATCCAGGTGGTGACGATGTGCCACCAGAACGTTCCGGTGGTCGCCGTCGCGTTGAACTTCTGGTCGATGTCGAGCGCTTTGAACACGATGTAGGCCAGCGTGGCCTCGTTGATCACCTCGAAGAAGGTGAACATCACGGGCCAGTCCTTCTCCCATCGGAACTGTTGGAGAAAGTGGTAGATCAGTTCCCACAAGAAGACGCCGAGCACGAGCACGATCCCGAGCACCGTGAACGTCGATCCGTAGGTGTCGAGCAGCCCGCCGCCCGTTGCTCGACGAGCGTTGGGCAGCACCGGGGTGACGATCAGCGTCCATGGGATGCCGATGAACACGATGAGGAAGATCCGGGTCTGGATCCGCCCGGAGAGAGTGGGAATCATCGACGATGTCCTAGATCTGCTTGTGGCGGAACCATTTCCACCAATTCCGAACTGATGTGCTGATACCGATGCGCTGGACGAAGCCGTGGTGGGCGAGATCGTCGGTGATCCGCTGGGCCGTCAGTTGTAGCCCGAGAAACGTGTCCACGCCCTGGAAGTAACCGCCGTACGTCGCCGAGCCGGACGCGTACATCCGCCCTGGGCCACTCTGTGTCCCGCGAATTTCGAAAGCCGGGGAGACGTCGAGTCGCCCGATCGGATTGCGTCCGGCGCCGGTGTGATCGAGCAAGTCGGCACAGATCCGGTGTTCGCGGATGTCTGCCTCGAGGCCGGTGCAGTCGAGAATGATCTGGGCCTCCAACGTCGCAGTCGTTCCGTTCTTCTGGGTGATCGTCGTCAGCACGCCGTTCGCGCCCGGGCGCACGTCGGTGACCTCGCCCTGATACGTCTTGTACCAACCCTGTTCACGCCCACGTTTCATCTGGTCGAGCCAGTACTTCCGGTAGGGCGTATGGGCGCCGCCGGTCAGTTCGTACAGCTTCTTGCGGTCTTCGCCCTCGAGCTTCAGCATCTGTTGGATGTGTTGGCCACCCCACGCGCTCTTCGGGGCGTTGAAACCCTGGAACGCAAATCCATATGCGCCGCGTCGCTTGGCCCAACCCCACTTGTTGTGCCGTCCGGAATAGTACGTCCGGAACAGATGCAGGATTTCGGTCTGTGCGCCCTTGTGCTCGCGGTCATCCATCAATCGCTGCAAGACACGAGACGCAACGATGCCCCCACCGCGGACCAACACCGTTCCTGGTTTGGCCAGGAGCCCTTCGTAGATGTGTTCGTGCGGTTCGTAGGCGTTGACGGTGCGGGCCAGGTCCTTGTACTTGCTCCGGTATTCCTGCAGATCGTCCAGGAACTTCAGGCCTGGGTAGCCGATCGCGAGGTGCACGAATTGGCTGCGATAGGCGATCCGTCGGGTGGGCGTGGTGCCGGGCGGGGGAGTGAGAATCGTGAAATAGCCGCCGGCAGAACGCCGGCGAACCATTCGCACCTGGCCATTGACGAGCATCTCGTTGTACCTGATGCGTGCGGTTTCTTTCTCCAGACCGGCGAACACGGTTCCGGCACGGGGCGTCCAGTAGTCGGCGAGGATCGGCTCGGTGAGCACGTTCCAGATCGGGAACAGCTTCTTTTCCTTGCGTGCCTCGCGCAGGGCGTAGCTGGGAAAGCCCCAGATGTTGTCCGGCATGCCCTGGCTGTCGCTGCGTAAGCGTTCGGGACGAGGTACCTGGCTGACACGGGTCAAGTACTCGTAGGTCTGCCAGGGATATTCGAGGTTGCTGAGGATCCGGATCTTGCTCGTGTCGAGACCAGCGATGCGGAGGTAATCGCTGAGAACGAACGAACCCATACCGCCGCCACAGGTGACGAAGTCGACGTCGACGATCGGGATGCCTGCGCGCTGCACCATCTCGTCGGTCCAGACATCGGTGGTGATCAGTTCATCGTTGAGATCTCCCGGTGCTGGCGCTGCAGGCGGCGCCTCCATCGCATCGCCGAGCACGCTCGACGGCGTGCTGATCATGTCGTTCGCCACCCGACTTCCTCCCTCGTCCCTGTCCCTGAGAATTCAGTTCACCACTGTGGCATATTTTCTCGCGCCGGGTGGTGTGAAACCACCGTGCGCCGTCGGCCGAAGGTGAGTGGATGTCGCCGACTCCGGTCGATTCTCAGCCATAGTAGGCGAGTTCGGCGTGCAGCCGGTCCAGCGCTTGCTGGGCGACCAGCATTGCTTTGCGGGCGCTGAACGGAATGCGACCGGTGTTCTCCATTGTTCGCCATCCCGTGCTCGTCGATTCGACCGCGGCGCGCAGTTGGCGGGCGTCTGCGTCGGGCGACAGGCCGAGTCGCTGTGTTGGGCTCGAGTACATCAGCAGGCGACTCAGTTCGTTGCGCAGCCAGCTCGGCAGAGCGGCCCGCCCGGACACGATCTCGCGGAGCAGCCCCAATTCGATCAGCACAGGGAGCTCGTGTTGCAATGCCTCGATTCTGTCGAGCAGATCGGTGCGATTGGTACTGCTCGGAGCGGACCGCATCGCCAATTGCAGGACCCGAAGTCCCGATGTGGCCCGGAACGCAACGCCGCGGACGTCGGCCAGGTGTGCGGCCAGCTGTTGCAGCCGGCTGACCCGGTCAGGCTCGGCGACCGCCAGATCAGCGAACAGTGTCGACCCGATGGCACTGCTGCGCATCTGCTCGAGGACGCGTCGTGGATCGTGGCCGGGCGCCACGGCGACGAGACCATCGATCGCGTAGGGGCCGATGTCGGCGGCCCGCAGCGTTGCGGCGAGTTCGGTCACGGATCCGACCGGGTCCGGGTCGTCCGACCCCAGAACCACCACGATCAAGTCGCTGGTAGCGATGGCGGGATCTGACGTCCAAGCAACGTGTTCGGCAGACATGTCCGGACGCAACCGCAAGCCGGCGGTCAGCAGCAACGTCTCCGGTGTGAGCGGACCGACGACCACCGCGGTGAAGGGTCGGACGAGGCGTTCCGTCACCTCCATCGCCACTGGTTCATCGTTGATCAGCAACCTCGAACCAGTGACCAGATCGTTGACTCGGCCCGCAGCGCCGGTCAGTTCCAGTTGCACGGGCACGCGGCTGGTCGGAGGCGCCATTGTCGAAGCGGGGCGGGTCTCGACGATCGTGCCCGACGTGTCGAGCGCTGCCAGCGCCTGCGCTGACCGGGCGATTGCCGAAGCATGTCCGGGGAGGAATTCGAGCAGCGCGTCGGCCAACGCGAAGCTCGAATCGAAGCGATCGTCGGGCAATCGCGCCATTCCCTTGGCCAGCACGTCGCTGAGGCGGCGGGGGAGGTCGGGACGGACTTCGATGAGCGGTTGGGCCAACGACTCGGCCCGACTACGACGGACCCCGGACAAGGTCTCCGACGCAAAGGCGGGATGGCCGGCCAACATCTCGTAGATGACTGCGGTCGTCGCGAAGACATCGACGCGCCGATCGATCACGGACGTCGCATGGGCCTGTTCGGGAGCCATGTACGCAGGAGTTCCGGCGGCGAGCGTGAACCCGCTCGCAACTGCCAGATCCTTGGCCAAGCCGAAGTCGCCGATCATGACAGCGTCGTCCCCGAGCACCCGACCAGCGCGTTGGGCCGAGATCCGCTCGTGGTTTCGGATCGAGCGGAAAAGGATGTTGCTCGGCTTGATGTCACGATGCACGACGCCGAAGTCGTGGATGATCGACAACGATTCGCAGACCTCCAACCCCAGACGAAGGGCGACTTCGGTGTCCATCGGGATCCCTTTGCCGCACTCTTCGATCTTCTCGTGCAGCGTGCCACGGTCGGCCACGGCCATCACGAAGTACGGCCTCCCGTCGGGCAGTTCGTCGACATCGAACACGCGCACCACGCGGTCGTGGTCGATCCGCCGCAGGAGTCGGGCCTCCTCGATGAAGCGACGACGAATGTCGACATTGCGGGCCCAGTTGTCGGCCAGTACCTTGATCGCCACCTGTGTCTCGAGCAATTCGTCGAAGGCCAGCCAGACGGTCGCGAAGCTACCGGCACCGAGCGTCTTCTCGGCGAGGTATTTGCCGATTCGGTGAGGGTTCGACATCCCCCCATCTTGGCCGAAAGATGCACGTGAAGAGGGCGCCGACCGAAGCCGACGCCCTCTTTCGATGTTCTGGATCAGCACATGTTCGTGTTCAGAGCCCGATCGACGGGTCGAGGAACTCGTTGGTGACGATGTCCGAGGCCTTCAGACCAGCCTTCGGCGGGCTGTCCTGAGCCGTGTACACCGGGATTGCCTTGGTGATCAGGTCGGTGACTCGGGCGATGTCGAACTTGCCGAGAACTCCGTCTGGGCCGTTGTCGACGAGCTTGTCCTTGGCGATCGTGGCTGCTGCGTAGTCAGCGGCGCTCTGGTCGTAGGTCCAACCGAAGTTGTTCCCGAAGCCTGCCACGGCCGCCAGGATGACTGCGTTGGCGGCAGCTGGACTCTTGGTGTAGTCGATCGTCGACTGCTGGATGATCGGCACCAGCTTCTTGAAGCAGGCGCTGTACTTGGTGATGTTCGCCGGGATCGTCGCGATCGATTCGGCGTAGTTCTTCCAGCCGACATCGTTGATGTACTGGAACGTGACCGGCTTCAACCAGTTCTTGATGATCTTCTCGTACTGGTACGGCTCTGCGGAACCGAAGCCCTGCTGGGCGGACTTGCCCTCGTCGGCGACGAACAGACTCGGGTCGCCCTTGTACGAACCGTCGACCTGGTCCTTCGACAACACGCCGGTGGACGTGAAGAAGTCCATGTAGGCCGCGCCACCGAAGTATCGGACCTTGACCTTGGCCTGACCGAGATCGGCGATGCCCTTGACATTCGGGTATGTGGCGGGATCCCACATGATCATCTGCGGGTTCTTGTTGTAGCCGGACTCGATGGCCACCGTCGGGAACTTGGCCGAGTTCTGGATCGCTTCGTCCGTGTAGACGAAGCCGAGCAGGATGGTCGGGTCGGCGTACATCAGCGTGGTATCGCTGGAGAAGCCCTTGGCGCTGCCACCGGACAGGACCGTCAGCTTGACGCCGGTGTCGACGCCGCCTGACGCCGTCAACGGCCCGGTCACACTGGCATCGTTGTTGTTGACGGTGTACCCCTTGCCGATCATCTGGTAGAGGAAACCGTGTTCGGCCTCGGGTACCCAGTCGGTCTGGATCTTGATCTCAGCGGGGCAGATGTCCTTGAGTTCGCCGGCCGTTGCTTTCCCGCCGCCCGTACCGGTCGTGCTCGATCCGGTGGTGGATGCGGTGCTCGAGCCAGTGGTCGGGGCCGTACTCGAGCCAGTGGTCGGGGCCGTGCTCGATCCGGTGGTGGATGCCGTACTCGCCGCGGTGGTGGCTGCCGATGTCGAAGCCGTCGTGGTGGCGGTCGGAGCGGTCGTCGTCGCGGCCGCCGTGCTGGATGTGGACTTGCTGCTGCTGCTGCCGCACGCAGCGAGGACGAGGAGTCCTGCCGCCATGGCTCCGGTGAGCAGGTGCTTGCTCGGTCGCTTCTGCATTGGTTCTCTCCCTGGTTTGTTGTTGTTCACGTTGAAAGGTGTGCAGTCGAGCGTGCGAGGGTCTGCGCGTCAGTTCGACTTGCGAGTGGATTCGTACCATTTGCCGGTCACCAGACGAGCAAGCCAACCGAACAGCAAGAACATCGCGATGCCGAGGCTTGCCGCGATGATCAGACCACCATAGGTCTGCGGGAAGATCCCCTTTTGCCGGTACTCCTCCATGACGATGCCGATCCCGGGTTTGCTGCCCTGTCGGAAGAACTGTTCGCCGACGACAGCGCCGATCACGGAGAGCCCGGCCGAGATGCGGAACCCGGTGAAGATCGCGGGCAGCGCAGACGGAATCTGCAGCTTGATCAACCTCGTCCAGCGGCTGGCGCCGCGCAGTGTGAACAGGTCGTGCTGTCCGGCATCGGCCGACGTCAGGCCGAACAGGGTGTTGGTGACGATCGGGAACAGCGAGATCATCACGCACACGAAAAGTCGGGCATTCAAGCCGCCCCCGAAGACGGTCGCGATGATCGGCACGATCGCGAGGACGGGGATTGCCTGCAGGGCGACGAGGTACGGGTAGGAGGAGCGCTCGACCCATTGGGCCTGAGCCATGATCACGGCCAGGAAGATGCCCAGCACGATCGAGATCACCAGTCCTGAGAGCGCCACCAGGGTCGTCCACTTCAGCCCGATCAGCAACTTCCCCCGTGCTTTGGAATTGGTGAACGCGCCCCTGACGACCTCCATCGGCGATGGCAGCAAGAAGTTCGGCTTGTCGAAGATGTGCCGCATGCCCCAGCGGTGCATGAAGTTCCAGACGATTATGAACAGGATGAAAATGACCATCGGGCCGACGAGCTTGCCGAGGATTCCGCCGCGCTTCTTCGGCCGACCGGGTCCGACGAGTTCGAGCGCCGTTTCGGGAGGGTTGATGGCCATCCCAGCCGCGGCAGCTCCCGACATCATGAGTGCGCTCCGCGCAACTCGTGCGAGATCCGGCCGCTGAGTTCGGCGAACTCGGGTTCGAAGCGCAGGTCGGGCAACCGCGGGTAGGAAAACGGAATCGGGAAGTCGGCGACGATGTGCCCAGGGCGAGCACTCATCACGAGCACCCTGGTCGACAGGAACACTGCCTCGCTGATCGAGTGGGTGATGAACAAGCCCGCAAAACCGTTGAGCTGGAACAGCTTGATGACTTCGTCATTGAGACGCTCGCGAGTGATTTCGTCGACTGCGCCGAACGGCTCGTCGAACAAGAAGACCGTGGGATCCAGTACCAGCGAACGGGCCAGGGAGGCGCGCATCTTCATGCCGCCGGACAACTGTTTCGGATACTTGTCCTCGAAACCCTTCAAACCCACCAACTCGATTGCTGCGCCGGCTCGCCTTTTTCGCTCGGCTTTCGGAATGCCCTCGAGTTCGGCCATCAACTCGACGTTTCTGTTGACGTTGCGCCACTGGAGCAATGTCGCGTCCTGAAAGACATAGCCGAGGCTGGAGCGGTCGACGGTGACACTGCCACTGGTCGCAGGGTTGAGCCCTGAAGCGATGCGCAGCAGTGTGCTCTTGCCGCAACCGGACGGACCAACGACGGTGACGAACTCACCGGGATGGACGTCGAATGACGTTTCGCTGAGTGCGTGTGTGCCGTCCGGGAAGATCATCGAGACGCTGGCGAAACTGAGTGCAGGAGCAATTGACTGTTCTTTGGCCGACCTGTTCACTGCAGGGCTGTCTGTCACGGTGCCCAAGGTAGTGTCCGTCGATCGACCGCTCGTAGTTTTGGACATGTTCAGTGCATCACCATTCCACCGGAGACGTTCATCGCCTGACCGGTGCAGTAGGAGGCTTCGTCGGAAGCGAGGAACAGGGCCATGTTGGCAACATCACTGGTCTCGGCAAGCCGTCCGAGTGGCGACTTGGCCGACCAAGCCGCGACCATCTCGGGTGTGCGCGTCGCTGCGCCCATCTCTGTCAGCACGTACCCGGGGCACACGCAATTGACGTTGATGCCATGGCAGCCGAGTTCCATCGCCGAAACTCGCGTGAAGGCGATCACGGCGGACTTCGACGCGGCATAGTGGGCCTGGTTCGGTGAACCGATCTTGCCGCCCATACTGGCCATGTTGATGATCCGTCCAGGCGCGTGACCGCCGTTCACCTGGGCGACCATGGCCCGGCCAGCGATCTGGGTCGTGACGAACATCGAGCGGACGTTGACAGCGAACGTCGTGTCCCAGTTCTCGATCGTCATCTCCAGGATCGGTGCCATTTTCAGCACGCCGGCGTTGTTGACGAGGATGTCGATTCCTCCGAGCGAGTCGATGGCCGACGTCATGGCCGCAGCAGTCGCCTCGGCGTCGGTGAGATCGACCCCGATTGCGTGACCACCGAGTTCGGCGGCAACAGCATCGACTTCGTCGACAGCGAGATCGAGCAGGACCAGTCGGGCCCCCTCGGACGCGAACGTACGCGCGATCTGGGCTCCGATGCCGCGCGCTGCACCGGTGATCACGGCCCGACGACCG
>JAYTOM010000469.1:0-3036 GCA_043747765.1 Actinomycetota bacterium
CCTCTCCGTCCTGAGCTGAACAACATTTACCACGTCGAGCAGTATCGAACGCGGGCCCGCCGGACTGAGCTGTGCGTCGATGGATCATGGTTCGTTCAGAACAAACGTTGCAACGCTTGGCGCAAGCCGGCCACACCGGCAAGATCGAGCAGGAAGTCGCGCTCCAACGAGGTCTCCAGGGCCCGGACCGAGGTCAGGGCCGTCCGCTCGCTCGGGCCGTTGCGGTGATGCACGGAAAAGGTGTTGTCCATCAGCGCGAAGCGGCGGTCCGGTGTCGGCCGGGCGGCCATCAGGTGCTGCACGAACAGCGACTCCGGAGAGGTCGACACAAACCAGTTGGCCACCTCGAAATCAATACGCTGCTGTGGCTGGAGGCTGAACTGGTAGAGGGGACGCCACCGCTCACCAAGCAACGCCTGCAGTTGCAGTTCGCCGTCCAGCTGCGACGGGTTCGCGGCACGATCGAACGCGAGGGCGGCGACGAGCCGGAACGGTTCATGAGGTGTGCACTGTGGCACGTCGGCTTCGAGCCGCAGCACACCGGTGAGGGTGAGCCCACCGAACCCGGTGTCGACTACATAGGAGCCGTCGTCGAGCTCCACCCGCACCAGCATGTGGGTCCGCGGCGGGATACCCAGTCCCTCGGGCCGATTCCACACCACCCGCGCCGCCAGCCCAACGGTGTGGAACCCGAGCTGCTCGAGAGCATCGCCCAGCAACAGATTGTGCTCGAAGCAATACCCGCCACGCCGGCCCGCGACCATCTTCTCCGCGAGCGCCGCCGGTTCGAGCCGCACCGCGGCCGCGGTCAGCGGGGTCAGATTCTCGAACGCGATCGCCACGGTATGGCACGCCACGATGGCCTGCAGCGTCGCCAGCGTCGGTTCGCGGGCACCGTCATACGCGATGCGCGCCAGGTACCGATCGACCGACGATGCGGGAATCCCCGAAGGCATACACGCAGCGTATCCCATCGCCCTCAAACGCTCGCCGAGCCGGTCCGGTGAGAAGTGGCCCGTGGGAGACTGAAGCGCACTGGGTCTGATGGAGACTCGGGCTATTGGGTTTCAACCAGTTGGCTGGTCGATTGTGCATCGTAGGCGCACGAAACAGTCGGGCAACGCGTCGACCAGATCGCCCATGTTCATCGGAGCCTGCGCTGGAGGGCCACCCGACGCCGAGCTTGCGCCGCCCAATGCTGTCTCCATACCCTCTCATCGGTCGACCAACCGCAGGTTTTGACCAGAACGCCGGTCAACCGTGCGTTGTCATCCGGCAACGGAGGCCAGTCCGGGGGCTGGATGCACCGGCAGGACCATCGGCGGTCTGGGTGATTGTTCGAAGTCAAAGGCTTGAGCGATGTCGCCGAGTTGCGACGCGTTCTCACGGACATCCGGCCTCGGGTCGGGTCGTCCGTCGGTTGCTGGGTCGAGGCGTTGGCCGTTCAAGAAGTCGTCTTCGATGAACTTGACATAGGCGTCGAAACTGAGAGTCTGATGATCGATGTAGCCCTTTTTGGCGTACGGGCTGATTACGAGCCCGGGGACGCGGAGGCCGTATCCGTTCGCGTCGACCACCGGGGGAACAACATGATCGTAGAAGCCGCCCCAGTCGTCCCACGAGAGAAAGATCGCCGTCGAATTCCAGTCCGGCGACGCCATCATCGCGTTGATCAGACTGGTGACGTAGGACTGTCCGGCCGAGGTCGGCGCGGGCGGATGCTCACTGACGGCTCCCGACGGGACGACCCAGCTGACGGCAGGAAGTGATCCGGCTGCAGCCTGGGTGTAGAAGTTGCTGACGGACTGGACATTGGCCTGTTGGCCATCGTTCTTCACCGTGTCGAACAGTGGCAGCGGATTCCAGATCCCGGGAGTCGCGGCGTTCTGGCGAACCGCGCCACAACTGACCGACGCGTCGTTCTGGCAGTCCGGTTCGTTCCCGGCCACCACGTAGTAGCCCCACGACACGCTGTTCTTGTGGAGCAGGTACGTCAGATCCGTCCACGCATAGTCCGGGCCGCTCGGAACAGCCACTGCGTCACCCTCGGCGTCAGTGGTCGGCGTTGCCGTGGTGGCCGCAGTGCCCGTGCCGTTCTTGCCCGGCTTCTTCGCCGGCTTCGATTTGCGTGGGGTGCCGGGGTCTTGCAGAGCATTGACGCAACTTGCGGCGACCCCAGGGGTCGAGCAGTGCGCAGACCACTCGGACACCATGAACAGATGAGCGGGCAGGCTCCATGAGGCGTTGGGCTCGAACATGTGATCCTGCAAGACGAAGTTCTGCGCGTACGTCCAATAGTTGGGGATCTCGCGGGCGTCCTTCCAGCCCATCACGTCGAGGTTCGTTCCGTTGGTGCAGGCCGGGTTGGTCGGATCCGTGCAGCCCTTCTTTCCGGCCTCGGCCTGGGTGACGAACCCGTTCATCATTCCGCCTGCGACGTCTGCGACGGCATTGACCTGGCTGTGCGGTCCGCCACCGTTCACGTCCGCTGCGTTGTGATATGGCGCGACGCACGGACCCGCTGCTTGCGGGACACAGACGGTTGGTTTGCCGGCTGCCATCGGAATCCCGTCGGCCCCCGGATACGTGCCGAAGTACGTGTCGAACGACCGATTCTCCTGCATGATCACGACCACATGCTGGATCTTGTGGATTCCCGACGGCGTCAGCACAACCGGCAACGATGTCGGACTTAGGACTGAGCTCGACGATCCGTTCAACGACGATGACGTCGACGACGTCGACGACGTCGACGACGTGGAACACGCAGCCAAGAGCACCGCCACCGCGCTTGCCGACACCATCTGTATTGTGCGAGTGCTCATCCCGACCTCTGTGTTCGCACGCATTCTCAGCCCTGAATGTGATCAGAATATGTTCGCTGAGCCCGAGAATCGCGGCGATCACTGCTCATGGCATCAACGGATCCTCGGCGCGCATCTCCAGCGCATCGAGCCGGTCCTCGCGTTGATCATCGTCGATCAGTTCAAGAGTTCATCCCCAGCCTGGCTTTCAACGCGAGGGTCTCGCCTGCCA
>JAYTOM010000470.1:0-13228 GCA_043747765.1 Actinomycetota bacterium
GGTGTGCACGAAGCGGCACTGCACGTGCTCGGTGGAAGCTTGGGCGGTGAACGCAGCAATCACCAGGTCGAAATCGTCGACATGGATCGCGCTGATCAACAGAGCGGGGTTCGCGTAGAACTCCTCAGGGGTTCGGCCGGTGACGTCGATGATCGACGGGCTCAGGTATTCGATCCTCCATGGGTTCAACGGCCTCGTGGCGATTCGGGCGACCTCGTCGAAGGGAAACTCGTCGATGTCGTGCGGGTGTGCGCGGTCCTTGGCTCGCAACGCTTGCACCTTCATCGAGAACGGGCGCGGCGACGGGAGGAGCGCCCGACCCGGGTCGGCATATTGATAGCTCGCTCCCGTTTCCGCGCGCGGGTGAGGTCAGTGCGTTTGGTCGTACCCGGTGATGTCAGCGACAACGTGGACGCCGGGGATGGATGACTCGATGCACACGGTCCCGCTGGCGGACAGGCCCACGATCAGCGAGTTCGCGACAGTCCATCCGGTATCGAAGTTCAGCGATGACGCCAGCGGTCGCGCTTCGGAGCATGGCCACACGACCAGGAATCCGGGGCCAGGCGGTTCGGTGACGACGACGTTCAAGACAACCGCTGTCGCACCGGCGGGTACCCCGGCACGGCCCGTGACGGGCAGCACCAATCGTTGGCCGGCGCCGAGTCGGCCGCCACCGGACGCCACACCATCGACGGTCGTCCCGCCATCGCGGGTGTCCAACAACCGAAGTCCTGCAAACACTGCGAACCCAGAATCGGGCTTGGCGTATCCAGCGATGTCGATCACCACGTGGACCCCTGGTGTCGATGACTCGACGCACACGGTGCCGTCGGTCGCAAGGCCGACGACCAGTGAGTTGGCGACGGTCCAGTTCGTCGAGAAATTGAGCGACGACGCCAGCGGTTTCGGCGCCGAGCAGGGCCACACGATCAGGTACCCAGGCCCGGGTGGTTCGGTGACGACCACGTTCAGTACTGCGGCCGTGGCACCGGCGGGCACCCCGGCGCGGCCGGTCACCGGCAGCACCAATCGCTGACCGATGTCGAGGCGGCCACCGCCCGAGCCGACACCATCGACCGTCGCCCCGCCATCACGAGTGTCCAACAATCGCGCAGGCGAGAACACGACGAACCCGGAGTCTGCCTTCGCGAACCCGGTGACGTCGGCAACGACCTGGACCCCTGCGACCGATGATTCGATGCACACGGTTCCGTCGGCTGCCAGGCCGACGGTCAACGAGTTCGCCACCGTCCAACCGGCTGCGAAGTTCAAGGACGACGCCAACGGCTTGGGCGCCGAACACGGCCAGACGATGAGATAGCCGGCCTTCGGAGGCTCGGTCACCACCACGTTCAGGACAGCGGTGAGCGCACCGGCGGGCACGCCGGCCCGCCCGACCACCGGTAGCACCAACCGCTGGCCGACGTCCAGCGAACCGCCGCCCGATCCCACACCATCGACCGTCGGGCCGGCATTGCGAGTGTCCAACAGCCGCGCTGGAATCAGCGTCTGGAACGACCCCGACGGCGCGAATTCGCTCGCGGGGATGATGACCTCGCCGACGTTGTGGTCGTAGAGCAACGGTGCGGCGAGGTCGAGCGAATGGAAAGCAGCGACCGTCGCAGTCTCCTGATTCGGTCGACCGGGGTTGATGACCACCATCGAGCCAACGGTGATCGTGCCGTACGAGGTCACTGGCACGATGGTGGAACCCTTGGTGATCGGCTGGGTGATGATCGTCGGTCCGGTCGTGGTTGCCGGGGTGGCCGGCGCCTTCGGGGTCCAGCCCGGCGCCAATGACGCGTCGTACTCGAGGTCGAGGTAGCCGCCCTTGTAGTAGATGAACGAGTCCTCGGCCGAGTTGATCCACGACTGGGACATCACCGTGCGCACGATGCGCGACTTCTTGTCCGGCGCGATCTCCATCGCGGCCTCCGTGGCCTTGCCTGGTTGGTAAGCGAGGTCTGCGTAGTACGCCAACTTGGCGTCGAAGCTCGCCTGGCCGTTTTTCATCCACGTCGTGACCGACGGGTGCTGGATGCCGGCGATCTCCTCGAGCGCCCGGTAGATCTCCAGCCGCCACGACGCCGGCACTGGCTGCCCGTTGGCGAGTCGGATGTCGAGTAGATCGATGTCGCCGGTGATCCGGTGCAGGTCCTTGCTGACCTCGACGCCGTCGACGAGCTTGTCGATCCGCTGCATTTCCAACTGGTAATAGCCGGGCTTGGTCTCGACCATCTTGAACTCGACGCGACGAGCCTGGTTCGGACCGATCAGTCCGTTGTCCGTGCCGTTGAACCCGACCGGGAGACCTTCCTTCTCGAAGCCCTTGTACAGGTTGAGGAGGTCGTCCTTGACCCACTCGGTCGTGCGAGCCTCCCAGCGAGTCTTCAGCGCATCGGCAACCAACTGGCCGTCGGAGCCGACGACCTGGGCGTAGATCTGCGCGAACTCCTCGGCGCTCTGCGGCTTCTTGAGGATCAACGATCCGAGATCGTTGATGTCGTATCCGAGGAACAGGTCGAGCTTGCTCACCGTCTTCAACTTGAGCGCCTCGGGTTTCAGCGCTGCGCCACTCTCGATCCATGCGTGGCGGTATCCACCGTTGGGTCGGATCTCGATCAGAATGCCTTCCTCGCGAGCCAGCTTGTACAGGTCGTTCAGCTGCTGAGCGTTGATGCCGTACACCCGGTAGGCGATCTCCGGGTTGGCGAGCAGGCCGGACCGGAGCAGCTTGGAGTCCTTCTCGGTCAGCTTGGCAAGCGTCTTCTCACCCTCGGGCAGCTCGGCCAGGTACCGGGCCTGCAGATCGGTCTCGGCTGTCTCGAGGGTCGCCTTGGGAACCTGCGCCAGCTTGCACAGGCCGACCTGTTCGGCGATCACGCCGAGCGCCTTGTCGGTCAGCAGCTGCACGCCGACCTCGGTGCCGACGACACCGAGCATCGACCCCATGTGCTGCGTGTCGCCAGTGTCGACAGCAGTCGAGAACTCGTCGAACCATGCCGGCAGCACGCTCTGCAGGTTGATCGCGAAGTCGGTGAACTTGACCTCCGCCACGGCAAGCTCATGGATCACTGTGTTGACGAAGTCGGCCCGTTCTGCGCGCCCGAGCGAACTCCAGTAGGTCACCATCCGCTCAGCGACCGCGTACGGCCACGTGAAGACATTGGTGGTCTGGCGGACAAGTGCCGGGTACATGGCCAGCAGCGCAGGCACCGTTCGGAAGAATGCCTGCCCCATCGCCGCCATGTGCCGGAAACCGCCGTCGGTGAACCCAAACACTGCGTCTCCGAACGAATATGGCGGCACGACGATGTTCGGCTCGAGCCGCACCGACGTCGGCGTCGCTCCGGCGGTGATCAGCTGGCGCGCCGGGTCGATCTGCTGGAACGACGTCGGACCGGTTTGTTCGAAAACCGTAGGTTGATAGCCGACGCTGACGGCGTTGCCCACCCCCTGCCCGAGGTCGACCGTGGTGACCCGTGCCTGCAACGACTTCTCTGACGACCCCGCCTCCAGCTTGCCCGACCACGGCGCCGAGCATGGCGGCTGCGCGGCGGCCTGCTCGATCGGATACGCGTTGCCCCCACCAGCAACAGCGTTGCCGGTGATCTGCGCGGCCATCGGAGCAACCGCCAGATTCTTGGTGTTGGTCAGGTTCTTGAGGCCCAAGAAGAAATCGATGGTCGCTCCCGGAGTGGCCACCGGGTTCGATCCCGAATACTGCTGTTCGGGCTTTGCGCTGAATCGGAAGTCGTATTTCGGTTTGACTTCGAGCGGTGCGACGCCGATGCCGCTGATGTGGGTGTTGCTTCCGGTCGGTGTGCCGACCGCCACCACCGAGACGTTGAGAAGCGCGTCATCGAGGGCGCTCTCCACATAGGTGATCGTGGCCGAGGCACCAGGAGCCAACGTCCCGATCTGGGCAGACGGTGTCGCCGGAGTCGTCGACGCCATCGGGAACGGAACGGGCGAAGGGGTTGACGCGGTCCAGACGAACGCCGGGTTGACATCGACCGATACGTCGTCGATGTTCGTATCCAGCACGTTCTTCACCACCGCCGTGACGTTGATCGTCACCGGTTTGGGGCCGTCGGCATCTTCTGGCTGCACGATCGACGCGGGGTTCACGGTGACCGTCACCGTGAGCGCGCGTTTGCGGATCGTGATCACCTTCGCGCCCGACGCCGACACGGTTGCGCCGGCGGAGTCGGTCACGTTGAACGTGCCCGTGAAGTTCTCCGCACCGATGTCCTTCCCCGTGAACGTCGCCGTGAACTGCTGCGTGCCGCCCGGTGGGAGGACGATGGGCGCCGGCGCCGCGTTGTCGACCGTGTCGGCGTACCCACCCGTGGCGGCCAACAGCTGCGTGGCATCCGCAGGCGCGACCGTGATGTTGCCGAGCCCGGTCGTGCTGGCCGTCAACGCGACGTTCATCGTGATCGCGTCGCCGACCGATGCATTTGCCGAGCCGGACGAGGATGTCACCACCACCTGCAGCGTCGGGGCCGCGACCACGACCTGCTGCGTGGTCGTGTTCGCTTCACCGTTCCTGGTGACGGTGAGGCTGACCGTGTACGTGCCGGGCTTGGCGTACTGGTGATCATTGGTGGGCAACGCGAGTCCGGCCGGCGTGCCGTCGCCGTAGTCCCAGGTGTGCACGGCGTCCGCCGGGCTCGTCGACACGTTGTGCACCAGACCGGGGGACGTCGCGTCGACGGTCGACGTGAACGCCGCCGCCAACGTCGACGAGCTTCCGTCGTACGAGATCGGGAATGCCATGGCAGGAATCTCGGCTGGCGTCCAAAGGTTGGTCGGATCGATGACCTCGGAGAGGTCGTAGTTCTCCGTCCCCGGGGGCCTGACTACCCGTCCTTCTCTGACGACGAAGTGGATGGAGCCGACGAACGCAGGGGTGCCGTCCGGGATGGTCACGGTGTACGTGCAGCTCGACCCTGACGCAGCCGGGTCGTGCCGGCAAGCGGCTGCGTCGACCATCGAGATCCGGCCGACCTCCACCCCATTTTGGGAGAAGACCTGCGGACCGACGAGGAAGGCGCCCACCGGCGATGACAACGGTGCGGTCGGGTAGCTGTTCCCCGCGAGGTCGGGGTACAGATCCCGTCGGACCTCGATCACGTCGGTGGTGGGCGTGCCGCTATTCACGATGCGAAACCGCTTGTGCTGGTATCCGTCGACAGCGGTGACGGTCAGCGTGTTGACGCCGGTGTGGAACTGATTGCCGGCGACCGACACCGACGCGCCCGTTTCCAATGGTCCGTCGTTGATCGGGTCGTAACCGGTTCCGACGAAGATGCAGTGATCTTTCGCCCAGGCGAAGTTCAGCCACGGTGCAGCCCAGTCGGCATTGCCGTAGCCCGATCGGTCCGCGCCGCGGTACGTGCCGTCTGTCGACAGCGCCGCCAACATCAGCGGAGCCGTCAAACATGTCGGAGGCGGCGTCACGGCAGCGACGGCGGGAGCTGGTGCGTCCGTTCGTGCGGCCACCGCTGGGGGCACTGTCACCACGACGGGGATCGCCAGAACCACGACCATCCGCGCCACCCGACGATGGTTCTGTCGCTTGATCGTTCTCTGTCCCATCGAGCTGTCTCCTCGTCGTCTCATCGGAGGGACATCTCAACAGATGTCGGTAACAGATCGGTAACAGCAACCGAGGCCCCCGCAGTTCGTTCGGCGTACGCTGTGATCTGCGCAGAGAGATATCCTTTCAGCTGTGGTAGGACAGAAGATGGCGGCCGGGGGGGAAGCCGTGACGAAGGTTCGGACCGTTTCCTATCTCCTGAGAGATCACACGAGGACGCCTACTACGCTCGAACCCGCATCCAACAGCAAGTTCCAACACCCACCCGGACGTGATGCAGAAGACCGGCCGGTCAGAACTCATACGCCAAGCCGACGCCGTCTACTCACTCGACATCGATCGGCACGCCGTTTCCGCGCACTAGATGTGCATGACGGGGACGTTGTCCCTGATGGTGTTCAGGGTTGCGGCTGGGGTTGACCATCCGAGCGCGCCGTGAGCGCGGTGATGATTGTAGAAGTGGATGAACCCGTCGTAGGCGACGGTGCGTTGCCGGTCGGAGGTCCAGGGTCGGATGTAGGCCCATTCCTCGAGCAGGATTCGGTGGAATCGTTCGACTTTGCCGCTGGTCTGGGGCCGGCGAGGTCGGGTCTTCTTCACGGTGGTTCCGGTCTCGTTGCAGGCCCGGTGCCAGAGCCCTGATTTGTAGCAGGAGCCGTTGTCGGCGATCACCCGGTCGCAGTTGATGTCGTGTGCTCGGAACCAGGCCGCAGCCCGGGTCCAGAACCCGGCAGCGGTGATGGCTTGCTCGTTGGTCAGGATCTCTGAATACGCGAGTCGGGTGCGGTCGTCAATGGCGGTGTGGATGTAGCGGTAGCCGACTTGGTGGGAGCGTTTGTAGTTGTCGTTGCCGCGCCCGTGGAGCTTCCAGCCGCCGCCGTCAGGAATGCCGCTGATCTTCTTCACGTCAACGTGGATCAGCCCACCGGGGTGTTCGCGCTGGTAGCGGTGCACGGGTTCGGTGCTGGTTGCACGATCACCGCGATCAAGACGACCGCACCCGGCCGCGTTCAGGATGCTTTGAACTGTTGACGAAGCAAGGCCGGTCTCGTGGCTGATGTGATCAGCACCCCACCGATGGCAGCGCCGCAGCTCCAGCACCTTGCTGGTGAGCTTGGCGTTGGTGCGCTTGGGTGAACAATGCGAGCTGCGATCCACAAGGCCTGCTTCGCCTTCGGCCAGGAACCGATCACGCCACTTGCGCACCGTCTTGGCGTCGACCTGGAACCGGTCAGCAGTTGCTTCGATCGTCCAACGCTGATCGAGGACACAAGCGACCATCCGCCGTCGACCCTGTGGCGTCAACGGCGCGTTCGGATGCTGGGTTCTAACGTGAGGCACGAGCCCCTCCTTGCTTTGCAGTGAGTTGTGGAAGACCCACAGCCTCGCAAGGAGGGCTCACCTCAAACGCGGACCACCAACACCACCACGCCAGGGACAACGTCCCCGGTTGTCACACCTAGGGAGCGTGGCTGGTGCAGCGGTGCCAGAGCTCAAGACCCACCAGCGTGGTCTGCGCACCGTGCTGCGCTCGAAGTCACCCAATCTTGTATTACAAGAGATCTGGGGCCACCTGTGCCTGCCACTACGCGATCCGAACAGTGATGTGGGAAGCAGCCGGCGGCCAAGGTCGACCCTGACCGGATCAGCTTCGTTGCTGCTTTGCGCATCGCGCGCCGCTCCATCTCAGCGGCGCGCGATTCTTCCCCCTCAGCCTGAGCACGGTTGGTGGCACGCGATCGTGCTGCTCTGCCGGCGGCTCAACCCCGCCCGCCGTCGCCGGGCCAACCCCCGAGTCATCGAACGCAAATACGTCAAATGGCACGTCAAACGAGCCCGACACCGACACTGGCTACGAGCCCACCCAAACACCCGAAGTCACCATCAAAACCTCTAACTGAACGGTATAAGGCCTAGGCCACTGTGAACTTGGCGACCATTCCGAGCTGGTAGTGAATGTGGCCCATCTGGCCGCCGCCCATTCCACCGCCATTTCCGTTGCCCATTCCGCCCATGCCGCCGCCCTGGCCCATGGTGTCGACGAGATTGCAGATCGCAACGTAGTTGCCTGGCGCGAGGTCGATGGTCTTGGTGATGGTGGTGCCGGCCTTGATGTCGGGAATCTCTCCGGGCTTGGCGGTTTCGGGAATCTTGTCCTCGTCCACCGAGCCGTCGGACTTAGTGGGCAGCGAGGTCATGTCGTCGGCGCGCACGATCACCAGCTCGTGCGTTTCGCTGCCTCGGTTCGTGGCGGTCACGACCACGTTGCCCGCTCGGAGTTGGGTGGTGGGCGCGGTGATTGACCACTCCTGGAGGACGAACGCGGTAGGGCTGGCCGTTGGCCTCCCCGGGGATCCGATACCGTCGCCGGACCCGCACGCGGCTACTGTGCAGCCCAGCGCGGCGGTGAGCAGCAATATTCGTACTGTCTTCATTCGCAGATCTCCTGATCTTGTTGGGGGAACTGCCGTTTGCCGCATGCTGTTGCGAACCTTCTTAGGCGAGCTTCATGAACATCCGTTGGACGTCATCGATGTCGTATCCATCGCGTGCGGCGGCTTCGGGGTGGCTGAGGCAGTAGGTGAGGCCGGAGGCGACGAGCTTGAATCCCGCTTGGTCGAGCGCCTTGCTGGCCGCCGAGATTTGCGTGACGACGTCACGGCACTCTCGCCCATCGGTGAGCATCTGTTGGATCCCGCGGATCTGACCTTCAATGCGGCGAAGCCGACGAACGAGATCGTCGATCGTTGGTTCGGGCAGTTCCATTTGTCGCCTCCCACCGTTGCGGTCTATACCCTGGGGAGTATAGTAACAAGTCTAGCAGGAGGTGACGATCATGTTCGGACGACAGAAGACGAACGAGGTTCGACCGGCGGACGTGGCGGCACTTCAGCGGCGCGGCGCCGTCCTCGTCGACGTCCGCGAAGACGATGAGTGGTCGGCAGGTCACGCGCCTGGTGCCGTTCACGTCCCGCTGGGCCGTGTCGGTGAGGCAGCCAGCCGCTTCGGCAGGCCAGGAGGTCTTGACGGTGTGCCGCAGCGGCGCCCGGTCCGGGCGGGCAGCGCAGACCCCCTGGCTGCCGCAGGTGTTGGTGTGCGTAACGTCGCCGGGGGAATGTCGGAATGGGCGTCAGCGGGCTTGCCGGTTGTTCGCGGTGACGGTTCGCCCGGACGGGTGTCCTGAGCGTGATGGCGGCGGTGGAGATCATCACCATCGAGACGAAGGCGCTGGGAGATCGCAGCTATGTGATCGTGGACGGCGACGTGGCTGCTGCCGTCGACCCGCAACGTGACATCGACAGGATTGAGGCGTTGCTCGCTGAGCGTCGCCTGCGCCTGACCCACGTGTTCGAGACCCACCTGCACAACGACTACGTGACTGGCGGCCTGGAGCTCTCACGCATGCATGGCGCGACGTACGTCATCGCAGCGGAAGATGACGTGTCGTACGAGCACACCGGCGCCCGTGACGGCGACGAGTTCATCCTTGCCACTGTTGTGGTCCGGGCGATGCGCACGCCGGGTCACACCCCGCATCATCTCTCGTACGCGGTGGTCGACAACGGCGACCCGGTGGCGGTGTTCACGGGCGGATCGATGCTCTACGGCACGGTGGGGCGCACGGACCTCATCGATGACGAATCGACCGAGCCGCTGACCAGAGCGCAGTTCCACTCGGTGCGCCGTCTCGCCGATGAACTTCCCGGGGCAGTGGCGGTGCATCCCACGCATGGCTTCGGCAGTTTCTGCTCGTCGGCATCGACGAGCGGCACAGACCACAGCACCATCGCCCAGGAGCACCTGTCGAACCTGGCCCTCACTGTTGACGACCAGGACATCTTCGTTGCACGCCTCCTCGCCGGCCTGACCGCCTATCCGCGCTACTACGCGCACATGGCAGGCATCAACCGCCACGGTCCCGCGAACGTCGACCTGTCGCCGCCCGAAGTGGTCGACCCGGTGGAGATCCGGCGTCGCATCCACCGGGGCGAGTGGGTGGTGGATCTGCGGTCGCGAACCGCGTTCGCCCGCAGACATCTGGCCGGAACGGTGAACGTCGAGGTCGGCGATTCCTTCGCCACCTACCTAGGTTGGACGATGCGCTGGGGAACGCCCGTGACCCTGGTCGGCGACACACCTGACGAGGTTGCCGAGGCGCAGCGCCAGATGGTTCGCATCGGCATCGACCGGCCCGCGGGCGGAGCCGACGGAGGCCTCGCCCGATGGAGCGCCGGTGGCGATGTGTGCGCCTACCGATCCGTGTCATTCGCCGAGCTGGCCCACGCCCGAGCCGAGCGCGAAGTTGCGGTGCTCGATGTCCGGCGCGACGACGAATGGGCCGAGGGTCACATCGACGGCGCCGTGCACATCCCGCTTCACAATCTCGAGGCCTGCCTCGACGAGGTTCCAGACGACGAGCTGTGGGTCCACTGCGCCTCCGGCTACCGCGCTGCTATCGCCGCATCGCTGCTCGACCGGGCCGGACATCGCATCGTCGCGATCGACGATGACTGGGTGTCCGCCGCACGACACGGCTTGCCGATCACGTCCTCGAACTGATGGAGCTTCGACGGACCCGGCGATGGGCCATGTCCCGACAGGACCGTCGCTGATGCCTCCTTGGTGGGAAGTCACAGCCGCCGGTCTGGTGGTCGGCGTGCTCTTCGGCTTGTTCGGCGTCGGCGGGTCCAGCTTCGCCACTCCCGCACTGGGGCTGCTTGGCGTCCCTGGCCTGATCGCGGTCGCGGCGCCCCTGCCTGCCACGATCCCCGCCGCCATGGTCGGGATGGTCGCCTACGTCCGCCGCCACCAGGTCGAGTGGCCAGTGGCGCGTTGGTCCGTCTACGGCGGCGTCCCCGCGACCGTCGTGGGCGCCCTGTTGTCGAAATATGTCGGCGGCCGTCCGCTGCTGATCGCCTCCGGCGTGGTGCTTGCCGCAGTCGGCGTACGCCTCCTGCTGCCGCTGCCACAGGGTCGTCTTGAGGGTCTCGCCCGGCGCCGGGCCGGCGTCGTTGTCCCTGCAGCCGCAGCGATCGGACTGTTCACCGGCCTGCTGGCCAATGGCGGCGGTTTCCTGCTGGTACCGCTGTTCGTCGTGGTGCTCGGCCTCACCATGCCCGAGTCGGCAGGAACCAGCCTCGTGGTGATCGCCGCCCTGTCGGTCCCGACGTTGGCGACGCATTGAGCCCTCGGTCACATCAATTGGACCATTGCTGCAGCCTTCGCTCTCGGTTCCGTTCCCGGAGCGGCGGTCGGGTCGCGCCTGGCGCAGCGTCTGCCAGCCGAATCGATGAAACGCGGCTTCGGAGTCTTGCTCATCGTCGTTGCCGCCTACTTCGTTGGCCGCCAGATCCTGGATCCGTGACGAGACGAACGTCGTCAACATCCATGTCCACCGCAACCAGCCGGCCAGCGCCGTCCGTCGCCCCGATTACCAACCCGAGCTGTTCAGCTCATCGAAAGGACACGCATATGCATGCGATTGAAATCGTTGTCGATCTGTCACAGGAGGACGCTGAAGCCGCGATCCGGAAAGCCCTCGCCGCCCAGGGATTCGGAGTCCTCACCGAAATCGATGTCGCTGCCACACTCAAGGCGAAACTCGACATCGACCGTCCGCCACTCGAGCTCCTCGGCGCGTGCAACCCGACGCTCGCGCATCAGGCGTTGGAGCTGGATCCGTCCGTCAGCCTTCTCCTGCCGTGCAACGTGGTCATCGAGCCAACCAACGGTGGCACCCGCGTCGCGGCCGCAGACCCTCACGACCTTATGACCGACCCACGCTTGGCTGCCCTCGCCGACGACGCCGCACAGCGGCTCCAAGCCGCCATCGACAGTCTCAGCGCGTAAAGCGACCAACAAGATCGTCCTCGCGCGGCGCCCGTTCAACGCAGATACTGGTCGCCATCGAAGGCTCATCCGAGGATGGTGTCGACGCGTTGGTCCGCGATGTGTGC
Organism: Actinomycetota bacterium; assembly: GCA_043747765.1. Classification (GTDB taxonomy): domain Bacteria; phylum Actinomycetota; class Acidimicrobiia; order Acidimicrobiales; family Ilumatobacteraceae; genus WLMZ01. The sequence continues at coordinate 11,566 of JAYTOM010000470.1, forward strand.
TTCGTCGTCGAGGGCACCAACATAAGTGGAGACGAGGGTTTCGACGCTGTGCCCGAGGCGTCCTGCGGTTTCGGCGAGTGGCATCCCGGCGCGTAGCCATGTGGTCGCGGCTGCGTGGCGACAGTCGTCGACCCGTAGCGGTTTCTGGCCGACGGACTCGAGGGCGCGATGCCAGGCCCGGATCCAGTTCGACCCGCTCGGACGAGTGTCGTTGCGAGTGCGGAACAACAGAGCATCCGGATTGGTGAGGTTGTTCTGGTCGACCCACTCGCGGAGCATAACGACTAGCACGGGTGGGATCGGCCCACTCTGAAGCGCCGAATTGTGCTCGGGCTCGATGGGGTTTCACTGCCCCGGCGGCGTCCTCGTGTCGACGGCCGAGCCAAACGGAGTTCGCGGCGTGGTCACACATCCGTGCAGCGATGACGTGCGACACGCCGGGCCGCTCGGACCCTCTCGGTACCGTGGATGTCGGCCATTCACCGAGGAGTCCATCATCATGACGCGTCAAACCGTGAGATTCGAAACCGTGAGTCAGAACTTGAGGGCCGGGCCTGTCACCGACGCAATTCGATCGCGCCCGCCGTTCGGGCCGATCGAGGTCCTCCGACATGACGACCTCGTGGCTGCGCAGACCGACACCCTGTCGAGTCCCATGCGGCGCCACTCGTTCGCTGCGAAGACGCTGTTTCGCACGATGGACGCCTTGTACGGGAAGGACCGCACGCTCGAGAAGTTCAGGGTCCTGGAGCTGGTAGCACGCGTGCCGTATCAGGCATGGGAGAACGTCGCATATGTGGCCGTGACGCACACCGCAAGCCAACCGGGTTTCGCAAAGCAGGTGTTCGATCGGGTTCGCACGGCCCGATGGGAACAGGACAACGAGCAATGGCACTTGTTGATCATGGAAGAGCTGACCGCAACCGAGCGACGCAGTCTGATGCGCAGCCGCGTGGTCCCGCAGTTGCTCGCATTCGGTTACTACCAGCTGTCGTGGTTCCTGTACGTCGTGCGCCCGAAGTGGAGTTACCGGCTGAACGCCGATTTCGAGGACCATGCCGAGCACGAGTATGCACTGCTCGTGCAAGAACATCCAGAGTGGGAGTCGGTGCGCTACGAGGGTGAGTTCACCCAAGACTTCGGCGCCTACGACAGCCTGGCTGACTTGATCCGCCAGATCGGTTACGACGAACGGCTTCACAAGCTCGAGAGCGAGCAGAACATGCTGGCGCCCCGCTTCGGCTGAATCGGCGTGGACGGATCATGCCTGCACGGATTCGCCTGGCGACGTGCGTGGGCGTCCGTCGGCGCGACTGGCGCACGGTAGGTTTGCGTCGACGGGTCGACGAAGACGCAGCACACGTGTACAGCAGTTCGCATATGCTAATTCCCTGCAATCAACCAGCACTGTTTGATCGAGGTGGACGGGGCGGCGACGCGGCCCGCAGCGTCGATGCCAATCGCGTGGAGCGATCCGTCGACGCTCGACTGGGCGAGACGAGGCCGTTCGGGTTGCCGACGTGTTCCGAATGTTGGGTGATCCAGGGCGCGTATAGATGCTATGCGCACTGCGGGAGTCGGGTGAGTTGTGCGTCTGCGACCTCGCCGCGTCGTCGAGACGTCGGTATCCCACTCGCTGCATCGTGCATCGTGCATTGTGCAT
>JAYTOM010000471.1:0-1786 GCA_043747765.1 Actinomycetota bacterium
TCCGACTGGCTGCGCAAGGTCACCGAGAACGATCCGGAACGCCGCAAGAAGGCGCTCGAGTTCCAAGGTGTGGTCGACAAGCTGTTCAGCTACGGCGGCACGCGAAGCGAGAGCGAGGAGTCGCCGATCGGCCTGGCCCGCCGGTTCCGCTCACTCGCCGGCTTCACTGATGCCGAAGTCGATTCCATCAACGACGTCAGCATGGATGCCTTGAACGAACGCAAGGACCGGGTGTCGCAGATGCGCGGTGATGCGCTCGACACCTTCGCCAGCGCGTCACGTACTGCAGCCAGCGAGTAGCGCCGCCGATGCCGATCACGGTCACACCCGAAACGTTCACCTACGTCGCCTTCGATGCCGATGTCATCCGCCGCATCGCCGACGACCTGGTCGGCTCGCTCGGCATGCAGCAGACGCCGATCACCATCGAGGTGGACGAGACCACACCGCTCGCCAAGACCACGGTCGCGATCGATGACGGCGTACACGACGGCATCTACATCCGGGCCGACAGCGGAGCGTTCGAGGACACTCGCAAGCCGCGCCAACAGAGCGAGACGGCCACTGCGACCGCCCTCGGTCGCGTGCTGCTCCGGGCCAACGACCGGATGACGGGCGGCTTCGGGGAAGCGCCACCCGACGACGCACTGACCCTGCCACAGACGGCCGCATGGGAGACCTACAGCATCGGTCGCCTGGAACGGCTCGGCATACCGGTGAACCGTCAGCGCTGGTTGTACAACTTCCGCAATCGTCACGGCTTCACCGACGCCGGTGACACTGCGTTCGAACAACTGTGGCAGAGCAGAGGGCTGACGTGGGGTGAACTCTGCACGATCAGCGAACGCGCCGTTGCCGACGCTGCGGCCTCCGGTCCGACAACGAAAGCGTGACATCGATGGGTTCAGCGTCGAACCAGATCCGGACCAGGACCGTACGGACCAACGGTGTCGAGCTGCACGTGATGGAGGCCGGCGACCCGGCCGAGCCCACCGTCGTGCTCTGTCACGGCTTCCCGGAGGCCGCCTATTCGTGGCGTCATCAACTCCCTGTCTTGGCCGCAGCCGGCTACCACGTCATCGCCCCGGATCAGCGCGGGTACGGCCAGTCGACACTTCCGACCAACGTTGCCGACTACGGCATCCGTGAGCTGACCGGCGATCTCACCGGCTTGCTCGATGATCTCGGCAAGGACGACGCCGTGTTCGTCGGCCACGACTGGGGTGCCCTCGTCGTGTGGGAGGCAGCCCGGCTGGCGCCGACTCGTGTTCGTGCCGTCGTCGGAGTCAGCGTGCCGGCGGTCGTCTGGCCGGGGCCACCGACCGAATTGTTCCGGATGGTCTACCACGACAACTTCTTCTACATGCTCTACTTTCAGCCGGTCGGCCCTGCAGAGGCCGAGCTCGATGCCGATCCGGCTGAGACGATCCGGCGGGTGTTCTGGGGCGCCAGCGGGCAGGGGTTCTCCGTGCCGGACGCGCCTTCGCCGGCAGACGGCACGGGCTTGCTGACCAACCTGCCCGAGCCGCCACCACTGCCCTGGTCGAACGATGCGGGGGTGTGGCTGACCCAGGATGATCTCGACGTCTACGCGGCGCTGTTCCGCCGCAGCGGTTTCTTCGGACCGGTCAGCTACTACCGCAACCTCGACGCCAACTACGAGGTCGTCAAGGACCTCGGGCTGGACCGCATCACGATGCCCAGCTTCTTCATCGGTGGGACAAGGGATCTCGTCACCGTGATGGATCCCGGTGGCGTCGACCGGATGGCGAACACGCTTCCGAAT
>JAYTOM010000472.1:0-22710 GCA_043747765.1 Actinomycetota bacterium
GAAGACCCGTCGCTGGCCCAGTTCCTCGGCGCGCTGCGCGTCGACATGCGCCGCAATCCGGAGCTGAAAGAGGCCTTGCAGCACACGGCCGAGGCCCGCGAGCAGTTCTTCGGGAGCATCGTCGACCACGGCGTGCTCACCGGTGAGATCGACCCATCCCAGAAGCCGATGGTCAGCGCGTTGGTGCTGACGCTGCTGATCGGTCTCACCGACGCCGTGTCGGGCAACCCGAACACGCATCGGCTCGCGGTCGATGCGATCAAGGCGCTCCTCGAGGGCAAGCTGATCAGGCCGGTCGGCTGACACCGAGCGCCAGCAGCGTTTCGTGTGTTCGACGGCGGGTGTCTCGCCCACTGAAGCGACGTCGTTGCGCCGCTCACACGAGAAGCCATCCGCCGTCGACGACGAGCGTGTGCCCGGTCACATACGACGATGCCTCGGTGCTGAGGTACAGCACGGCCCGAGCAATGTCCTCCGGGCGGCCGAACCGTCCGAGGGGGATGTTGCTCGATCGTTCCTTCATCATCGGGCCCATCAACCCCGTGACGGACGAGTTCTCCGGCCACAGTGGCGGCAGTTGCCCGTTGCGCATCTTGGCGAGAGTCGGGACGGGGACATTGCCAGGCGCGACGCCGTTGACGCGGATGCCGTGCGGCGCGAGGTCGAGAGCGAGGGAGCGAGTGAAGTGGATCACCGCCGCTTTGGCCGAGTCGTACCCGGTGCCGAGGCAGACCATCATCCCGTCGACCGAGGCGATGTTGACGATGGCACCCGGACGGGGAGTGGCGGCGGATGTCATCGCCATCGCTGCGGCCTTGGAGCAGTTGAACACGCCGGCGAGGTTGACGTCGATCGAACGCCGCCACGACTCGTGCGACTGATCGAGGATGCTGCCGGCCTCGTGGTACGTCCCGGCATTGTTGACGAGCAGATCGAGACCGTCGATCGACGCGATTGCAGCGTCGACGCTGGGCACGTTGGTGACGTCGAGGTGGACTGCGCGACCGCCGATCTCGTCGGCGACCCGAGTGGCTCCATCGATGTCGATGTCGCCGATGACGACTGTCGCCCCGGCGTCGGCGAGCAGTCTGGCGATCCCCTCGCCGATACCCGTCGCGCCTCCGGTGACCAGAGCCGTGCGGCCAGTCAGAGATAATAATTGATCAATTGGAGAATTCATGGCACCACCGTAGCGACGCTGTGGATCCGCCGTTGTATGGTGCGCTCATGGACGCCCAGGAAGCGCTCGCGAGACAGGTGTTCGCTGCGTGGAGCAGCGGTGATGCGGACGCTCCAGAGCCGTTCTTCACGGCTGACGTGGTGCTCAGCGACGTGGCCAGCGGGCACTTCGAGGGCTGGCCGGCGATCCGCGCGTTCTTCGCCAGTGGGCTCGAACGGTGGGACGATCTGCTGCTCGCCCCTGACGAGTTCTGGTTCAGCGACAGCGGTGTCGCAGTGCACTACGTGATGAGCGCGACGGTGCGCGACGCCGCGGCGTACGGTGCCGATGTGGTCGGGCGACGATGGGAGGTCGGCGTGATGAGCTCGCTGCAGTTCCGCGATGACCAGGTGTGCCTGGAGGTCGATCATCACGACCGAGGCGCACGCCGCCGGTCGCTCGGGCTCGATCCGTGGCTGGGCCTGCCGATGCTGCTCGATTCGACCGGAACTGGCCCGACACGGTGAGCGCCTACTCGCATCTCGAGCACGCCAACGACGTCGAGCCGTCGACGGGCCATCACCACCTGCTCGAGCAGTGCCCGATGCACCGCGAGGACGCGCACGACCCGCCTTTCTACGTCGTCAGTCGGTACGCCGACGTGCAAGCGATGCTCACCGCACCGGAACAGTGGAACAGCTGCGACGGGTCGGGTGTGTTCTACCAGCGCGGCGGTGTGCTCGGCTCGGCCGACGGCGACGATCACCGCCGGCAGCGCAAGGTGCTCCAGGACGGCTTCCGCCCGACTTCGATCGAATCGCTCGCGCCGCGTGTCGAGCGGATCGGCGAACAATTGTGGGATGCGGAGTTCGCGGCCGATGGCGAGGGCGACTTCGTGCGTCAGTTCGCGTTCCCGTTCCCGGCCATTGTCATCGCCGAACTGCTGGGCGTCGCGGCCGAGGATCGCGACCGCTTCGGTGCGTGGTCGAGCGACATCGTCAACAGCCTCGGCGGCGGCGATCTGGCCCTCGTGGAGGTTGCCAACGCGGGCATCTACGAGATCGTCGATGGACTCGTCGACGAGCGCCGGGCGCTGATCGAACGCGGCGAGGAGGTCCCCGACGACGTGGTCAACGTGTTGACGCGCGCGTATCTCGCCGGCCGGTTGTCGTACGGCGAGGTCCGCCGGCTGTGTCAGCAGCTGCTCGTCGCCGGACACGAGACCACGGCGAGCCTGATCAGCCTGATGCTGTACCGACTGCTCCAGCGGCCCGAGCTGATCGATCAGCTCCGTGCCCAGCCGGAGCTGCTCGACGCGGCGATCGAGGAGTTCCTGCGCTACGACTCGCCGGTGCAGGGACTTTTCCGCACCAATGCCGAGCCGTGCTCGCTCGGCGAGCACGAGTTGCTCGCACACACCAAGGTGCAGCTGCTATTCGCCGCAGCGAACCGAGACCCGGACGTGTGGGTGGAATCCGACGAGATCCGCTTCGACCGCACGTCGTCGCGACCGCACCTGGCATTCGGTTGGGGGATCCACCACTGCATCGGTGCCGCACTCGCCCGCGAGGAGGCACGCGTCGCGCTGTGTTTGATGATCGAGCGGTTCGAGCACGTCGAGCTGATCGGACCGGTTGCGATCAACGAGCCGTTCATCCTTCGCGGACTGACGACGATGCCGATTCGCTGGACTGTGCGATGAACCGCCCCGAACGCGTCGCCATCGTGACCGGCGCGGCGTCCGGCATCGGGCGCGCCACCACCGAGATGCTGGTGTCGCGTGGGTTCGGCGTGATCGCCGTCGACCTCGATGCGGATCGGCTCGGGTGGACGACGGGTGACGAGCACATTGTCGCAGTTGCGGGCGATGTATGCGCCGAGGAACTGAACGAGCGCGCTGTCGTTGCCGCAGTCGAGCGGTTCGGCCGTCTCGACGCCGCGGTGCTGAACGCCGGCGTGCCGGCGGGTGGCGATCTCGTCACCGGCTCGCTCGATGCGTTCGACCGGGCGATGGACGTCAACGTGCGCGCCGTCCTGCTCGGCATCCGCGCCACGGTCCCGGCGATGCGCGCTGCCGGCGGCGGACGTATCAGCGTGACGGCATCGACATCCGGGCTCGGGGGCGATCCGTCGATGTGGCCGTACAACACGGCCAAGGGTGCGGTGATCAACCTCGTTCGTGCCGCCGCTGTCGATCTCGCCGCGCAGGACATCACGGTCAACGCGGTATGCCCGGGGCCGACCGAGACGCAGATGACCGCTGGCATCAAACAGGCACCCGAGCGCCATGAGGATCTTCGCCGGGCGATCCCCGCCCAACGGTGGGGCCGGCCGGAAGAGATCGCTGCGGTGATCGCGTTCCTCGTGTCGGCCGAGGCCAGCTTCATCACCGGTGCAGTGATCCCGGTCGACGGGGGGATCACGGCCAACACCGGCCAGTTCCGGCCGATCCCGAGACCAGCGTGAGACCAGCGTGAGACCAACGTGAGACCAACGTGAGAGAAGATACCTGATGAACGATGTCGAGGACTACGAAGACGTCACCGTGTACGGGCTCGACGACGACGTCGAGGAGCAGTTGCTGTGCGCGCACAACGAGTGCACGTTCATCTGGTCGAACAAGGAGGGCTGGCCGGTCGGGGTGATCATGTCGTACGTCTGGCGCAATGGCAGTTTCTGGCTCACCGCATCCAGCCAGCGGGCGCGCATCGCCGCCGTGCGCCGCGACCCGCGCGTCTGCATCGTCGTCACGTCCACCGGCTCGCCGCTGCCACGCAACAAGACGGTGACGTGGAAGGGCACATGCATCCTCCACGACACCCAGGAGGTCAAGGACTGGTTCTACCCCGCGTTGGCGGGCGCTGTGCGCGGTGACAACGATCCCGTCGCACGCGACGCGTTCGCCGAGTTCCTCGATTCACCTCGGCGGGTGATCCTCGAGGTGCAACCAGAGCAGCGCATCGCCTATGACGGAGCGAAGATGGGCAAGGCAACTGCGGAGTGGATCGCCGCGCGAAACGCCGGTTGAGCGAGCGCCGTGCCGTGGACGGCGTCAGCCGCGGCTTGCCAGGTGAGTCGTCACGAAGCACCGACGAGTGAGGTCAGTGATCGTCGCGAGAACAGGCGCGACTGTTCTGCTGCAGCGAAGGGAAACTGCGCGAACGCGCGGTGATGCATCGTCAGTGGTGCCTGATCGGCAGCGCGTCGTGCGTTCAACTCGTCGAGCAGCGATTTGGTCGTGGCAACGGGCATGCCCGCCGGGTTCCAGCCGTCGAACTGGCGAACGGTGCGGTCGAGGCCAGCCGGGCTCCAGAGGCCCGACAGGAGGGGTGGATGCGGCACCTGTACTGGCTTGGGGCGGATGATCGTCGGCGGGATCGCGAAGAAGGCGCCGTCGTGGCTGACCGGGTCGTCGGCCCAGCACGTTCGCAGCGCATCGACGAATCGTCCATGCGCGCGCCTCGCGTGGCGATGTCGGTGCCCGTCGCGGCGTGCTCTTGTGCTGACGACCCGACGCCGAGCCCCACGGCGAGGCGCCCACCGCACAGCATGTCGATCGTCGCCAACCGCTGCGCCAACGGCACGGGCCAGTGGTTGCCCGCGACCAGAACCGAGGTTCCGAGCAGCGGGTCGAAGTCCACGTCGCAACGGCGGTCAGCAGCTCCAGTGGGGCGAGCACGCTCTGGTACTGCGGAGGGATCGGCGCACCGGCTCGGCCGCCGTACCCGCGCGTCGGGGACAGTGGCCACATGAAGTGGTCCTGCACCCAGAGGCTGCCATAGCCGAACTGCTCGGCGCGCACTGCGAACTTGCGCACGATCTCGACCGTGAGGCCGCCGCCCAGCTGGGGCAGGCACAGTCCAACTCTCACCGCCGCGCCGCCCACGTGATCGCGTTGCCGAGCACCTGCCGAAACGATGGGTCGGCGTAGGTCTGCGGTCCGTCACCGAACTGGAGATACACGACCGGCGACGCGCTGGCCTGTTTGACCCAACCGACGAGATCGCTGCCTGGTGGATGGTGCCAGCCATCGTTCGAGTTGCGTCGACCGCGGATGGCGAGGTCGGCCGAGAAGAACTGGCTCGCGTCCGACGTGTCGAACGTCGTGCGCAGCAGAGGAGTGATTCCATCGGTGAGGACCGGGAAGCAGTACAGCTCGTCGGTGAGCGTGAACGTGCTGCCGAGACCGGCGCAAACTGGATGGTCAGGGGCGAGCACCTCCACCGTGTGGCGCACGTCGAAGCGGTAGCCGGAATCCGGGTAGGTGACCCCCCGCAACGTTGCGGGCGTGTAGTGAAATCTCGCGCCGACGATTTCCGCGTACTCCGCCCATGCAGGCCACCCGGCCACCGCGTGATGGAGGAAGACGAGCCCGACCCCGTCCGCTGTGAGCCGATGGATGACGTCGCGCTGCGCGGCGCTCGGTTCGATCAGCTCCACGGGTGGATCCGCGCCCGTGAAGCGGATGCCCGGCATGTCGTAAAAGACCACGACGTCGTGGCCCGCCTCCGGCGCGGTGGCCCCCGTCCAGTTGATGCCGTCGAGCGCATCGAACACGGCGAAGAACGGCTCGGCTTCGAACGGATGCCCGCCGGTGACGACAAGGACGTCGAGCGGTGCCGTCACCCGCGGCCGACCATCGTCCACTCGCCCATGATCCCCAGCTCGTGGGCGAGTCGTTGCTCGAGCAGGGTGCGCCCAGCTTCGATCAACGCGTCGTCTTCTGCGGCGAGCGCGGCCTCGAGCGCGACCGACAAGCATTCGCCGGCGAGCCCGTACGTGACCGACACCTCGTCGAGGTGGAGGCTCCCGCTGTGCCCCTCGTTGTACTGCCCCAGCGCTGTCACGAGCGCGCCGGTGGCCGCCACGGATGCGGCGACGCGTTCCGCGAAGGCGATCATGTCTGCGGTCTCTTCGCGCATCCAGGCGATCTCGTGCGCGGCGCGAGTCGCACAGTTGCGGAGAACGTTCTCCAACATCTGGATTGCGATCTTCGCCGCCGGATCGGACACCGCAGCGTCGATCGTTGTGAGCAACTCGTTGCGACAGTCACTGAGGATCTGATCGGTGGTCGGTCGGCTGAGCATCAGACCGTCTCCGCCGTGCGTTGCGCGGTGGCGATGCAGCCGGCGAGGAAGTTGCTGTGCCCGATCGACAGCGCATTCATGTTGTAGGTCGTCATCAGGCCGCTGTTGTTGCCGGTCGCCATTGCACCGAGACCCGCGAGAATCTGCGCGTACACGGTGATCGCGGCGAGCGAGGAGAAGTACGCCATCGTCGACATGTTCACCGCGGCCTCGCTGAAGCCGGTTCGTTCGCGGTAGCGGGCGAGGAAGCCTTCCGGATCGATCGTGAACAGATTGGGTCCGAGCGCTGAAGAGTACACATTGTAGTAGCCGAGATCCTCACGCGGGTCCCCGATGTGCGTCAGCTCCCAGTCGATCATCAGGTGCTCGCCGTTGCGCGTGACCATGATGTTCGCCGGTTGGAAGTCGCTGTGCACGACGCGCAGCGGCAGCGGCGGTGGGCGATGCGCGTCGAGCCAGGCGGCGACGAAGCGGAGGAACGGGACGGACTCCACGTGTGCGGCATCGGCCTGGCGAAAGCGATCGATGAGACCACCGAGGTACTCGTTCCAGTCGGTCGGCACAGCCAGCACGGCAGCGACCGCGCCTGTGTCCAGGGAGTGGATCCTCGCGAGCGTGTCGACGAGGTCCGCCGCGTGGCGGGCGTGCTCGCCGCTCGGCGTTGCGTGCAGGAGGCTCTGAAGTGATGTGCCGTCGACGAAGTCGAGCACGATGCACTTCGTCCCGAGGTCATCCCCGGTCGGGTCGTAGTGGCGCACCGCTGGCATTGCGATCGTGGCCGCATCAGTGAGCGAACGCAGCAACGCATACTCGGCGTCGCGGCTCGTCTCGATCAGCGCCCTCCCGGGCGGGGGATCGCCACGCAGCACGAGCGAATCCCGCGTGCCGTCGGACCACTCCACATCGGCTCGGGCCATCAGTCGGCTGTATCCGCCGACCATCGTCTCGTAGCCGATCACCCGCGCCGTGCGCACGCCATCGCGTCCAGTCAAGAACGCAGCAAGCTTGTCCGGCATCTGCTCGACGTCCTGCATGGGGCCCCTCCCGTGTATGTTCGTTAATAATTATCCAGTCGATTGATTATGTCACAGTCGGGAGACCCAATGACCATCGCAGATGATCTCCGAATCGCCCACGCCAACGCCGAGGAATGGAACATCACGTATCCGCACGGCGTCGAGTTCGCCGAGCGCCACGTCCACGACGTCCAGCAAACACGGATCCCCACGGCTCGCTACACGTCGCCCGAGTTCCTCGACGACGAGCTCGCCGCCGTGTGGAACCGTACGTGGCAAATGGCGTGTCGTAGCGAGGACATCCTTCGTTCCGGCGACTACTCGGCCTACACGATCGCTGATCAGGAATGGCTCGTCGTCCGTCAGACCGATGGCTCGGTGAAGGCGCTCGCCAATGCCTGCCGGCACCGGGGCAACATGATCAAGGTCGGATGCGGGTCGTCGCACGAGTTGCGCTGCCAGTACCACCACTGGTGCTGGAACCTCGACGGGTCGTTGCACGACGTTCCCGATCGGCACCTGTTCGTCGGTCTCGTCGACAGCGAGTACGCGTTGAGCGAGGCCGCGTGTGACGAATGGGGCGGCTTTGTTTTTATCAACCCGGCGGGCGCATCGGCGCCGCCCTTGCTGGAGTACCTCGGTGCCGTCGCCGATCAACTCGAGCCGTATCACCTGGAGGAGATGCGCTCGACGCTGAGCATCAGCACCGATCTGGCGTGTAACTGGAAGGTCGCCGTCGAGGCGTTCCTCGAGGTGTACCACGTGCAGGGCATCCACCCGCAGCTGATGCCGATGCTCGACGAGATCAACACCGGCTATGAGTTGATCGGAGCGCACAGCCGGATGGTGGTGCCGTTCGGCGTGCCATCCATGCGGCTCGAGCACGTCGAGGAGTTCGAGGTCTTCGAGGCGTTCACGCAGCAGTCCGGCTCGACCGTGGCCAACCGTGGGGAGCGAGAAGCGAGCGACGGCTACAAGGCTCAGTCGATGAGCGTCGACGGACTCTTCGATGCTGAGGGCAACCGGATCGGCGACGAGAACGTCCGCGAGTACCTGATCGGCAAGACAGCGTCCAAGGGTGCGGAGATGGGCCATGACTACTCGGGCCTCAGCCGCGATCAGATGATCGACGACTACCACTATCTGATCTTCCCCGGCCTTGTGTTCAACACGCACGCCGGTGGCTTCTTGCTGTTCCGCATCCGTCCGCACATGACGAACCCGGATCATTGCTGGTTCGACGTATGGCGGTTTGCATGGCCCGATCAGACCAAGCCGACGCCCGATGCCGTTCCGACGGTGTGGGTCGACCAAGGCGCGGGGAGCTTCGGGCAGGTCCTCGACCAGGACTTCGAGAACCTGCCGCGCGTGCAGCGCGGAATGCACTCGACCTCTCTCGAGCACGTCACCCTCAGTTTCCAGGAGACACGCGTGATCCACGTGCACACGGTGGTCGACGAGTTCCTCGCCGGCCGTCGTTGAACGGAAACGCCCACTGAACGGGACGGGGTCAGAGCCGGGTCAGACGGGATCGACTGCGACACGGTGATTGGCGATCTGCGGACCGCCGACCCAACCGCACATCTGCGGATCGCACTCGCGGAGGACTCCGGAGATCCAGTGGCCATTGGTGCCGAAGATGCCAACTCGCCCCTCGTCGGTGACCCGGATGTGGCCGGTGCCGTCCTGTTCGTACAGGGCCTTGGTGAACGGGTGGAGGATGCCTCTCATGACGTGTGCACCCACTCGCCGAGGAGATCGTGCAACCAGCGGATCTTTGATTCCTGGTACGAGGCCAGCGTGATCCCCGGCTTGAACGTGGTCTCCAGACCGCGTTGCACCTTGGACATGTTGAACGTGTCCTGATCGAACACCTTGGCCAGCATGCCGAGCTCGGTCGCCGTGGTCCATGGCTCGTCCACGCCGAGTGCGCGCACCTTGGCAGGCGGCGGCCGTTCGCCTTTGAACGGCGACAGGAAGAGCACCTCCATGATCGCGCTGCGATGATCGTCGCCGTTGGGGCGGAAGCGGTAGACGATGCGGTTAAACGCGCCCCAGGGATGGAAGTTGGGGAACAGCGTGTAGTCGAGGCTGTCCATCAGTTCGGCGTCGCTCATCTCGTCGACATGATCGCCGACGATCGGTCGCCACCGATCGCGTGCAGCGCCGGCCGCCGCAGCCCGTGCGGTCTGCCCGTCACCGAGCGCAATCGGCGCCTCCTGGTCGACGCGAACATCGAGCATCGAGCGCAGCATCTCCTCCTCGGTCGGGCGTTGCTCCAGCAGTGGGCTCGGTGTGCCGCCAGGCGTGAGCACGCGGGCGAACGTGTCCCACACGTCTATCTGGGAGTTGGTGTCGCCGAGGTACGGCAGGATCTGCGGGTGCGTGCCGCTCACGTGATACGCCTCGCAGAAGGCCTCCTGGGTGATCTTCCAGTTGGCCTCGATGATCTTCGTGACGTGGGCCTCGACATATCGGCTCTCCAGGTCCCACACGGTGAACTGGTCAGCCATTTCACCGATGAAGTCCTTCAGCGGTGACGCGTTCGGATCCGGGTTGATGAACACGAACCCGGCCCAGGTGCCGACGGCGCACTCGGGGAGATGGAAGTCGTCGTCACGACGGTCGTCGACGTGGGGGAAGTCCCAGGGTGCGGGGACATCGGCGAGCGCGCCGTCGAGGGCCCAGGCGAAGCCGTGGAACGCGCAGCGGATCTCCGAGCAGCTGCCGTCGTAGTCCTTGAGCTTGCGGCCGCGGTGCAAGCACGCGTTGGGATAGGCCTTGATCGCTCCGGTCGTGGTGCGGATCACGATGAACGACAGGTTGGCGATGTCGTAGACGATGTAGTCGCCGGCGTTGGGGATGTGCTCTTCACGGCAGGCGAACTGCCAGACGCGCATCCACAGCCGATCGACTTCGGCACGGTGCCACTCGCGGCTCGTGTAGCGCTCGATCGGAATGTCGGTGTTGCCGAGGAATCGAGGTGACTCGAGTCGCAGCACATCCGGTACTGGATGAGTGTCATCGTCCAGGAGTTGCTGGTAGGTGATGCCCGGGGATCGGGCCAGGCGTGGTTCGGCGACCGTCATGCCTCCATTATTAACCGCTCGATTACTTTTCGTCCAGCGCGAGCTACAATTCTTCTCGCGGCGGGGGGCCGCTGAGCATGACGAGTAGATGTCGGGGGACGCCGTGATGAAGGTCGCACCACGAAGGTCAACAGGTAGCGCAACCCGGATCGCAACAGAGGTCGCACCGGTGGAGGTGTTGTCGGAGAACTGGGCCACGTTGTGGGAGGCGATCGCGGGTCGCCAGCCGGACCACGTTGCGGTCGTCATCGGCGATCGGCGGATCACATGGGAGTCACTCGATACTCGCGCTGCTCGTCTCGCGGCGGCGTTTGCCGCGTATGGCGTCGGTGCCGGTGCCAAGGTCGCTCAGCTGATGTTCAACTGCCCCGAGTACCTCGAGTCCACGTACGCCGCGTTCAAGGTGCGCGCCAGCACGGTGAACGTGAACTATCGCTACCGCGCTCCCGAGATCACCCACGTCGTCGGTGACTCCGGCGCGCAGGTGCTCGTCTTCCACGGCGCATTCGCGAGGGTGGTCGACCAAGCCCGGATGACATTGCCCGCGCTGCGACTTCTGGTGCAGGTCGATGACGGCGACGAAGTGGCGCTGCTCGATGGCGCGGTGCGCTACGAGGACCTCATCGCCTCCCACGCGCCGGCCGAGCCGATCGTGCGGAGCGGCGCCGACGAGCTGCTGCTGTACACCGGTGGCACGACTGGCCTCCCGAAAGGGGTCGTCTGGCGCCACGCCGACCTGTTCCAGGCGATGGCCTTCACCGGATATGCATCACTCGGGATCCCGGTGCCGACGAACCCGGATGAGGTCGGTCGCACCGCCGCCGAGCTCAACGCCGCCGGATCGAGTCCGGTCAACATGACCGCGCCGCCGCTGATGCACGGCACGGCGCTGTTCCTCGCGATGTCGACGTTCGTACTCGGTGGCACCGTCGTGCTCCTTGCCGGGCGGAGCTTCGATCCCCCGGAGCTGCTGCGCCTCGTCGAGCGCGAGCGCGTCACCCAGCTGTCGATCGTGGGCGATGCGTTCGCCCGCCCGATTGTCGCCGAGTTGCAGCGCTCGACCGACGACATTCGCAGCCTGTCCAGAATCGTGTCGACCGGCGCGACGTTGTCCGCCGATCTCAAGCGTGAGCTGATGGCTCGAGCGCCCGGCGCCACTGTTGTCGACATGATCGGAGCGTCCGAGGGTGGGCCGTTCGCGCTCGCGATCACCCCGCCAGGAACCGACCCGATCGCGACGGCGAAGTTCACGGCGACACCCGTGACGCACGTGTTCGATCCGGACACATGGGAGCGGATCGCACCGGGCAGCGGACGGTCCGGCGTGCTTGCTGCGTCCGGTCCGATCCCGGTCGGCTACTTCAATGACCCGGTCAAGACTGCAGCCACCTTCCGCGACATCGACGGCGTGCGCTACAGCATTCCCGGCGACCACGCGCTGGTCGATGCTGACGGCACGGTGCACCTCCTCGGTCGTGGTTCGGTGTGCATCAACACCGGCGGCGAGAAGGTCTACCCCGAGGAAGTGGAGGTCGTTGCCCGCGCTGCGGCCGGCATCGAGGACTGCGTGGTCGTCGGTGTGCCCGACGATCGCTTCGGTGAGACCGTCGTGCTCGTTGCCTCACGAGTTGCGGGTTCATCCGTCGCCGAAGCGGCCGTGATCGAGCACGTCAAGGCGAACCTTGCCGCGTACAAGGCGCCGCGGCGGGTCGTGTTCGTCGAGCAGTTCGTGCGCAGCCCATCTGGCAAGGCCGACTACCGCTGGGCGCGATCACTCGTGTTCGACGTCACGTGAACAAAGCCGTGGGCCTGCGGTCGTGACCGTAGACAGGTGACGTCGCATCAACGCGATGCTTGCGGCTGACGGCGGACGCCAGACCGGCCTCGTTGAGCATCGTTCGCATCGCCCCGTAATTGGGGTGATCGAAGTGGGCCGTCAGCGATGCCTCGTCGGCCCACAGCTCGTAGACCTGGATCAGGTCGACGCGCACCGGATCGGCGGCGAAGCAATACACGAGGCACCCCGGCTCCTCGTCGCGCGTGGCGGCCTGCAGTTGCGCTGACGCCGCGACGAGCGCGTCTCGCCCGGCTGGATCGACGAGGACGAGCGCGGCCTCGACAGCGATGAGGCTCATTCGAGCGAGTTTCCGGCGGGATGGTCCTGCCAGCGATCCATCGGACTGCCCCCCTGCACGCAGTGATCCATGGTCTCGTGGTATGACGTCGGCTTGCACTCGCGAGTCGAGAAGATGTTCTCGCGGTAGCCCATCGAGTGCCGCGTCCGCGCCAGTTGCTCGAACAGGTACAGATCCTCGCCGACGACTCGCTGTAGCTCCTCCCAGCGCACGCGTGTGGTCTCGATGTATCGGTCGTACTCGGGGTCGTCGTCGCCGGCGGGCGTGTAGACGAGCTCCCAGCAGATGAACCTGGTGCGGTCCTCGGCGAGCGGGATCGGCTGGAACAGCTGGATCTGATCCGGGTTGTTGTTGAACACCGAGTTCGGGAAGATCACGTAGTGGCAAATGGCGTCTTTGTGGTGATCGCCCGTTGCGCGCAGATCATCGCGCCTGTCCGGCCGGGGAACGAACATCATCGAGTTCGGGCCGGTGAGGTGGAAGCTCGTGTCGCGTGCGGACTTGGTGAACTCGGGGGCAACGTGGTGCAGCGCCGTCACGTGGTACACCTCGTTGAAGCCGTCGACGATCGCTTTGTAGTTGACGGGGATGTCGATGACGAGCTTGTCGAGCAGGGTCATGTCCTCCATTCGGAACTTACCGAGGTCGTCGATGATGTCCGGTCCGATCCAGTCGCGCAGTGCGGGCGCGTGCTGTGGGCCGGCGAGGTTGATCCACACCCAGCCGCCCCACTCGTCGGCGGCAACGGCCGGAGCGCGTAACCCGTCGAGGTGGTGCGGGTCGAAGTCCTCACGCTCGGGCACGCCCACCACGAGCCCGGTGGTGTCGTACACCCAGCCATGCCACGGACACGTGAAGCGACGATCGCAACCGCTCGATTCGACACCGTTCAGCGCCGCACCGCGGTGCTGGCACACGTTGTGGAACGCGGCAACGGATCCGTCGGCTTGACGGGTGACGATCACCGTGTCGCCGTGGCCCTCGTACAGCAACCAGTCGTTGACTGTCGGCATCTCGCTGGATCGCCCGGCGATCAACCACGAGGCGCGCAAGACGCGATCTCGTTCGAGCTCGTAGCGCATCCGGTCGCGGTAGACGTCGGCGCTCACCGTCGAACCGGGAACGTCCGGCAGTTGGCGCACACCGGGCCCGAGTCGTGGTGGAGCATCGCCTCGTGTCGGTCGATAGACCATCGTGGCCCCCTTGTGGTCTTGTTCAGCGTTGTGAACGTTCGGTGTGACGACGCATGACGCCCGTCAAGTAACTTATCAGATGATTAATTAAGTGCAAGTCGTCGTGGACAAAGGGGCAAGCCGTGCTGGCAGCATTGATCGTCGGTCGAGGAGAGCTGGAACTGCGCCAATTCCCGGACCCGGTCCCGCATGACTCGGGCGTGGTCGTCGACATCGCCCTGTGCGGGATCTGCGGCACCGACGTGCACGCGTACCAGAGCGGCCAGGCCTACAACCCGGCGATCTGCGGGCACGAGTGGGCCGGCACGGTGTCGGCCGTGGGGCGCGATGTTCGCGCAGTCAGCGAGGGTGACCGAGTCGTCGTGGGCGCCGCGCCAGCGTGCGGTTCGTGCGCCGCATGCCGGGCCGGGCAGGCCGAACGCTGCCAGGTCGCGTTCTTGTCGGCGCTCGGCCGGGACGCGCTCGCACCACCGCACGGCGGCTTCGCTGAGCGCCTCGCCGTTGCCGCGACTCGTGTGGTGCACACGCACCCCGCACTGAGCGACGTCGAGGCCGCCCAGATCGAACCGGCGACGGTCGCGTTCCACGCCGTGCGCGCGAGCCGTCTGCGCCTCGGTGATGTCGCCGTCGTGCAGGGCGCCGGGCCGATCGGTCTGAGCACGCTGCAATGGGTGCGCGCAGGGGGAGCGAGCCGGGTGATCGTCGTCGAGCCCAGCGCCGAACGGCGTGCCCTCGCGCGCCGGCTCGGCGCGCACGATGCCGTCGAACCGGGCGACGCGGCCAAGGCGTTGGTCGACGAGCTCACCCACGGGCTCGGCGCGGACATCGTCTACGAGTGCGTCGGGCGTCCGCTCGCGATCCAGGCCGCCGTCGATCTCGCCAGGCGCGGCGGGGCGATGTGCTTGATCGGCCTCGCCGACCAAGACGCGCTGATCACGCCGGTCAGCTGGCTGATCAAGGAAATTGCGGTCACCTCGTCGCTGGCGTACCTGCACGAGGAGTTCGAGATGTGCATGGCCATGGTCGCAGATGGTCGAGTCGCGCTGGAGCCGCTGCACACAGCAACCGTCGGCCTCGGCGGTCTCGACGACGCGCTGCGCGATCTCGCCGGCGCCAGCACCTCGCAGACCAAGGTGCTGGTCGACCCCAGCCGGTAGATCCTGATCAGACGCGCGGTTCGCTCAGCACGCGCTGGCCGGCCTCGCTGAGCAACGCGTTCGCCTGGTGGTGGAACCGAGTGCTCCCGCCGATCGTCGTCGCGCCCACATCGACCACGAGCGTGTGCCCGGTCACCGCCCGCGACTCATCGCTGGCGAGGTACAGCGCTGCGTTGGCGATGTCGGCGGGAATGGGTGCGAAGCCGAGCAGTGAAGTCGCGGCGATCTGCTTCGTCGTCGCCTCGATCGCGGTGTGATCGCCCGTGATCACCGCAGAGGTCATTGGGCTGACCGTGCTCCCCGGGGAGATCGCGTTGACGCGCACGCCGCTCGACCCGAGCTCGGACGCAGCGGACTTGGTCAGCCCGATCACAGCGTGCTTGCACGCCGTGTAGCAGTGCGGTCCGAGGCCACCGAGGATGCCGGCCGTGCTGCTGGTGGAGATGATCGAACCGCTGCCCTGAGGCACCATCACCCGTGCTGCGTGCTTGATGCCGAGGAAGACGCCGCGCATCAGCACCGCGACCGTGCGGTCCCAGTCCTCGACCGGTGTGTCAGCGATGCGCCCGATCGCGCCGACGATGCCCGCGTTGTTGAACATCACGTCGAGCCGGCCGAACTCATGCATCGTCAGGGCGACGGCGGCGGCGATGTCATCCTCCGCAGTGACGTTCGTCAGTGCGAACCGCGTCGCCGTACCGAGCTCCTCGGCGAGTGCTTGCCCCGGTTCGCGCTGCATGTCGGCGATCACCACGCGGGCGCCTTCGGCGACGAAGCGACGCACCGTCGCTTCGCCGATTCCGCTCGCGCCACCCGTCACGAGCGCGACTTTTCCATCGAGTCGACCGGCCATCTGGGACCCCCCTCTGTGTGTTCCGAAGCACCCGCCTCGCTGTGTGAGACTAAGTGCGTGGACCAACATAATCCTCGCCAGATGCGCGCCGACGAACTGGTGCTGAGTCACTTCAGCCTGTCGCGAGAGTTCCCGATCGAGGATCGCGTCCGCCTCGCCGGCGACAACGGCTTCACCGGAATCGGGCTTTTCGTCGGCCAGTACCAGCATCTCGAGCACGAGGGACGTGCTCCTGGCGCTCTGCGCGAGTTGCTCTCCGAGCACGGTGTCTGCCTCGCCGAGATCGAGGTCATCCCCGGTCTCGGGCGCGACGGAGCGGGCGGTGATCGGGCCGCGGAGATGGAAGAGACCGCGTTCCGGATGGCCGACGAATTCGGCTGCCGGTACATGCAGGTGATCGGACCGGCGGCGTTGCCGACGGTCGACGCTGCGTGGGCGTTCGGCGCGTTGTGCGACCGCGCCGCCGACCATGGGCTCGTCGTCGGCCTCGAGTTCCTGCCGTTCACCGACATCGTCTCCGTGCACGACGCACGTGCGATCGTGGAGTCCGCCGACCGGACGAACGGCGGGATCTGCGTCGACATCTGGCATCACGTGCGGGGTGCGAACGACCTCGCCGCGATCGCCGCGCTCCCGTCGACGATGATCACCGGAATCCAGATGAGCGACGGCACGCGCCAGCCGGAGAACCTCGATTACTACGTGGATTGCCTCGAGAACCGTGTCGCCCCAGGTGCTGGCGAGTTCGATGTGTCTGGCTTCATCGGCGCGGTCCGTGGCACCGGTTGCACCGTGCCGTTCTCGCTCGAAGTGTGCAGCGCGCGCGGCTGGCAGCGCCCGGCCGAGCACGTGCGCGCGATCGCCGACGGGATGCGTGCGGCCCTGACCGTCTGACATCGCGCTCGCGCTCTCCTCGCTCTGGGCCCGCTCTCCTCGCGCTTTCCTCGCTCCACCCGCACAACCAGGTGACTGCCGAAGTCGCGACTGAGAGGGGCTTGACAGGGGTTCTACTGTGCGCTCGTACCGGAGTCAGTGGCACGAATGGGGTTCGCAAATGTTCGATTTCAGTGGCAAGACGGTGCTCATCACGGGTGCCTCGTACGGGTTGGGGGAGGGGTTCGCCCACGCGTTTGCCGACGCGGGCGCAGATCTCGTGCTCACGGCGAGGTCGACCGACCTGCTCGAGGCGGTGGCCGATGTCTGCCGAGGCAAGGGCGCGACGGTGACCGCCATCGCCGGTGACGTGTCGGTCGAGGACGACGTCGTGCGAGTCGTCGGCGCGGCGATCGACGCGCACGGCACGATCGATGTGCTCGTCAACAACGCCGGTGTCAGCGACATGCGCGGCGTCGCGCCCGAGCAGTTCGACATGCAGACGTGGAACCGGATCCTGTCGGTCGATCTCAACGGGGCGTTCATGTACATGCGCGAGGTCGGCCGGCACATGCTCGCGTCTGGCGGTGGGTCGATCGTCAACCTGTGCTCGATCATGGGCCATGGCGCGAACGAGCTGAACGTCATTGCGTACACCGCGGCAAAGGGGGCGCTGCGCAACCTCACCCTGCAGCTCGGCTGCGAGTGGGCCGACCGAGGCGTGCGCGTCAACTCCGTCTCGCCCGGATTCATCGTGACGGAGATGGTCCGCCCGGCGATCGAGGGCATGGGCATGGATCGCTGGATCGCCAGCCGCACTCCGATGCGGCGCATCGGCGAGCTCTCCGAGATCGTCGCCCCGGTGATGTTCCTCGCATCCGACGCGGCGAGCTACATCACCGGCCACGACCTGTGCGTCGACGGTGGCACCAATGCCGCCAACGGCTACTTCCAGATCCCGCCGATCCATCACGAATGGAATGCGGACTCGGCGCCACGTGTCGGTGAGGGCTATCCCGGGATCGTGCCCCGCCCCGACTGGTACGCCGCGATGGGTGCGGGCATCCCCGGCATCCACCCGGCCGCCACTCCGACGTGAGAACTTGGCGTACGTCTTCCAAAATTAATTGATCGTATGGTAAGTTCTGTCGGTCACGCACGAAGGGGGATGTTCATGGTCAATCAGGTGCCCGTCGCCGAGGGTCTCTTCACGTGGCCGACGGCCGAGCCACACCTCATCGGCAGTCGTTGCGTGAACTGCGGAAACCACATGTTCCCGGTGCAATCGGGGTGCCCGCGCTGCACCGGCAACGAGACCGAGCCGGTCGAGCTGGCACGGCGAGGGACGCTGTGGACCTGGACCGTGCAGGGGTTCCCGCCGAAGGCGCCGCCCTACGCTGGGCGCACCGACGACGGCTTCGAGCCGTTCGGTGTCGGCTATGTCGAGCTGCCGGGTGAGGTCAAGGTCGAGGCGCGGCTGACCGAGGCCGATCCGACCAAGTTGCGCATCGGAATGGAGATGGAGCTCGTGATCGTCCCGCTCAATCGCGACGACGCCGGCAACGACATCGTCACGTTCGCGTTTCAGCCAGTACGACCAACAGCAACAGCAGAGAATGGAGCGAACTGATGAGCGACGACGTTGCCATCGTCGGGATCGGCATGCACGAGTTCGGTCGCCACGACGGCCTGACCGGCATGGAGCAGGGCGTGATCGCAGTGCGACGCGCGCTCGCCGATGCCGGCCTCACGTGGGGCGACATGGAGTTCGCGTTCGGCGGCTCGCAGTCAGCCGGTTCGGCGGACACGATGGTCTCTGCGCTCGGCCTCACCGGGTTGCAGTTCATCAACGTCGCCAACGGTTGCGCAACCGGCGGCTCGTCGCTGTTCAGCGCGTACAACACGATCAGAGCCGGCGTGTTCGACCTCGGCATCGCGATTGGTTTCGACAAGCACGAGCGAGGTGCATTTCGCGTCAACACCAAAGGCGCCGGCCTCGGGGACTGGTACGGCGCCAGTGGGCTCGCACTCACCACGCAGTTCTTCGGGATGAAGATCAATCGCTACATGCACGACTTCGGCATCACCCAGAGCACGCTGGCAAAGGTGTCCGCGAAGGCGTTCCGCAATGGCGCGGACAACCCGATGGCGTGGCGGCGCAAGCCGTTGTCCGAGCGCGAGGTGCTCGACTCGCTGATGCTGTCGTATCCGCTCACGCAGTACATGTTCTGCTCCCCCGGCGAAGGTGGTGTGGCACTGATCCTCGCTCGCGCGGACAAGGCCCGCCAGTACACCGATCGGCCGATCTACCTCAAAGCAACGGTTGTGCGTTCGCGTCGTTTCGGCAGCTTCGAGGTGCTCGCCCCGTCGATCGCCCTCGAGCACAACTCCGGGCCGACGGTCGATGCGTCGATGGCCGCCTTCGAAATGGCCGGCCTCGGGCCGAAGGACATCGACCTCGCTCAGCTGCAAGACACCGAGTCCGGCGCGGAGGTGATGCACATGGCTGAGAACGGCTTCTGCGAGCACGGCGAACAGGAGCAGATGATCCAGAACGGCGAAACGGAGATCGGTGGTCGCTTCCCGATCAACACCGACGGTGGGTGTCTTGCCAATGGTGAGCCGATCGGTGCGTCCGGTCTGCGGCAGGTGTACGAGAACGTGCTGCAACTGCGCGGCGATGCCGGTGTGCGTCAGGTGCCCGATGAGCCCAAGACCGCATACACGCACGTGTACGGCGCGCCAGGTATCTCCGGCGTGACGATCCTGTCGCGCTGAGCGACGCGCCGGCATGAACGAGTTGCGTGCCATCGTCGCCCGCCAGGCGATCACCGATGTCATCCATGCCTACTGCCGCAGCGTGGATACCATCGACACCGACGCCGCTGCGGCATTGTTCACCGACGACTGCATGGTCGACTACGGCCCCGGACTCGGCGAGTCGACGCGCGGTGCGAGCTCACTCGCGCGGCGGCTCGCGACTGGCCTGCCTCGGTTCGAGGCGACGAGCCACCATGTGTCCAATATCGAGATCGCGCTTGCGCCCGATGGCGTCTCGGCCACCGCAGTGACATACCTCCTCGCGTGGCATCGTTATCCGGATGACCGTCCAGACGCGACGTTGTACGCGCGGTATCACGACCGGTTCGTGAACGTCGGCCACCGCTGGCTGATCGCCGAGCGGATCCTGCGCGTTGCCGGGCAGCAGGACTTCGACGTGGAGTGGCATCCCATCGGACGTCGGCAGACGTCGATCACGGGCTGACCCGATGGCGCTGCTGACATCCTCGCACGCAACCACCAAAGGCGCTGAGATCGCGCTGATCGACGACGCTGGCTCGATCACGTGGAGCGAGATCGATGACCGCGTCAACCGCATCGTCAACGCGTTGCGTGCGGCTGGGTTGCGCACGGGCGACACTGTCGCCCTGATCGCCGGGAACACGAGGGCATGGTTCGAGATCGCCCTCGCGTGCTCGCACGCCGGGTGGACATACGTGCCGGTCAACTGGCACTGGGTCGCCGACGAGCTCGCGTACGTGTTCGCCGACGCACGTCCTACGGCCGTGTTCGTCGACGCTCGCTACGCCGACACCACGATCCGCGCGCTCGCCGACGAGCGCGCCGACAGTGTGCGCATCGTGGTGCATCTGGACGAGCTCGATGGGTGGATCGGCGGAGCGGACGCGAGCGATCCACCCGATCAACGCCTGGGCGGACCGATGTTCTACACGTCGGGCACCACCGGTCGCCCCAAGGGCGTGCGTGGCTCGCTGTCGGGCAACACCGATCTCGGCCCAGAGATCCTCCAACTTGTCGGCGCCGGCTTCGGGCGGATGATGCCGACCGGCGGCCGGACGTTGCTGTGCGGGCCGGTGTACCACTCCGCCCAGTGGGCGTTCTCGTTCCTGCCGATGATCGCCGGTTCGTCGGTGGTGATGCAGCACCGCTTCGACTCGGCCGAGGTGCTGGAGCTGATCCAGCGGCACCGCGTCACCAACACCCATCTCGTGCCGACGCAGATGAAGCGGTTGATCGACCTTCCAACCGCAATTCGGGACAGTTTCGACGGCTCGACGCTGACGGCGGTATGGCACGGCGCCGCGCCGTGCCCACCCGCCGTGAAGCGCGAGTTGATCCGGTGGTGGGGCCCGAAGGTCAGCGAGTACTACGGCTCGACAGAGGGCTCGATCATCTCCACCATCACCGCCGACGAGTGGTTGGCCAAAGGCGGGAGCGTCGGCAGGCCGCTCGACAACGTCGAGGTGATCGTCGTGGGCGACGACGACCGCGCCGTCGAGCCCGGCGTTACCGGCACGCTCTACTTCCGCAACCGGATGGGGATGGACTTCGCCTATCACAACGACGACGCCAAGACGGCCGCAGTGCACCTCGAACCGGGTGTGTTCACGACGGGCGATGTCGGGCACCTCGATGTCGAAGGATACCTCTGGCTGTCCGACCGCAAGATCGACATGATCATCAGTGGCGGCGTGAACATCTACCCGGCCGAGATCGAGGGCGTGCTCGCCGCGCACCCGGCCGTCGAGGACGTTGCCGTGATTGGTGTGCCCGACGAGGAGTTCGGTGAGAACGTCAAAGCCATCGTCCAGCTGAGCGACGGTCACCAGGCCGGCGACGAGTTGGCAGCGGCATTGATCAGCCACTGCCGCGGACTGCTGGCCGGGTACAAGGCGCCGAAGTCGGTCGACTTCATCGCCTCCATCCCGCGCACCGGCACAGGCAAGATCCAGAAGCAGCCGCTGCGCGCGCCGTACTGGGCTGGACAGAACAGGAGCATCTGATGATCGATTACACCCGGGTGTACCACCACGGCGTTCGCGTGCCGGACCTCGATGCGGCGATGGCTGAGGTCGGCGTCGCGCTGGGCCTCACGTGGTGCGAACCGCAGGTGCGCGCCCAGGCGGTGTGGTTGCCGGACGTTGGTCAGACGACGGTCCCGATGCGGTTCACCTACTCGATGCAAGGGCCACA
The DNA here is from genome assembly GCA_043747765.1 of Actinomycetota bacterium. Classification (GTDB taxonomy): domain Bacteria; phylum Actinomycetota; class Acidimicrobiia; order Acidimicrobiales; family Ilumatobacteraceae; genus WLMZ01. The sequence goes on from JAYTOM010000472.1 coordinate 21,558, forward strand.
GCACGTCGAGTTGCTGGAAGGCGCTCCGGGGTCGATCTGGGATGGACGCGACGCGCCCGGCGTGCATCACATCGGCGTGTGGAGTGACGACGTCGCTGGTGAGTCGGCCGCCCTCGTCGCCGCCGGATGGACGTTGCGCCTCGCCCAGCTTCCGCCGGAGAAGGGCTACGGCGGATTCACGTACGTTCAGCCGCCCAGTGGGTTGATCGTCGAGCTGGTGACGGTGGCGATCCGGCCGATGTTCGAACGCTGGTTCGCGGGCGGTCCGCTGGCGTGATGTGCTGCAGCCACCTTGGCGTAGAACTCGAGCAGTCGCGGCGACGGCTCGTACATCTCGATCAGGTGCCCGAGAATGGCGCGCGCATCGCAGAATGCGAACTCTTGGCCCGTGGTGGTACGCGCGAACATCACCTCCGGCCAGCCCTGCGCGGCACACCACGCGATCGACGTGCGCAGGTCGTCGACCATGAACGCGACGTGGTGCACGCTCGGCGGAACGACGAGCGCTGGCGTGTGCTCCTGGACGAGCTCGACCATGATGTCGCCCCACTGTCCGTACCCCGACGAGTGATCGAACTCGCCGGGGACGCCGTGCACCCTCGCCTCGGCCAGGGCGATGTGCTCGATCACGAAGAACGGCCCGGCGCCCGTCGTCGCTGCGAAGCGGTCGGCCGCGACGCGCACGTCGCTCACTGCGTACGCCACCTGCACCGGGCGAACCAAGGGCGACTCGCCACTCATCGACGTGCCAACACGCACAGGAGGTCTGGAACATGAACGAACGCGCCAACGATGTGCTCGCCGATCGCACCGCAATCACCGATTTGACGATCGCCTACTGCTGGGCGCTCGACAGCCACGACTGGGATGGGCTCGACGACGTGTTCGCGTCGGATGTCACCGCTGAGTTGGCGTCGCCGCTGCTGACCGGGGTGGAGGCGATCAAAGCGCGGGTCAAGCTCGCACTCGATCCGCTCGACGACAGCCAGCACATGGTGACCAACCACCAGATCGCCATCGACGGCGACCGGGCGACGTGCCGATGCTACCTGCACGCTCAGCACGTGCGCCACGGCGTGGAGGGAGGGGACAACTTCGTCATCGGTGGACGCTACGAGGACACGGTGGTGCGCACCTCGGGGGGTTGGCGAAT
>JAYTOM010000473.1:0-2158 GCA_043747765.1 Actinomycetota bacterium
CAGCACCTCGTCGCCGGCGAGGATGCCCGCGTGCTCTGCCGGCGAACCGGGAGTGACGAGGATGACCGTGGGCAGTGACATAGCCCGTCAAGGGTACCGGGAGCAAGTCCTGACCGGAGCCCGCCGCTAGCCTTGGCCACGTGGATGTCGACCGGGTACTGCTCGCCGAGCCACGAGGGTTCTGCGCGGGTGTCGAGATGGCGATCAAGGCGCTCGCGTTCATGGTGCGCAGTTTTCCGGCGCCCGTCTACTGCTACCACGAGATCGTCCACAACAAGCTGATCGTCGAGCAGTTCGAGGCCCAGGGCGTCGTGTTCGTCGACGACATCTCCGATGTGCCGCCGGGCAGCCCGATCATGCTCTCCGCACACGGTTCGGCGCCGGAAGTCGTCTCGGCAGCACGCGCTCGCGGCAGCTACGTCGTCGACTCGGTGTGTCCGCTGGTGACCAAGGTCCACCACGAGGTCAAGGTGCGTGCGAACAAGGGGTTCCGCATCGTCTACGTCGGCCACGAAGGCCACGAAGAGGCCGTTGGGACAATGGCGGTGGCGCCGACCTCGATCAGTCGGGTCGAGTCTGTTGCCGAAGTCGCGGCTCTCCCCCAGTTCGACGAACCGGTCGCGCTCCTGGCGCAAACGACGTTGTCGCATCGTGACTGGGAGGGTGTCGCCGTCGCCGTCCGCGAGCGCTATCCCGATGTGTGGTCGCCCGGCCGCAGCGATTTGTGCTTCGCCACGACGAACCGGCAGTCGGCCCTGATGAGCATCGCCCCACGCGTCGACGCGTTGATCGTGATCGGCTCGGCCAACTCATCGAACACGAGGGCGTTGGAGAAGTTGGCCATCGAAGCCGGGTGTCCGCGTGTTTTCCGGATCAACGATGTCGCCGAACTCCCCAACGATCTCAGCGGGGTCGTCGGCGTGACGGCAGGGGCCTCAGCTCCCGAAGATCTGGTGCAAGCGGTCGTCGATCACCTTGCTCCCCGCAACGGAGTCGAAACGGTTCGGGCCACTGAGGAGGACGAGTACTTCCCTCCGCCGCGGAACATCCGCGACCTCCAGTCCGCAATCGGTCGGGCCGCTGCTGTACTGCTCGGCGCGCCTGAGGACGCGATGGCGATCGACGATCGCGCCGTACCGGCCAGCGACGTATTGGCCGCACTCGGCGAGTGATGTCAGGCTGAGTCGGTGCTGTCACCCACCGCTGCGACGATCCGCCTCTTCCTTCACGTGACCGCCGCGACGATCTGGGTCGGCGGACAGTTCACGCTCGCCGGATTGCTTCCGGTGCTTCGCCAACACGACGGGCTCGCCAAACAGGCGGCACGAGCGTTCAATCGAATTGCCTGGCCCGCTTTCGCAGTTCTCGTCGTCACGGGAATGTGGAACCTGGCCGAAGTCGACGTCAGTAACGCCCCGACCTCGTATCAGGTCACGGTCTTCGTCAAAGTGGCCGTGGCGATCATCGCTGGTGCAGCGGCAGCAGCGCACATCTCGGCACGGACCAAATTGGCGCTCGCAGTCGGTGGCGCGACCGGAGCCGTGGCATCGCTGGCCGCTGTCTTCCTCGGGATCCTGCTGAGCACGGGCAACTGATCCGTCAGTTTCTCGGTACTTCACTCCACGGCCGGTCGCGGTCCACTCGTACGTCACCGGGGAGGCCGAGGACTCGTTCGCCGAGGATGTTTTTCATCACCTCGGTGGTCCCACCCTCGATCGAATTCGCGCGCATCCGCAGGAACGCCTTCTGCATCATCTCCCAGCCCATTGCGTGATCGGGACGGGTCATCGCGTAACTTCCGTACAACATGCCGTCGGCACCGAGAAGGTCGACAACGGCGTCGTAGACGTCCTTGTTCAGTTCGGCCGACGCGCCCTTGCCGATCGAACCCTCAGGACCCGGATCGCCCATCTTGCGACTCTGGTTGGCACGGATGTTGGTGAGGCGCAGGATTTCCGCCCGGCTCCACAACTTCATCACGCGATCGAGGACTGCCGGATCCTTGCGGTCGTCGGGCAGCGCTTTCCAGCATTTGACGAGATCGCGGATCGCGCCCGATCCCTTGGCCGGAATCGCCCCGCCGATCGACACGCGCTCGTTCATCAACGTCGTCAGCGAAACGCGCCAGCCATCGCCCGGCTGCCCCAGCATCTCGCTG
>JAYTOM010000474.1:0-4046 GCA_043747765.1 Actinomycetota bacterium
AGCGCGCATTGCACGTCGACCCGGTCGAGGTGACGTTCGCGCGCTGACCGGTCGATCCCGGTGTCGAACCAGGCGTGGACGAGCAACATCTTGGCTCCATGGAGATCGGCCTCACGACACGCCCAGTCAGCGGCAGCCATTGCAGCATTCGAATTGTCGATTCCGACCATGATCCGTCGGATCTGCGGGCGTGGCTCACCCCGAACGACGACGACGGGACATGGGCTTCGACGGCTCGCCGAACGCGGAACCGAGCCGAGGAGCCACGTTCTGGCCATACCCGGGGTGGCTGCGCTGACGACGAGCAGGTCCGAATTGGTCAGATCCATGGTGAGCGCGTCACGCGGGTCCGGATGTGTCGCGATCACCTCGACCTTGAGGGCTGGATGGACAGCTTTGACGGATTCGGCAGAGTCGGTCAGCGACCGACGACGATGCGCGCCGCCGGGGGAGACATCGATCGATTCAGGTTCAGCCGAACACACGATGATGCGCAGCACGGCATCGCGCAGCGCCGCCTCGCTGGCCGCCCAGACGACGGCCGCGCGGGCGCTCTCGGAACCGTCGAAACCAACCACGACCCGCCCACCGGGCCCGAGGCCCTCCGATCGGATCGCAGACGGACGTCGGAATTCCATGTACTCACTCTGCTGGACACGCTTTCGGACCGGTAGGGCCTTCGGACCCGATTTCCGGTCCGGCGGCCAATGCCGGATCTGATTCAGCAGGCGAATCTTCCAGCCGGATCGGCGACTCCCAGATCACGAGCGTGCCCCCATCCGGTCGCTCGCCGATGCTGAAACTTCCACCCAATGCTTCTGCGCGCGTGCGCATGTTGGCCAGTCCGCTCGCCGGCGCAGATGCGTCAGACGCATAGCCGACGCCGTTGTCGGCCACCCGAAGGGCGAACGATCGACCATCTGCCGTCGCGGTGACATCGACGCGAGATGCCTGCGCGTGGCGGGCCACATTGGACAGGGCCTCGCGTAGACACAGCAGAATGTGCCCCCGGAGCGAACTCGAAACGGCGGTGTCGACCGGGCCTTGCACGTTACAGTTCGGCTCGAAACCGAGGGCGCGCGTTGCTTCACTGCACACCGCCACGATGTCGCTGTGCAGGCTCGGCAGACCCGAGAACCGATGCTGGAGCTCGAAGATGGTGGACCGAACCTGGCGGATCGAGGTGTCGAGTTCGTCGACGGCTCGCATGATCCGCTCGACCGCCACAGGATCCTTGATCATCTGCGCCGCGGCCTGCAGAGACAGCCCAGTCGCGAAGAGACGTTGGATGACGTCGTCGTGCAGGTCACGCGCAATCCGCTCGCGTTCGTCGAGCAGTGTGGAGGTGCGCGACTGCTCGTTGAGACGGGCGTTCTCGATCGCCAACCCTGCAGCAGCCGCCAGACCGACGACCATTTCCTGGTCCACGTCGGTGAACACCTGACCCTCGCGCTTGTCCGTCAGATAGAGGTTGCCGAACACCTCTCCACGCAAATGGATCGGCACGCCGAGAAACGACGTCATCGGTGGATGACCTGGCGGAAACCCGAAGCTGTCCGGGTGTTGATGGAGGTCGGGAAGCCGCAGTGGCTTCGGATCGACGATCAGCAAACCGAGGATGCCGTGACCATCCGGTCGAGCCCCGATCAGCGCCGTCTCGGCGGCGCTGAGGCCGACCGTGATGAACTCGGCCAGCATCGTCCGCGACTCGTCGAGGACACCCAGCGCGGCGTACTTGGCATCGACCAACTCCGCGGCCGTCTGGGTGATCCGAAACAGCACTGCAGGCAGCGACAATTCCGACCCGATTGCCATCACGGCATCCAGGAGGCGGAGCAGCTGCTTTGCTCCGGAGAACTCGAAACGATCGGGCATGGGGCTGACACTACGACAGCGGGTCGCAGTCTCATCTCAGTCGCGATGTCAGCGCAGAGCCGAACAGCCGTCGGCGGAGCGCAGACTCCCAGGGACACCGGGGCCGAGGTCGAGATCGGGTTCGGGATCACACTGAATCTGACAACCGGAGCGAGTGGGCGCAGAGGGACTCGAACCCCCGACCAGCGGCTTGTAAAGCCGACGCTCTACCAACTGAGCTATGCGCCCGCGAACCGAGACAGGAGCATACTGGCGCGACCCCGGTCGCGGGAGCGAGTTGCCGGACAGAGCGACGCGCGGCTACCGCGTGCGGTGGTCCCTGAATACGGGCGCTCAGACCACTACGGTTTGCAGGCGATGGCGTTGCGCAACAACGACACCGGAGGCGATGACGTCCTCCGCCGCTACATCATCGAGATCAGCGCGCATCCGCTGCTCTCGGCGAGCGAGGAACGAACGCTGGCGATCTCGTTGGCCGCCGATGACAGCGAGGTTGCTGCGGCCGCACGGCGACAGTTCATCCAGGCCAATCTGCGGCTCGTCGTCAACATCGCCCGTCGCTTCGAAGGTCGCGGTGTGGCCCTGCTCGACCTGATCCAAGAGGGCAACGTCGGCTTGATGCGCGCCGTCGACAAGTTCGACCACGAGCGTGGATTCAAGTTCAGTACCTATGCGACATGGTGGATCCGCCAGGCGCTCGGTCGTGCGGTCAACGAGACGTCGCGCACGATCCGAGTCCCGTCGCACGTTCGCGAGCAGTACAGCCTGATCGATCAAAGCACCCAGAGACTGTGGGACGACCTCGACCGGCGGCCGACCAACGACGAAGTCGCTGCTGCGGCTGGCGTCAAGGTCGAACGGGTTGCTCTCGCCCGGCAGCACCGGACACCGATCGTGTCGCTCTCGGCACCGGTCAGCGACGACGGCAACGCATCCATTGGCGACTCCATCGAGGACGACGACATCGGCCCGTTCGAGGCGACGGCCGCAGCCCTCGAGCGGAACTCGGTGCACATCCAACTCGGACGACTGACCGACCGCGAGCGAATGGTTCTCACCGCGCGGTTCGGGCTGGACGAATCGCAGCAGACATTGTCCGAACTCGGCGAAGCGCTTCATGTGACAACCGAGCGGGTTCGTCAGATCGAGGGACGCGCTCTCTGCAAACTGCGCCACCCGAGTCTGCAACGTGCCTGGAACGCCGGACAGCGAGAGCGCCGGCCGGCGTGAATCCGGATCGAGGTCAGAATCGTCGACGCGCGGCGACGAGTCGCGACAACAGGATCTCTGTTGAAGCAGCCACAGGAGTCCTTTTGAGCAACGGATCGCGGACCACCAACTCCCGATTCAACCCGTCGACCACGCAGGCTCCCGCTTCCGCGCAGATCAGTGTCGCAGCGGCATAGTCCCACACGCCGTGGGCATCGACACTGCAGTCGACGAAGCCGTCGAGCACACCCGATGCGACGAGACAGAGGTCGAGGGCCGATGCGCCAAGCGCACGGAACTGGTGCCAACCGAAGTTCGCCGGCGGCAGTCCACTGAGGCCGATGAACGCCTCCCCCAGTTTTTCGCATCGCGACGGATGAATCCGTTCGTCATCACGCCACGCTCCGCCGCCACGAACGGCGCGGAACGTGACCCCGCTCGCTTGATTGCGGACGAGCGCGACGGCGAGGCCGTCGTCGTCGGCCAAGCACAGCGACGTGGCGTACCACGGCACGCCCTGACTGGCATTCGTCGATCCATCGAGAGGATCGGCGATCACCAGCGGCTGCCCCTCGACGACTGTGAGGCCACTCTCCTCCGACAGCACGCCGTATCCGGCCTCGGCAAACGCGGCGAGAACGATCTCGTCCGCAACCAGGTCGACGGCGTACTGCCCCTCCCGTTGGCCCGATGGTCCCCAATCGCCGTTCGCCCGCAGTGCCGACCCGATGTCGTCGGCAACCTGGGCAAACATGGTGACAACGTCTCTGTACATCGTCCGCAGGGTAGCCTCAGCCCATCGCTCCGAGGAACGATCCACCAGCGTAGAGAGGTTCCCTTGGCTGTCATTGATGTCGCCGGCTACATCGCCGATGTGAAAGGTCATGCGATCGACCACGGGTTCCACGTCCACGACGAACGCCATTTCGTCGAGACGTACTCGCTGCGTCAGCTCTGGGAAG
>JAYTOM010000475.1:0-2912 GCA_043747765.1 Actinomycetota bacterium
TCCGTCCAGTCTCTCGGCCGTTGCCCAATAGTTCGAGCAGTCACGCGAGTCGGGTCGGTGAACCCAAGCGCCGAGCGGAGCTTCTTGAGCGTCCTCAAATCGGTGGAAGTTCTGCGAACTCGAGTAGCACCTACCGGCGGTTCGTGCTGCGCCAGATGCGCCGATCGGCGCTACCTGACCGGTCCGAGTTGACTCGTGTTCTTGGGCGCGCGTTCTGCTCGGTTCGCGTATTTGAGAGTCGGCGCGGATCGGCAGATCGGGGCGGGTCAGTTGGTTGTCGAAGTGGCGAGTGGCCACGACTGTGCCACCGTCCAGTGGCCTAAGTCGTCCTCGAGCAGCAACGTGAGCCGCTCCACTCGGGTCGTCAAAGGTAAGCCAGGAGCGATCAAGTCCTCCAGGCTGTCGGCGGTGGCGGCATCGATCCGACTTCCGACGGTCAAGTGCGGGTGTGGGTCCGGGAACGCTCCGCCGTATGGAGGGCAGTCCGGAAACGCGTCGACAAACATTCGCGTCAACTGCTTGAAGCGGTCCACCGGTTCCGGCGACAAGAACAGGACCGCACCAGGAAAGCGATCCACTGTGGCGAAACTCGCATCGAACGATTCGATTCGACTCGCGACCGCCGCGACATCGTGCGCGGTTGCTTCGTCGACCACGGCCCGAAACGGATGAACGATCGTCACGTGGGCCGGAACACCACGAGCGGCCATCGGATCGTGCCGGAGCCGGTGAGCGGAGACCAGCCGCTCGGCCTCCGCGACCACCACCACCAGAGCAGACCGAGTCACGATTCCGACCATACCCGCGCGTTCCCCGCCGCTCGACAAGGGAGCACGCCGAGCGGCAGACCTGGCGTTGTGCTTCCTCGCGAGGGTGAGTTACTCTTGCCACGTGAAGACGACCGTCCTCAACTGGCGCAGGACTGCACTGTTCGTTGGCATCGTCTCTTTCTCGCTGACCGGATGGATCGTCCCCGCGAATCCCGGGTCGAGCGGCATCGCGTTCTTCGCCTGGTTCATTGTCGTCTCGACAGCGATAGCAGGCGCCCTCACGCTCTGGCTGGTTCCCCGCTCGCGCAAGTCAAACTGACCTGCCGCTGACCGGTGCGGTACCGGCGCGGATCTACAGTTGGGCGCTACCTGCGACGCTTACGTTGCCGCGTCGTCTTGAACCCGCGTCGGTTCCACTCATCGCGTCGTGTCTGCTGATCAGTGGTGTAGCCGACCGCATGGTGTCGCCGGGTCAGGCTGGCGTCCGGCATAGCAACCTGAAGATCGCTAAGCCGTTGATTGCACTCACGTTCGGAGTTGAACGCAGCCATGATCACATGTCGGTTCTCGCGTCGTTCCGGGTCATAGCGGAACTCGAAGACAAGCCAGCGATCTAATCCATCGTCGTACGGGTCAACCTCGCTCACAACTGGATTCTGACAGTCCGAGAGTGACCGATCGGCAGATCGGTGCCGTCCCGTCGTCATCCGTCGCCGAACAAATGGATTCCGGCCGAGTCGACGTAGACGGCTGCAACACCGATGCAGCCGCAGGTTGCCGACGCAGGTTTCGCGGCGACATGACCTGACACGATCAGCACACCACCCGCCCCGAAGGCACGAATAGTTAGCGGGTCGACTCCGTTCGTTGCGACGACTCGAACGGTGACCGCACGGCTGATGACGTTCGTTCCTAACGGTCCAAACGACTGACGTGAGCACGCACCGGTGTCATCGCAGATTTCCACGTCGGTCACCTCATTGCTCACAGAAACCTTAGCAGTTGGACCAACGCACTTTCCTTGGCAGGACGAGCTGCATCCCGACCCAACGCTGCCCGGGAGCGCCAAAGCAGCAATGACAACACCGATCCGAACGAGCGACGGCACGGGCGCATATTGCCCGGTCGTCGCTCACGAAGCAAGCGCGATCGACGATGCAGAACAATGAGCGCGGATCGACAGTTCGGAGCTACTCCTCGGAGCGGCGAATAGGGAGCTTGAAGTATCGGCTCCCATCGATGTCGCCGTGAGTGTTGCACCCGAGCGAGGCGGCGACAGCCAACGATCCGACATTGTCGGCGTTGATCAGCAGAGTCGCCGTGCGATACGGAGTCGTTCGCGCAAGATGCCCGACCAATAACGCAACCGCTCGCGTTGCATATCCGCGTCGCCGACACTCGGCGAACACGCTGTAGCCGACGTTCACCTCGCCCGGTTCGAGCCAATCTCGATCCATGTCATAGTCCACCCACCCGACGATCTCCCCATCGACAATGATGCACGCAGTCGGTGCCGGATCGCTGCTCCCTGGCCCCAGCCAACGCACCGACTCGGCGTCTCGTCCCTTGATCAAGACGGCAGCGTCACCCTCGCCAGGCGGGCGAAGTGTCACCACACCGTCCCTTGCGATTGCATCGACCATCAGCGCAGGTTGCCGCATCCCGGCGCCCGTGTCCACCGATTCCGGAATATCTACAGTTCGGCGCTACTACCCGACGAGGGTGCCCGTTCCGTCGTACGTCAAATATGCCTCGAAACAGGTTGGTTCACAGCTCGGGCCGTTGGGCTGGTGCTTCTGGAGATTGTCGGTGCCAGCCGCGTGTGCAAGCCGTTCGACCCGTTGCTCGCCGCTGAACCAACCAACCAAGTGGCAGTCGGCCGAGGCAGAGCAGCCCACCAATAGCGAAGCAACAAGGGCTGTACACCAGACACGGCCAACAGCCATCCGACCAGAATGCCCAGTCCGGCTGCTCGACGCAAACGGGATGTCGGGGGTTGATCGACGAGCGCCGAGCGCCACATCGGGCGCGTCAGTGAACGGATGCCGGACCCGCTTCGTTAGGTTCCAGTGTCACGTCTCGGGTTCCGGGTACGGCTCTTGGACTCCGGGCGGGACAGCCTCCGCCGGTATCACGCTGACC
>JAYTOM010000476.1:0-3229 GCA_043747765.1 Actinomycetota bacterium
ACGCCAGCGTCCAAGGGAAGTGCTCAGCGGGCCTTCACAGATCGCCGGACCGCTGGAGCGCGACGAGAGCGCCCCAGCCCGGCAGCAGCGGGATCCAGAACGTGGCCAGGCGGAACAGAATCACAGCGGCGACCGCAGTGGTACTCGGCATTCCGGCAGAGGTGAGCCCCGCGATCAATGTTGCTTCGACGGCACCGATACCGCCGGGGGTCGGGGCGACGGACGACACCGCGGAGCCGACCAGATAGACGAGTGCGACGGACGTGAATGCGGGCCCAGCGCCGAACGCTGACACGGCGACTTCCAGGGCAAGGATGTAGCCCATCGTGATCGTCAGCGAGCCGCCGAACAGCTCGATCATCTTGCTCGGTTGACGGGCGATGTCACTGACATTGGACAGCGACCGCTTGGTTGCGGGCAGGACCCGGGTCGTGAGCATCGAACGACTCCACGGAACGGCGAGGCCCGCTGCTGCGACGACGACGACTCCCGCGACGATCAAACCAATCACACCCAGCGAAGGCAGGTCGAACGTCTTCAGCCCCGACGATCCCGCCAGGGCGACGAACAATCCGGTGAGGGTCAGGTGAACGATGAAACCGGCGACCGAGTCGACCCCAACAGCGCCGACGGCCGTGGGCGTGTCCACGCCCCGCTTCTGGAGGAAGCGTGCGGTGAGTGCAAGTCCTCCGCCCGGCGCGGCAACACCGACGAACGACGACGCAATCTGCACACCGATATTCGGAGCGAGTGGAAGCTGCTCGGTGAGCGACCCGTCCAGCGCCACAGCGGCTCCGATGTACGTGACGGCAGACAGACCGAGCGCAGCCGCCGCCCACCACCAGTTCGCGTGCCGTAGTTCTCCCCAGACCGATCCGACCCCGACGAGTTGAGGGATGAGGGTCCACAACGCGACAGCAGCCATCGCAATCGTGACCACCGTCCTGATCTTGATCCGCTCGAGTTCGGCCACCGGCGCTGACTCGGCACCGGTGACACGTTGGACCTCTGTCCGAAGATCGTCCAAGCAGCCGGCTGCCTTGACGGCGGCTCTCGTCGACGGCGTCAGGGCGAGCGGTTGCAAGCGCGGGAGTGCCGCGGCAACAGCGGCAGGGCCGATCCCGGCAATCGCCGCTTCCACTGCGATGTCGGCACCCAGGGTCGCGGCGGTGGCGGCCAGGACTTCGGCGACATCGGACGACAGGGCCGAGCCGACAACGCCCAACGACGCCGAGGCGAACTCGACCACGATGAGCGCGTTGTCATCGTCGACCCACAGTGCATCAGCATTGAGACGGCGGTGCACCGTGTGGCTTCGTTGCAGCGCGGACACGATTGCCCACACAGAACCAAGCAGTTGGGGGGTCCGTCGGGACGGTTCGAGCTCGCTCAACGGCTGACGCGACCGAGCATCGAACGCCATCAACATGGCATCCGGTGGGAACTCGGCAACCGCTACCAGACGCGCCGTCGGAACGCCGTCGGCGTGGGCTTTCAGCGAGCAGAGCGCCTCGTGTTCCACGCCGGAACGAAGCGACCGGAACGGTCTGTCCTGGCCGACATCTCGGAATCGCACGGCGCGATACATCCGAACTGGAAGCAGCGTCGTCCACGAATCGCGGCTGATGATCTTCACGAACAACTGCTGGCCGTGGTCGAGGCGGACCCTGAACCCGGCGAAACCGCGAAATCCTCCGAATTGTTCGACAGACGAAACCCGGTTCCCGAGTCCTTCCAGTACTTGGCCGACTGCGACGGCTCGAGGTCGCACGTTCGGAGCTCCGAGGATCAGTTGCACCAGTGCTGCAGCCGCGGCGGCCGTCGCGATCGCAGTGACGATCGTCGCCGGATCGGCCAAGCCGACGCCGAGTCTCGCCATGACGCCGAGCGCCAGAACGATTCGGCCGATGCGCCGCCAACGGCCGGCCCAATGTCCGCGGTCGATAAACATCCACGCAGCGATGATGCCGAGGTCGACGGTGGTCGGGAACGCAGCGCCGATGCCGTAGCGACCGAGCTTCGTGCCGGCGTTGATCGAAACCACACGACCACCGCGGTGCCGATGCGCCATCAATGGAAACGTTGCGGCGCCGACGAGCTTGGACATTGCGATCAGACCAGCGACGCACACGACAGTCGCGAGGAGCATTCGGCCGACACGAGCGAAACGACGGAGCACCAACTGGCCGAGCAGCCCGAGAATCGCAGGGACCAGGAAGCCGATCTGGCAGGCACTCACGATTCCGGACACGAGCCACCGAGGAGCACCACCGAGGAAGTCGCCGAAACGCGTCGCGAAACGACCCGGCGTGACGCTCAGCAGCGCCAGGTACATGAATCCGAGCAGCACGAGGGCTCCGACGAACCGGATCGCTGTCACCGGTGACCTCACATAGTTGGGCTCCTTCGGCTCGCAGACCGAGAACGTCGCCGGCTGGGACATGACATCAACCATGACGCTCCAGCCCGCCGACAACAACAGTGGTGGTGGTGCTCGCAGTGGTATGAGTGGTGGTGATGATGATGATGGTGGTGGAAACGCGCGTCGCGGGTGTTCGACCAGTCAGAACGAAGCCGCTGCTCAGTGGATGCATTCGACGCCACATGAGAACGTGTTCATCGCAAGAGCGTAGATCGACGGGCAGCCCAGGCCGCCGATTCTCAGCAAACGTTTATGCTCGGCTCAGGCTGTGCCGAGGCTTCCCAGCGATCCTCGCGACCCAGGGAGAGGATCCGAATGCAGGCCTTGATTGTCGATGACGAGCGTTCCGTTCGGGATGCGATCTCACGCGCACTCCGGTCCGAAGGGTATCGAGTCCACGTTGCCGCGTCGGGAGGAGATGCTCTCGGATTTCTCGCCGACCAGTCGCCCGATGTCATCATTCTCGATGTCGGCATGGCCGGTCTCGACGGACTCGAGACGTGTCGGCTGATCAGGTCGAAGGGCGACGAGGTCCCGATTCTCATGCTCACGGCTCGCTCCGGCGTCTCCGACCGCGTCGCCGGACTCGACGCAGGGGCCGACGACTATCTCGTCAAACCGTTCGCGCTGGAAGAACTCCTTGCCAGGCTGCGCGCACTCTTGCGCCGACACGCACCCGTCGTGCCCTCCGAATCCACCCGCCTCACCTACTGCGACGTCTCCCTCGATCCCGTCACTCGCCAAGTGATGGTCTGTGACTTATCCGGGATCCCGGATAATGCACAGATCAGCACCACGCGACTCGAG
>JAYTOM010000477.1:0-1869 GCA_043747765.1 Actinomycetota bacterium
CCTGGCTGGCCATCGTCCTTGCCGCGGAAGAAGTGGTTGTAGCCGATCTCGTAGAGGCTTGCGGAGGAGGCGAATGTCGACAGGTGGCCGCCGATGCCATCGGCGTGCTTGTTCGCCTTGATCACCATTGCCGCTGCGTTCCAGCGAACGAAGGCGCGGATGCGACGTTCGATGTGCTCGTCGCCCGGGAACCATGGTTCGTGCTCGCGCGGGATGGTGTTGACATACGGCGTCGAAACGGTCGCCGGGAAGCTGACCTGAGCCTCGCGCGCGCTCTCCAACAACTTCGACAGCAGGAAGCGGGCACGGGTCTTGCCGTGCGTGTCGATCACGGCGCTGAGACTGTCCAGCCATTCCTGGGTCTCGGCCGGATCGCTGTCAGGAAACTGGTTGACGAATCCGTCGAAAATCATCTCGACAGTCTCGCACCGCTACCGATCGGTAGGTTACAGAGATGCCGAAAAGTCTCGTCCCGTCCGTGGTTTTCACCGACGGGGCATGTGCGGGGAACCCCGGGCCCGGTGGCTGGGCATGGGCTGTTGCTCCGACGGGCGACGTCGTCGGCAGCGGAGGAGCGCAGCGAACGACCAACCAGCGCATGGAGGTCCAGGCTGCATTCGAAGCGGTCAAAGCGTTCACTGCCGGCCCGATCGAAATCGTCTCCGATTCGACCTACGTCGTCAAATGTTTCAACGATTTCTGGTGGAAGGGGTGGATCGCCCGTGGCTGGAAGAACTCACAGAAGCAACCCGTCGCCAATCGTGACCTGTGGGAGCCCTTCATCGAGCTCGTCAGATCTCGCGACGATGTGAGCTTCCGCTGGGTCAAGGGGCATTCCGGTGACCCGATGAACGACCTGGTGGATCGCCTCGCTGTTGCCGCCTCGAAAGGGCCGTTCACCCCGGCCGAGGTCCTCGTCCCGGCAGACGACGCCGGGGTGTCAGTGCGCCAGGGATTCTTCGAGCTCTGAGATCGTCCGGTTCATGTCGTGTAGTCGGCGTTGATGCGCACGTAGCCGTCGGACAGGTCGCAGCCCCATACCGTGGCATCTGCATCACCCGTATTGAGGCTGACGTGGATCACGACCTCCTCACCCTGGAGGTATTGCGTCAGTGTCGCCAGTCCGGTTGCGTCGACCTGCGTCGGATAAAGCTCCTGATCACCGAAGCGGATGACGACCGAATCTTCTTCGATATCGGTGTACTGACTGCACTTGCCGACCGCCATCGCGACCCTGCCCCAGTTCGGATCGGCACCATGGACGGCTGTCTTGACGAGCGGCGAATTGACGATCGACTTGGCGACGAACTTCGCCTGCGAACGATCAAGCGCTCGATCGACGTGCACCTCCAACAACTTCGTCGCCCCTTCGCCGTCACGGGCAACCATCTTGGTGAGGGCGAGGGCGACCGATTCGACTGCCTTCTCGAACTCGACGAGGTCGACCGCTCCGCTGGCACCATTGGCGAGGATGATCGCCGTGTCCGACGTCGACGTGTCGGTGTCGACGGAGACGCAGTTGAAGGTCCTGGCGATCACGCCTCGGAAGATGTCCTGCAGATCCTGTGGTTCCACAGCGGCGTCGGTGAACAGCATCGTGATCAGCGTCGCCATGTCGGGCTCGATCATGCCGACCCCTTTGGCGACGCCGACGACCGTCGCCTCACCGCACGTCGCCGACGCAACTTTCGGATGGGTGTCCGTCGTCATGATCGCCGTGGCGACCGCGGTTGCGTCGTGTGTCGCGAACGGCGTCGTGATGCGCCCGAGACCTGCACGGACGCGGTCCATCGGGTAGCGCCGACCGATGACGCCGGTGGATGCGATCAGCACGTCGGAGGGGGAGCACCCGACGATGGCTGCCGTTCG
>JAYTOM010000478.1:0-1649 GCA_043747765.1 Actinomycetota bacterium
AAATCTCGACCCGACACCCCTGGGTGGGACGGGGATCGCGGAAGAGAGCGAGATTGTTCAGGACAAGGCCATCGATGCGGGCCGCGTCGGCCTCGAAACCTCGCTGCGGCGACGACACCTGTACCGCCAGACCGATCAGCAGAGCACCGTGGTCCTTGGCGATGCGGCGGATCGTGTGGCCTTCGGGCATGGCTTCGTCGTCCTCCGGATCTGATGCCGAGCCACTACCGTGGACCCGTCATGAAGTTACAGCTCAACGATGCCGAACTGGCAAGCTGCGTCGGCTGCGGACTGTGCCTGCCCCATTGCCCCACCTACCGGGTCACCGGCGAGGAGGGCTACTCGCCTCGCGGACGAATCGCCGCGATGCGCGCGATTGCGTGGGAGGGAGCGCCTGTCGACGATCAGTTCGTGGATTTCATGGACACGTGTGTCCAGTGCCGTGGCTGCGAGCCAGCGTGCCCATCCGGTGTGCCGTACGGGAATCTGATCGAATCGACGAAACAGTCCCTGGCGGATGCACATCGGACCACTCCACGCGCTCTGCGCGCCGGCTTCACCGTGCTCGGTCACCATCGCCTGCTCCTCGTCGGTTCGACGATTCTGGCGCTTGCCCAACGACTCCGAATCGTGCCGAAGCGATTCGGTCTCGGTCGATTGCCCATCCGTCGGGGTCCTGCGCTGCAATCGTCGGCGCCAGACGACGTGGCCGACACTTGGCTCTTCACCGGGTGTGTGATGGATGCCTGGCAGCGCCCCACCCACCGAGCCACCCAGCGGGTCGTCGAGGCCACTGGCGCGACATGCGCGATCGCCCGACGCGGTGGCGACTGTTGCGGAGCGCTCCACGTCCATGCTGGACTTGTAGATGATGCCAAAGCGCTCGTCCGTCGGACGATCGAGAGCATGCCGGGTGACGCTCCGGTCCTGGTCAACTCTGCGGGCTGCGGTGCTGCGATGAAGGACTACGGGCATCTTCTCGGCACCGCTGACGCCCGTCGCTTCTCCGCTCGCGTGCTCGACGTGCACGAGTATCTGGCGGCGCACATCGATGATCTACCAGAACCCGACTCGACCAGGACCCGGCTGGCGATCATCGTGCAGGATCCGTGCCATCTGCGTCACGTCCAGAAAGCTCACCTGCCGGTGCGGACGGTGCTCGGTCGGTACGCGGACATCGTCGAATTGGATGACGATGGCCTCTGTTGTGGGGCTGGCGGCGCGTATTCCGCGCTGCAACCAGCGTTGGCAACCGATATTCGCGCCCGGAAACTGGCCGCGATCGAACGAGTTCGCGCGGCCGTCGGGATGACCGAGCCGACCATTGTCGCCAGTGCCAATCCCGGGTGCGCGATGCACCTCACGGCGGGGGGAGCGACCGTGATGCATCCTCTCGACATCGTCGACGAACTCCTCGGTTCGCCGGGTGGACGGCGATGACCGGTGATTCCGGCTCGTTCGACTCCCTGGCCGAGCGCCTCGACGCCATCTCGGAGGAGATCGCGGACACGGCCCTGAACGAACTGAAGGCGGCCGTTCGCCGCGGCGAGCAGAAGCGGCCCGCCGCCGAGCGCACCCTCACCCAAGCTCGTCGAGCGATCGAGAAGGCAGCTCACCTGCTGCGCTCACTCGACGGTGACGAATGACGA
>JAYTOM010000479.1:0-2900 GCA_043747765.1 Actinomycetota bacterium
GGAACCGAACTGCGCTGGTTCTCACCGACTCCGTGGCTGCAACTCTGCACCGGCGACAGACCAGAACCTCTGCTTGATCGAACCGGCCTCGCAGCTGAACCGATGACGTGTCCGCCGGACGCCTTCAACTCGGGCATCGATCTCGTTCGTCTGCAACCCGGACGAACCCATGTGACCCGCCTCGAACTCGGGGCGCTCGCGACCTGACGCGGCGGTGACGCCGCTTGCCGCCGACGGAACTGAATGGCCGGGGGAGAGGGCACGAAGGGGCCTTCGTCGACCCGGTTGCGGCTACGGTCGGATGATGGACGCATGGATCCTCGACGACTCACCCGGAACGTATCGCTGGGGTGAGATCGAGCTACCCCCGTTGGCCGCAGACGAGGTGCGGGTCCGAGTCGTGACGAGCGCACTCAATCACCTCGATCTGTGGATCACGAGAGGGTTGCCTCGGCCGAAGTTGCCGCACGTGCCAGGCTGCGACGCGGCAGGTGTAATCGAATCCGTCGGCAGTGCGGTGACGGACTTCGGTGAGGGGGATGAGGTCGTCGTGAACCCTGGCATTTCGCCGGTCGCCGACATCGTCGCATTCGGCAACAACAGCCCCCTCGGTCCGGGCTTCACGATCCTCGGAGAGCACGTGTGGGGCGGTCACGCAACGTTCGTGCACGCTCCGGAGCGCAACATCGTGCGCCGCCCCGCCAACCGGACGTGGGCCGAGTGCGCTGCCTATCCGATCGCCTACCTCACCGCTTACCGCATGCTGAAGCGGGCACGCCTGGCGGCCGGCGAGACCGTTCTCGTTGTGGGGATCGGTTCAGGTGTTGCGTGTGCGGCGCTGACGCTGGCGCGACACATGGGGGCCGAGGTCGTCGTCACGAGCCGCAGTGAAGCGAAGCGCATCGAGGCGCTGGCGATGGGCGCGGTCGCAGCGTACGACTCGGCCGACTGTTCCTGGCCTGTGCATGCCGATGTGGTTGTCGAGAGTGTCGGTCCGGCAACGTGGCAGCAGTCGACACGTTCACTCAAGCCCGGCGGGCGCATGGTGGTGTGCGGGAGCACTAGCGGCCCGAACGTCGAAATCTCGATGCCACGGCTGTTCTTCAAGCAGTGGGAGATCATCGGGTCCACGGTCGGCAGCTATCAGGAATTCGCTGAAGTGACCCGGTTGATCGAAGGCGGCCTCCCTGTGATCATAGATAAGATGTTCAGCGTCGCTGACTACCCGGCGGCGCTGCAACGGATGGAGGGTGCACAGCAGTTGGGAAACATCGTGATCGAACATCCTCAGTGGCCGTGAACTCCCGTATCGCCCGGCGGATGCCGTGGTGGGCGGTGTTGGCGCTTGGGCTCGTTTGTGTCGTCCTCGGGGCCTGGCTGTTGGCAGAGCCGTTCGGGTCGTTGTCGGTGCTCCATTGGCTGATCGTCGCCGCTCTGATCGTGAGCGGTTTCGCCGAACTGGCCAGCGCTCGGGCTGCGCCGCGCCCTGCGCTGTCGCGCCTCGTCGGCATCTGGTGGATCACCGTCGGCATCGTCGCCACAGCGTGGCCAGGGATCACGATCCTCGCGTTGGCCACGGCCGCCGGCGTCGCGCTGGTCGCCGGTGGTGTCGTCGAGGTCGTCGCCACGTTCATCGGTGACGGCGGCGAGCGGTTCATTCCCGCTGTGAGCGGGCTGACGAACGTCATTGTCGGTGCGCTGGCGTTGACGTGGCCTGCGGCCACGGTGCTTGTGCTCGCTGTCGTCTTCGGGCTCCGTACGATCGTCTTCGGCGTCGGGCAGTTTGTCGTTGCTTTCACGATGCGCCGTGCACCGGCAGGCGACGCCGCCGCCACGATGCCGAGTCGTCGGCCCCGCTGGCTCCGGCTGGTCGGCTCGCTGACGGCGCTGACGTTGGCGCTCGGCGGCCTCGTGGTCAGCGTCGCCATCCACCGGGCCGCCCCACGTGAACCGGGCCCGTTCTACTCCGCACCAACCCCGCTGCCGGACGGGTTGCCCGGCACGATCATCCGTGCCGAGATCATCGACGGCTTCCACAAAGGAGCGACCACGTACCGGGTGCTCTACAAATCGACCGGGTTCGACGGTTTGCCGACGGCTGTCAGCGGAATCATCGTCGTGCCAGGCACGCCGCCGCCTTCGATGGGCCGAAAGGTCATCGGCTTCGCCCACGGCACCGTCGGCGTGGCCTCCAATTGCAGTCCCTCCCTCCAAGGCGCACGGGCCTTGCTCGTCTACGAAGGACTCGACGACTTCCTCGCCGCTGGTTACGTCGTCGCCGCCACGGACTATCAGGGGCTGGGGACACGGGGTCCTCACCCTTACCTCGTCGGTCCCTCCGCAGCGATGAACGTACTCGACAGCGTGCGTGCCGCCCACAATCTCGCCGCGGCCGAAGCCGGCACCGACTTCGCGGTATGGGGCCACTCACAGGGCGGACACGCTTCGCTCTTCACTGGACAGCTTGCATCGAGCTACGCGCCGGAGCTGCATCTCGTGGGTGTCGCCGCCGGAGCGCCACCTGTGAATCTCGTCGCGCTGTTCGAAGCCAATGTCAAAACGACCGTCGGAAAGATCCTCATGGCGATGGCGATGCAGTCGTGGGCGCGCGTCTACGACGATGCCTCCCTCGACCAGATCGTCACGCCCGCATCCCGATCGGCCATCGCCAAGATTGCTGACCATTGTCTTTACGATCCCGCCCAGATACTCGCTTCGGTGCCGAGCTCGCTCCTGCTCGGCTTCACCTTCATCTCCACGCCACCATGGCAGGTCGAGCCGTGGAAGACGATCCTTGCCCAGAACAGGCCGGGATCGACGCCAACCCGGGTCCCGATGCTCATCACCCAAGGCTCGGTCGATCCGATCATCGCTCCCGACGTCACCTCGCAGTTCGTAGC
>JAYTOM010000480.1:0-3367 GCA_043747765.1 Actinomycetota bacterium
GCCTCACGAGTGGATTGTCGTTGCGCTGGGCGAGCAGGTCGTAGAGCGCTCGGAGCTGGCGCCAATTCGTGGCAGCGTACGTCGTGGCCTGATTATGCACGGCGGCAATCGCAGCCTGCATTTGGTACTCGCCCATCGTGTGATGAGCGAGCGCAGAGGTGAGCAAGCGGAGACCCTCGGCGATCATCGGCCGGTTCCACACTCGCCGGTCCTGCCGATCGAGCGGGACGAGCTCGCCGTTCGCCGCAGTTCGCGCGGCGCAGCGCGCGTCGGTCAGCAGCAACAGGGCGTTGGCGATCTCGTCGGTGGTGAGGCCTTCGACTGCCCGCAGAGCCAGCGGGATTGCCGCGCTCGGTTTCAGCGCAGCGTGGCAGCACCGGAACAGCAGCGCCAGAGAATCGTCCTCGGAGACGGTTGGTTCGATGGGCACCGTCGACCACGAGACGACCAGCGCCTCACGTCGTCGACGTGCTGTGTCACGGTGATGACGGTCGATCAGCCGCCGCTGCGCGACCCGCACCACCCAGCCGACCGGACGATCCGGCATTCCCCTGGCCGGCCACGAGTCGACGGCGATGATCAAAGCATCCTGCACTGCGTCCTCGGCATCGGCGAACCTGTTGCCCTGCCGCAACAGCACACCCAGCGCCGCAGGCCCGGCGTCGGCAGCACTCGTTCGATGTCCGATGCAGTGCGAGTGTCGGGCATCGCCGCCTACGACGATGCCGGTACGCCGAGCACCTGGCGAACTTCGATCGGCTGGCGGATCGGCGCACCGCCGATCCCGGGAGCGGCCGAGATCCGCGCCGCGAGCTCGATCGCCCGGCCCAACGAGACCACGCGATCTGGAACTCGATGTGGGTCTGGATATCGGCCTGGGATCACTCGTCCATCGGGGCCATGTCCGAGTCGACACGCCCGGAGTTCTGCAGCAGTATGAATCGCATCGATCGCCCCTGATTCAACGGTCGTAGGCCGCTTGCAGGGCAGCCACATCGAGCTTGTCCATCGCAATCATCGCATCCATCGCCTGGCCGGCGCGAGTCCGGTCGGGGGCCCCGATCAGTGCGCCGAGCAGGCTCGGAACGATCTGCCACGATAGGCCGTAGCGGTCCTTCAGCCAGCCGCATCGACCGGGCTCGCCCCCGTTGTCGGTCAACCGATGCCACAGATCATCGATCTCGCCTTGGGTCTCGACGTTGACGAACAGCGAGATCGCCTCGGTGAACCCGGCGTGGGCGGGCCCACCGTTGAGCATCATCAGTTGCTGGCCGCACAATTCGATCGTGGCGGCGAAGATCGGCCCGTCGTCCGCAGTTCGACGCAGATCGGCTGACGCCGTATCGGGGAAGATCGACGTGTAGAACGCGATTGGTTCGGCGAGATCGGTGTCGAACCACAGGAACGGTGCGATGGAAAGCATCTGGGCCTCCTGGCCTGTCATCGTCGTCTCTCCCGAGTGGGCCGACACGAGTCTGTCCGAGCTGATCTGTCGTTCTGGACAATCGATCGCAGGAAATCTGGCCGGGTTCGGCGACGCCAGAGACGAAGACAGGTTGCTCAGCTCGTCTTGCACCAGGCATTGCTCGGGACGCCGGCGCACGGGTCGGGCATCGAGACCTGAGCGGTCAGGGCCGGCAGAACGAGTTCGGTCAGTCGTGGATAACTCTTGCCAGGCGTGGGCGGACATGCACCGAATGCCTCGGTGGCACAGATCACCTGCACCGAAAGGTCACTCGTCAGGCCCGCCCCGGCATTCGCCTGCCCACATGTGCGAGCCGCTGTCTGCAGATCGACCGGAGCGGTCGTCAGCCCGCCGGCCGAGTCGGTGTTGTCGTGGAAGCAATTGCCGGGGTCGTGTTGGTCGGCGATGTTGCCGATGTCGCCGTTCGTGACGTTGCCATAGGAACCGTTGTCGGCGAAGACGTTCCGAGCGATCTCGTTCCCCCAGTCTCCGAAGTAGCAACCCGAGATACCGAGCGTAGGGATGCCGTTGGGGTCACCGCCGGCACAATTCGCGATCGGGGGTGGGGTGCCGGTGTCGGGGAACGGCACCGTGAGCACCGCCCAACTCGAGTTGTTCTCGAAGCGATTGTCGATCACCGTGTCGTTGCGGCCGCCGGAGATGACCATACCGGTGCCGGGCGGCCCGAGGGCGGCGCTGCCATGACCCGGGACGTTCGGATTGTTGTTGTCGTGGACGTAGTTGTGCTCGAAGATCCAACATGAGTGGCTCCCCGTCGGGCCCGTTGCTCCGCCCGGGCACGCACCGTCTTGGGGTGACGGAGCATCGTCGTTGTTCTGACTGTTCGTACTGAAGCCGGTCTTGTTGTTGTCGAACTCGGAGTTCTGCACGATGAGATGGCCACCGGAGTTCGTACCCGAATATCCGAGCGCCGAATACTGCGCGTGCGCGTCGTCGAGCGTTGCGTTGCAGTCGTTGCAGGCGCCGAGGTAGTAGGAGCTGTCGGACATGTTGCTGCCATAGGTGTGGGCGATCAGGCCGGGTCCCGACGCGTTGCTGACGAAGATGCCGTAGGAGCCGTCGCCCGAATCATTGGCGAAGCTGCTCGTCGCCGACAGGTAGCTGCCGTTGTACGAACCCATCCCGACCGTGCCCGAGCCGTCGCCGCCGTTCCACCAGATCTGGTTGCCACCACCGCCCGTTCCATCGGGGGACGCAGCGCGGAGGAAGTTGCAGACGGTCATGTTCTCGATCTGGCTTCCGTCGGCCTTCCAGACAACGAGGCCGTCACGGCCGACATGCTTGCCGTCGGCGTTCATCGGCCCGAAGTCCTGATCGCCCGGAGCGGCACTGCACTGCGGCGCACCGGGCTTGGCGCCGTCGATCACAACCGAGTTGCGATCCATGCCACGGATGTGCAGGTTCGGGGTCGTGATCTGGACAGCGCCCACGGCGTGGTCGCCAGATGGACTCGAATAGTCGTAACGCTCGTGGTAGTCTCCCGGCGCAACGAGGATCCAGTCACCAGATTTCGCCGCGTCGACCGCGGCCTGGATCGTCTGGTACTGCCCCGCCACACCCTTGTACGTGCCGACGAGCAGTACGTTCGTCGCGGGCACGGCCGATGATGTCTGCGGCACCGCTGTCGTCGAACCCGCCCCACTCGTGCCGGTTACGTCAGTGGTTGCGTCTGGAGCAGTGGACCCTTTGACCGCCGTGGGGGTCGTCACCGCCGAGGCAGTCGGCGGGGTCACCTTCGACGTCGGCATCACCGTTGGTGTCGTCGTTGGTGTCGTCGTTGGCGCCGTCGTCGGATTCGAGCTGCTGCATGCAACAGCAACCAATGCCAAAGCCGCCAACGCGGCCATCATCGAAACACGCCGAGCGGCCATCGAAATCCCC
>JAYTOM010000481.1:0-2935 GCA_043747765.1 Actinomycetota bacterium
TCCTGTGCCTGTGGCCGATCGAGCCATGGCCTGCACATCGTTCTCGCGTCCTCGGGCGCATCACCGCAAACGGAAGAAGTACAGAGATGGCTAAGCGCGAATACCCCCTCGAGCGCACCCGGAACATCGGCATCATCGCTCACATCGACGCCGGGAAGACCACGACGACCGAGCGCATCCTGTACTACACCGGCAAGACCTACAAGATCGGTGAAGTCCACGACGGCGCCGCCACGATGGACCACATGGTGCAGGAGCAGGAGCGTGGCATCACGATTACCTCCGCCGCCACCACCTGCATCTGGGACAACCACCGGATCAACATCATCGACACGCCTGGCCACGTCGACTTCACGATCGAAGTCGAGCGCAACCTGCGCGTCCTCGACGGCGCGGTCACGGTGTTCGACTCGGTTGCCGGCGTCGAGCCGCAGACCGAGACCGTCTGGCGACAGGCCAACAAGTACAACGTGCCGCGTATGTGCTTCGTCAACAAGATGGACCGCATCGGTGCCGACTTCTACCGCACCGTGCATATGGTCCGAGATCGCCTCCAGGCCACTCCGGCTGTCCTGCACCTGCCCATCGGTGCCGGCGGCCAAGAGGTGAACACACCGTTCATCGGCCTGGTCGACCTCGTCAAGATGAAGGCCTTGATCTGGCACGACGAGGAGCTCGGCGCGAAGTGGGACGAAGTCGAGATCCCGGCCGACATGAAGGAGCAGGCCGACAAGGCCCGCCACGATCTGCTCGAGACCATCGCCGGCAGCGACGACGAGTTCTTCGAGAAGTACCTCAATGGCGAAGAGATGACCGAGGCCGAGGTCAAGCGGGCGGTCCGTAAGGGCACGATCGCGTTCGACTTCGTGCCGGTCCTGTGTGGTTCGGCATTCAAGAACAAAGGCGTCCAGCCGATGCTCGATGCTGTCGTCGACTTCCTGCCGAGCCCGCTCGACATCAAGCCAGCGTCCGGAGTCGACTACCACGACAACCCCATCGACCGTCCTGCTGACGAAGACGGCCCGTTCGCGGCGCTGGCTTTCAAGATCGTCGGCGACCCTTTTGGCAAGCTGACCTATTTCCGGGTCTATTCGGGCCGGATCAACAAGGGCGAGGAAGTGTTCAACTCCACCAAGGAGAAGCGTGAACGCCTCGGCCGAATCCTGTTGATGCACGCCAACCAGCGCGAAGACCTCGACACCGCGATGGCCGGAGACATTGTCGCCGGCCTTGGTTTCAAGGACACCACGACGGGCGACACCCTGTGCGACCGAGCCAACCCGATCATCCTCGAGCGGATGATCTTCCCTGAGCCCGTCATCCACGTCGCCATCGAGCCCAAGACCAAGGTCGACCAGGACAAGCTCGGTAAGGCCCTGAAGAGCCTGTCCGACGAAGACCCGACGTTCCGTGTACGCACCGACGAAGAGACCAACCAGACGGTCATCTCCGGCATGGGCGAGCTCCACCTCGAGATCCTTGTCGACCGGATGCAGCGCGAGTTCAACGTCGACGCCACGGTCGGTAAGCCGCAAGTTGCCTATCGCGAGACGATCACCCGCAAGGTCGAGTCCGTCGAGTACCGCCACATCAAGCAGTCCGGCGGTTCCGGCCAGTTCGCCGTCGTCAAGATCTCGCTCGAGCCCAACCCCGAAGGTGGCTACAAGTTCGTCGACAAGATCAGCGGCGGCAAGATTCCCCGTGAGTACATTCAGCCGGTCAACATGGGCATCCAGAGCGCGCTCGACAACGGCGTGCTCGCCGGCTACCCGACGGTGAACATCATGGCGACCCTGGTCGACGGCCAATACCACGACGTCGACTCCAGCGAGATGGCGTTCAAGATTGCCGGCCAGATGGCGTTCAAGAAGGCGGCCGAGATGGCCAAACCGGTTCTACTCGAGCCGATCATGGGTGTCGAGGTCGTCACCCCGGACGAGTACATGGGCGATGTCATGGGCGACCTCAGCAGTCGCCGTGGTCGCATCGAAGGCATGGAAGCCCGCGGCAACACCCAGGTCGTTCGGGCCCAGATCCCCCTGTCCGAGATGTTCGGATACTCGACCGATCTGCGTTCGCGGACCCAGGGCCGGGCGACGTACACGATGCAGTTCGACAGCTACCAGGAAGTTCCGAACACGATTGCGACAGAGATCATCAAGCGGGTTCGCGGCGAGTAGTCACAACACGCGCACAAGGGCCCGCTCCGTGAAGAGAGGGCCCTTTGCCGCTTTCGTACGGTTTCCGGTGGTGCTCAGGCGGTCGGGAATCCGGCGATGGAATCAGCCGTGGCGATGTCTTTGTGGAAGCGCTTGTGGAAGTAGAGCTTTTCGCCGAGTGCACTGGTCTTGTACCAGAGGCCCTTGGCTGGTCCGATTTGCGTGTGCCGAGGCAACTCGCGAACGACGGACTTTGGCTTGCCCATCCGGATCTTGCCGCTGTCGAGGACCAGGATCCGCTGGTCGGTGACGATCACGGCTCGGAAGTGATTCCAAAAGTACATCAGGCTGGAGAGTGCACCCCACCAACCGCTGACGGTCTGCCCGCCGGCCACTGCCTGGATCTGCTCACCGGGGCTGAGGAACTGCTGGGAGTTCTCGACTATCTTGTCTCTGATCATCACGGCCATGGCGTGCAACAGTAGCGCGACTGTTCGACGTCGATTGGCAATGCGGCCAGCACGGTGAGCGTTGACGGCGTCGCAACTTCCCTTGGTGGTTGCCGATGAATCGCCGATGCCACTAGCATTGGGTATCCTGTGGCGCCGCTCAGATGCGGCTCACGTCTGATCCTTGACAACCACCTAAGAGCCAAGTACGGAGAATCCGCAATGAGTAAGGCAAAGTTCGAGCGCACGAAGCCGCATGTGAATATTGGAACGATGGGTCATATTGACCATGGGAAGACGACGTTGACGGCGGCGATTTCGAAGACG
>JAYTOM010000482.1:0-4005 GCA_043747765.1 Actinomycetota bacterium
ATGACGGCGACCGACCGCCCTCTTCGACGAAGTGCGGCGAGGCGTTCGAGCGATGGTTGGAGTGCGGCGTCGGGAGCGACGAAGCCGGCGAGGAGAACGACGTCGCCCTCTGCGGTGGCGATCAGTCTGGCAGCGTCCGGGTGCTCTGTGCGTCGGTATGAATCGACGAGCAGGTGGGTGAGATCGACTTCTTCTTGGCGTTCCACTCCGCTCAGCGGGTCGCTGAGAGCGAGTACACGGTCTCCAGGCATCGCCGCTTCGAATGGGGAGACGACCTCGATCGCAGCGTATCGAGAGGCGTTGGCGTCGGTCATGTGGCGGCCGAAAAGCACGACTCCTGCCGGGCTGACGACGATGTCGATGTGTCGTTCGCGGAGCTCGTCGATGACGCCCAATTCGTAGATCGAGTTGAACGAATCGTGACCGTGCAGCAGTTGGTAGCGCCGGTGCGGGTCGAGCTGAAGGATCGTTTCGGAAACGAGCCCCTGAACGATCGCTGCGTCCGCCGGGTGCTCACGAGGACTGCGCGGTAAGCCACCGAGGATCACGCTCACAGTGAGCGTGATTGCTGCGAGTTCGGCAACGGCATGGGCGAGATCGTCGCCATGGCGCGATGACCGGTGGTTTCCCAGTGCCATCACCGGCGTCAACCAGGCGAGCATTCCGACGACACCGACCCAGGCGAACAGATACGGGTACAGCGGACCTCTGGCAGCGGCCATCTCCACGACGCCGATGGCCAGGAGCGACGACACGACGGCGACGAACAGGCCGGTGCGCCGGTCATGCCATCGCCACGAAAGCACGCCTCCGCTGACCAATGCGACCAATCCGAGGCCGGGCAACGGGCCGAGCCTGCCGTCGAATACATCGGTGATCACGGAGATGGTCGGCTGACCGCCGAGCCAGTCACCGTGCGGACCGGTCGCGTGCAGCACGACACTGATGCCCGCACGGATTCCGGCTGTCGGACTTGTTCGGGATGGAGTCGTGAAAAATTGGAGGACGCGCCACAGGTTGCGCCCGCCCGGCCTGAACATATCGATGGTCGCCGGTAACCACGCCACCACGACCACCGTCACGGCCGACGCCCACTGCGATCGTGTCAGTGTCGTGCGCCGCAGCACCACGGCGCCGCACGACAGGATGACGAGGACAGCCACCGGTGCCAGAAACGTGATGTGTGACTGCACCGACACACTGCCCGCCGCCAACAGCCATGCCAGCCACCTCCCGGCTCCGGCCAACACAGCCCAGCAGGCCACCGCCGCCAACAGGAACGGCAACACCGCCACGTACGGGTTCCACGGATCGATCAACCGGGAACCGGGTGCCGTCAACAACCACACGAACGAGCCGGCGCACACCAACGCTGCGACCTGATCCGTCGCGAACGAACGTATGCAGCGCCCGCACATCACGATGCTCCCGATATTGATAGCCCCGGCGCCGATCAGCAACCCCACGGCAGAGCGGCCAGTCAGGCGGTACGGAATCGCCAACAGGTAGAACAGCCACGGTCCGAGATGGTTCCACCCGAATCGTGAATCACCACCAACCAACGGCGTACGTCGACTCCCGACGGCGTCGGTCCACATCCGCATCAACGCATTGTCACCAAGCGGCACCCACACCCGTCGAGCAACGATCAACACCGCCACCGCAAGCACGCAAACTGACACAGTGAGCCACGATTCCAGGACCCTCCGCAGGCAACCGCCGAGCGAATGCGACGGCGTGCCGGACCGCAGAGACGCTCCGGGATGTGCCGTCGACGGCGAAGACCGTTCACCTTCAGTGTGCGGATCCGCTGCATCCTCAGTCGGCCACTGGCGAGAAATTGCAGGCTTCGTCACAACCGCACAGACGACAGGGCTCGCCGCTCTGCGACGTTCGCTGACGACGTCTGTGACGAGTACATGTGCGGGGAACCATAGGGATCGCAGTCTTCTCGCTCGGGGCGATTTCGGTTACCGCACGGCAAAATCCGGTTACCGCACGGCAAAGTCGTGGTCGGGTGAAAAGGCCCGTGAGCAAGACCGGCCGTCGCGAATCTGGCGGAACACCGTAAACGTTGCATCATGGCGAGGTTAGATCATGGCAAATCTTGGTCTCTGGGTCGAATTGATCGCCGATGTGCACCCTGGTCCGGTACGTGTCAGGTGCATGATGCACGCTGATGAGCGCCGACACCGACCTCGGGATCTTGGGTATCCCCGGAGAGCCGGTTGCGCCTCAGCGTTCTGAATCGTCGCCGGGCGATGGCGTCGAAGCGGATGACCGCGACACTCCGGATGGCGTGGGACTGCAGGCGCCACTGCCACCACGTCGCCGGCATCGGCGACGTTTCACAGGTCCGGCCAACAAGGATGCGGTTTGGCGCTCCGGTGCCGGGATCACCGCAGACGGGGCCCTCGTCTGGGTCGGAGGCAACGGTTTGAGCATCGTTGCGCTGGCGAACACGCTGCTACGCGCCGGTGCAGTACGCGCCATGCAACTCGACATCAACCACGAATGGGTGCAGTTCAACACCTATGATGGTGGCGGAAGTGGATCAGTCCATGGCAGTCGGCTCCTCACCGACATGCAGCATTCTGGCGACCGATACCTCAGCGAAGACACGAGGGACTTCATCGCTGTCTTCCGTCGCAGCAACTGAGCGCAACCCGGAGATCATGGTTTTTCGATCGCACCACCGTTCACTTGTTGCCGCCTTGGCAGCCCTTGGCCTGGTCGCCGCTGCGTGCACGAACTCGACCGCCGCGTCCTCGCCTTCGGTACAGGTCACGGTGTCGACGGCACCGACCGCCGCTGTATCGACGGCGCCGCCTGCCGCTGCACCACGGGGGAACAGCCCGGTGGTGGCGACGTCGACGGTACCCTCCGCGCCGGTCGCCGTCGGCACGCCATCGACTCAGACGAGCACGGCGCCCACACCTGCTCCGCGCCCGACGCTGAACGTCTATAGCCGAACTGGGTCTGGTGACCTCAGTCCGGCCGTGGCCGGCGCAAAACCGTACGTCTACGTGCCGAGCAACGACACCGGCACAGTGACCGTCATCGACCAGGCATCGTTGCAGGTCATCGACAACTATCGGGTCGGCAAGCTCGTGCAACACGTCGTGCCGTCATGGGATCTGACAACCCTGTACGCACTGGCTAGCGATTCCAACCGGCTGGTGCCGATCGACCCGGCGACCGGGAAGCCAGGCAAGGCGATCAACGTCGAAGCGCCATACAACCTGTATTTCTCACCCGATGGCACACAGGCGATCGTGATGGCCGAGCGACGCAACTCGATCGACATCTACGACCCACATACGTGGAAAAAGGTGAAGTCCGTCCCGACCAAACCGTGCGTCGGCAACAATCACGCCGATTGGTCTGGTGACCTGTCGTTCTTCCTCGTCACGTGCGAATTCTCCGGTCAGATCGTGAAAGTCGACGCAACGACCGACCAGATCGTTGGACAGATCGACCTCGGACCGAAGGCGATGCCACAGGATCTGCGGCTTGCTCCTGACGGATCGAAGTTCTATGTGGCCGACATGAACAGCGCCGGCGTCTGGGTGATCGATGCCCTCGGTACGAGGGTCATCGGCAAGATCGCCACCGATGTCGGTGCCCACGGCATCTACCCCAGCCGGGATGGTCGCCTGATGTACGTCTCCAATCGCGGACGGGCAGATGCCGACGGCACAGGCCCGTCACGTGACGGACAGGGCTCGATCAGTGTCATCGACCCGACGACGGATCAGGTCATGTCGACATGGCATATTCCCGGCGGCGGTTCTCCTGACATGGGCGGTGTGTCCGCCGACGGAACCCAACTGTGGCTGTCCGGTCGCTACGACAGTGTCGTCTACGTCTTTTCGACGGGCGACGGCGCGCTGCTGGCGAAGATCGCCGTTCCCCGCGGACCGCACGGTCTCTGCGTCTTCCCCCAACCCGGGCGGTTCTCGCTCGGGCACACTGGTAACTATCGCTAGGAGAACGATGAGCGAA
>JAYTOM010000483.1:0-6061 GCA_043747765.1 Actinomycetota bacterium
TCGCGCACAACGGTCAGGATGGTGCCCTCCATCGGCTTGAGGACGGCCTGATACGCCGCGACCGACGCATTCTTGAAGCTCTCGGCCACCTTGGTGGCCGTGCCGGCGCCGTCACCGAGGCGGCCGGCTTCTTTCAACGTGTTGGCGATGCCCCGCAGGATCTGGCTGAGGATCACACCGCTGTTACCGCGTGCCCCCATCAACGATCCGTGGCTGATCGCCGTGCATGTGGGCTCGAGTTCGCGGCCGCTCGTGGCCAGCTCGGCAACGACCGCGTCGAGCGTTCGCGCCATGTTCGTCCCCGTGTCGCCGTCGGGCACCGGATACACGTTCAACCGGTTGATGCCGGCGGCGTGTATCTTCATCGTGTCGCGGAATGCGATGACCGTGTCACGTAGGGCATCCGCCGAAAGCCGCTCGAGGGTTGGCACGCGGTGCATCGTAGCCACGGGTCACCCCACAGCCGCCGCTCCTGAAGTCTTGGCTTCGACGGTGAAGTGGAAACCTGTCCTGATAGCGTTTACCGACGTTGTTTGGCTTGTGACGGTCCACTTGTGACCGTGCTTCGGTTCCAGAAAGAGATTCTCATGGCAGCAGTATGTGAAGTGTGTGGCAAAGGCCCGTCTTGGGGCATGTCCGTTTCCCACTCACACCGTCGTACCAAGCGTCGTTGGAATCCGAACATCCAGAAAGTTCGTGCGCTCGTCGGCAAGACACCGACTCGGCTGAACGTCTGCACGGGCTGCATCAAGTCCGGCAAAATCGTCAAGGCCGGCTGAGAACAACAATCCCCCACGTCAGACCGAACAGAGCTACGGAGCCATCATGCAGGGAGTCATCAAGTCGTACGATCCCAGCAGCGGTGACGGCATCATCCTCTGCGACACCGACCTGAAGGACTACGACCTCGCGGCGGATGCGCTGGCCGGTTCAATTTTCCGAATGCTCCGTCAGGGACAGCGAATCGTGTTCGTGCTCGACGCCGACGGACGCGCGACCGAGGTCCGGCTCGGTAGCGAAGTCGACATGAAAACGCCGGGCTACGACTGACGTTTGTCGGTCGGACACATCCGGTGCTCCACGGCACCCGATCGGGTCACCCATTTGGCGCAACGACGCCTCAGCAGGGAGACTTGTTTCATGAGCGGAACCAGCAACAATCAACGCCTTCAGCAGTGGGTGAAGGACTGGGCAGACGTCCTGCAGCCCGACGCCATCTCCTGGTGCGACGGGAGCGCGGACGAGTACGAGACGCTCTGCCAGTCTCTCGTCGACAGCGGCACGTTCATCAAGTTGGACGAGGCCAAGCGACCGAACAGCTACTGGGCGCACAGCGATCCGGGCGACGTCGCACGCGTCGAAGACCGCACGTTCATCTGTTCGACGAAACAGACCGATGCGGGACCGACAAACAACTGGCGTGACCCAACCGAGATGCGTACAGAGATGATGTCGCTGTACCAGGGTGCGATGAAGGGCCGCACGATGTACGTCGTTGCGTTCAGCATGGGCCCGCTCGGCTCGCCGATCGCGCACATCGGGGTGCAGCTCAGTGATTCCGCGTACGTCGCCGTCAACATGCGGATCATGACGCGAATGGGTCAAGGCGCGCTCGACGTGCTCGGCGACAACGGCGATTGGGTGCCGTGCGTGCACTCTGTCGGGGCGCCGCTCAGGCCGGGCCAGGCCGACAGCTCGTGGCCGTGCAACCCGGACAACAAGTACATCGTGCATTTCCCGGAGACCCGCGAGATCATGTCGTACGGCTCGGGCTACGGCGGCAACGCCCTGCTCGGCAAGAAGTGTTTCGCTCTCCGAATCGCATCCGTGATGGCTCGCGACGACGGATGGTTGGCCGAGCACATGTTGATCCTCAAGCTGACCAACCCGGCCGGCGAGCACAAATACATCGCCGCTGCATTCCCCTCGGCCTGCGGCAAGACGAACCTGGCCATGTTGCAGCCGACCATTCCTGGTTGGAAGGCCGAGACCATCGGCGACGACATCTGTTGGATGAAGTTCGGCGCCGACGGACGGCTCTATGCGATCAACCCCGAAGCCGGGTTCTTCGGAGTCGCGCCGGGCACCGGATACGACACCAACCCGAACGCAATGGAGACGCTGTGGGGCAACAGCATCTTCACCAACACCGCTCTCACCAGCGATGGAGACGTCTGGTGGGAAGGCATGAGCAAGCACGAGCCGGCTCGGGCCACCGACTGGAAGGGCAATCCCTGGAACCCGGAGGTCGAGAGCCCCGCCGCCCACCCCAATGCGCGCTTCACAGCACCCGCATCGCAGTGCCCCTCCATCGCCGACGAATGGCAGGATCCCGCTGGGGTGCCTATCTCGGCAATCCTGTTCGGTGGCCGCCGTCGCACCACTGTCCCCCTCGTCACGCAGGCCTTCAACTGGGAGCACGGCGTGTTCCTCGGCTCGATCATGGCCTCGGAGACAACAGCAGCGCAGGCCGGTGCGGTCGGCAACCTGCGATTCGATCCGATGGCGATGCTGCCCTTCTGCGGGTACAACATGGGCGACTACTTCGCACACTGGCTGAACCTCGGCGCCAGCGCCGACCAATCGAACCTGCCGGAAATCTTTTTCGTCAACTGGTTCCGGCGTGACGAGGACGGCCGCTTCCTGTGGCCAGGGTACGGCGAGAACAGCCGTGTCCTGAAGTGGGTCTTCGAACGTGTCGCCGGGACGGCCGAAGCCCACGAAACGGCAATCGGCTACTTGCCGACCGAGACGGATCTCGACACCGACGGCCTGAACGTCGATGCTGCTGACATGCATACGCTGCTGTCGGTCGATGCCGAGGGCTGGTCCGCAGCCATCCCTCAGATCCGCGGCCACTTCGCCAAGTTCGGCGCTGCACTACCTGATCAGTTGGTGATTGCCCTCGACACCCTCGAAGCGAACCTCGCCAAGGCCTGATCCGCACGCCTAAGATCGAATTCGCAATCACCACCCGTTCGTCGATTCGAATCGGCGGTGATGTGTTTTTCAGGCGTGCTCGGTTGTCGCTGCTGCGTGGAGACCGAGGAGTTCGATGGCTGTCTCGCGCATCTCGATCTTGCGCACCTTGCCGGTGACGGTCATCGGGAATTCGTCGACGATGTGGACATATCTCGGCACCTTGTAATGCGCAAGACGGCCACCACAGTAGGCGCGGACGTCGTCGGCGGTGAGCGGCGTCTCGCCGTCACGCATCCGGATCCAGGCCATCAGTTCTTCGCCGTACCTGTCGTCTGGGACGCCGATCACCTGGACATCGGCCACCGCCGGATGCGCGTAGAGGAACTCCTCGACTTCGCGTGGGTACACGTTCTCGCCACCTCGGATGACGAGGTCCTTGATCCTCCCGACAATGTTGACGTAGCCGTCGGTGTCCATGATCGCGATGTCACCGGTGTGCATCCAGCGCGACGCGTCGATGGCGTCTGCTGTCTTGTCCGGCTCGTTCCAATAACCCAACATCACGGAATAGCCGCGGGTGCACAACTCGCCCGGCTCGTTCCGCGCCAACGTCAGACCTGTGTCGGGATCGATCACCTTGATCTCGACGTGTGGCATCACCCGCCCGACGGTCGACACTCGGCGAGCGACAGAGTCGTCGCTGCGCGTCTGGGTGGACACAGGCGACGTCTCCGTCATGCCGTAGCAGATCGAGACCTCGGTCATGTTCATCTCGGCAACCACACGCTTCATCACCTCGACCGGACACGGCGACCCAGCCATGATCCCGGTACGCAATGACGAGAGATCGTGTTGACCGAACAACGGATGGTCGAGCATCGCGATGAACATCGTCGGCACACCGTAGAGCGACGTACATCGCTCGGCTGCAACCGCCTGAAGTGTCGCCACCGGATCGAAGCCGGGAGCGGGTATGACGATGGTTGCTCCGTGCGACGTGCAGCCGAGATTGCCCATCACCATCCCGAAGCAGTGATAGAAGGGCACAGGCAGACAGACCCGGTCACGTTCGGTGTAGTGGATGCCTTCACCGACGAAAAACCCGTTGTTGAGGATGTTGTGGTGCGTCAATGTCGCACCCTTCGCAAAGCCGGTCGTGCCAGACGTGTACTGCAGATTGATCGGATCGTCGAACGACAGCGACGCCATTCGTTCGTCGAGTTTCAATGGGTTCACAGATCGACCGGCATCGACGAGGTCGTCCCATGAACTGGCTCCGATGAAGATGGTCCGCTCGAGCTCGGGACACTGTCCGGCTACCTCACCGATCATGGTGCGGTAATCACTCGTCTTGAAGTCGGTTGCCGAGACGAGCAACCGAACACCGGACTGGCGCAGGACGAAGGCCAGTTCATGGGTTCGGTATGCCGGATTGATGGTGACGAGGATTGCGCCGATCTCAGCGGTGGCGTACTGGGTCAGCACCCACTCGGCGCAGTTCGGCGACCAGATGCCGACCCGGTCACCCTTGGCGATGCCGATCGCGATCAGGCCGACTGCCACCGCGTCCACTTCAGCGCCGAGCTCGGCGTAGGTCCATCGGCGACCCGTCGCGCAATCGACCAACGCCTCCACGTCACCGAACCGTTCGACCGTTCGGCGCAGGTCCGCCCCGATCGTTCGCCCGAGTAACGGCAGGTCGGAGGCTCCGCTCGCATACGATTCTTCGGTATCGACCATCACGACCCCCGTCATGTGTGCGTCTCGCTGTCAATGGACGCTACTGCGGCCCGAGGACCTCGTGCTAGGCCGAGCCAGGCTACTGGCCCACGATCATCGCACGGATTCCGAGGCCCATCAGGAAGATGCTGCCGCCGCCGTACAGCAGGTAGGTCTTGCCCTTCAACTGCGGGCGGTAGCTGTAAATGATGGCCACGGCGATGATGGCCACGAAACCGTAGAACGCGTGGAACTTCGGGAACGCGTACTTGTACTTGTTGACCAGCGCGACACCCATCGCGACCTGGACGAAGATCGACAATTCGGCGACGCCGATGAACCACCAGAGGGCACGCGTTCGCAACACCGTGAATTTGTGCGCGAGCAGTGACCAGACCCCTGCGAATCCATTGCCGATGATCACGAACCATGCCCAGTTCTTGTGCAGATCGAGCAGCGCCAGACCAATCAGAGTGACCAACGCCTTGGAACTGTGGCGCACACCAGCGTCGGGAGCATCCGGTCAGTTGCCCGCGGCGGCCGCAATGGAGCGTACCTGCGACTGCGCTTGCGCTTCGGCGTAGGCCTCAGCGGCGATGTCGACAAGGTCTGCTATCTCGGCATCGTCGAAGCCGGCCAGGCGACGGAAGTTACGCGCCAGATGCACCGGGCTGTCTTCGTTCTCGCCACGGAAACCGCCGAAGCTGAACAGTTTGTCGACTGCGCGCTGGAACTCGAGCGCATCCTTCTGCCGTTGCGGATCGTTGACCGTCATCTTGCGCAACCAGTCGCTGCCCATCTTGACGTGGGTGACCTCGTCGGCGAGCATCCAGTCTTCGCAGAACGTCAACACCGGATCGGTGAGTGCCGTTCCGAAGTTCTTCATTGTCGTGAAGACGTCGATGGCCAGGCCTTCGAGGGCACGATTGACGCCCGTCAGGCGAAGCACCGGATCGGGGTTGCATGCCGCTTCGTACAGCATTGTCTGTTCGGCGAACTCGCCGATCTCAGCCCCCATGTGCTGACCAAGCTGGCAGCTGATCTCGACGTGGCGGGCTTCATCCCAGCACTGACGGGCCATGTCCAGTTTCATCGCGAACGGCGCCTGGTCGCGACCCTCGCCGGTCTCGAAATCGAAACAGGTTCGACCGGCACCCTCGAGAGCCTGGATCTCGCCGACGAAGATGCCGTGCATCAGCCCTCGGGCGTTGTCGCTCGCGTTGACGACTGTCGGGGCGAGACCGTTCGTGTTCGCGGACGGATGGATGTTGCGTGGATCGAAAACAGTGTCCTCGATACGCACGTGCTGGAACCGCTCATCGCGAGCCAACTCTTCAACCGGCAGCATCCTCTTCATCGCAACCCTCTCGTACGAGTCATCACGTCAGCGTGAACGTCCACAACATCGCGAGCTGTGAGC
>JAYTOM010000484.1:0-8336 GCA_043747765.1 Actinomycetota bacterium
GTGTCGTTCCAGCGCATCGGTGGCATCCCGCTCCGTTTTGAAACGGGGGCGGTCATTGGTTGGGCGATGGCACTGTTGCTGCTCGGTCTGGTGAGCGCATTGTTCGCGGCATACCGCGTGCTGCGGATCGATCCCGTGGCGGCGACCACCGGAGTGGGGGTTGGCAGATGATGCTGGCGCTTCGAGAACTGCGTCGGCGGCCCGGACGTTTCGCTATCGCGACCGTCATTCTCACCTTGGTCACGTTGTTGCTGATGATTCTGGGCGGCCTCCTCGACGGTCTGATCAACAACTCCGTGGCGGCGATCAGAGCCCAGGACGGCGACGTGATCGTCTATTCGGCGCGTGCGGAGAGTTCGTTCATACGTAGTCGACTGACCGCGGACGACCGAGCCGCGATCGAGCACGTGGCGGGTGTCACCGCAGTCGGCGGCATCGGGGTGGTCCAACTCGGTGCGCGCTTGGCGGACCGAGGACCTCGAGATCTTGTCGATGTTGCGCTACTCGGTTACGAACTGGGCCCACGCGGCGTTCCGGCACCACCGCCGACGGGGCAGGCGTACGCGGATGACACGCTTCGCGACGAGGGCGTGAGGGCTGGCATGACGCTGTTGATCGGGCCTGCGCGTACCCCGGTGAAGATCATCGGGTTGGTCACCTACATCGCCTATCTCGGTCAGGGTTCGCTGTGGGCTTCCCCCGAAACGTGGCGCGCCGTGCAGAACGCGAACCGACCGGACGCGTTCGTGGCCGATGGTGTCTTCCAGGCGTTCGTCGTGCGAGGCGGCAATACAGCTGATCTGGCTCGCGACATCGATCGGGCCACGAACGGTGCGACCAAGTCGCTCACGGTCAGCGCCGCGGCCGACAAGCTCCCCGGTGTGCAGCAACAGCGCACTGTGTTCAATCAGATCATCGCTGTCACGGTGGTGATTGCGCTCGTCGTAGTCGCGTTGTTCTTCGCACTGCTCACGATCGAACGTGCAGCCCTCTACGGCGTCTTGAAAGCGATCGGCGCCCGGACGCTGACCCTCTTCGGCGGCCTCGTGCTGCAGGCGGTCGTGGTCAGCGTCGTGGCATCCGTCATCGCTGCGTGCACTGCGATTGCGTTGGATCGCGTCATTCCCGCCGGTGCGATACCGTTCGAACTTTCCGCTGGTCGCGTGCTGAGCAGCGTCGTCTGCCTCCTTGTCGCGGCCGTACTCGGCTGCGCCTTTTCGCTACGCAATCTTGTTCACGTCGATCCAGCGGATGCCATCGGGAACGCTTCATGAACCTCCCGGACCGTGTTGGTCCCGGCCCCGCCACAGATGCCGAGCCCCACTCGGGTGCTCCTGCGCTGACGATGACCGACGTGCGCAAGGTCTACCGGATGGGTGACACCGATGTCGTCGCGCTCGATCGGGTGAACCTCACCGTGGGCTCCGACGAGATCGTCGCCCTGGTCGGGCCGTCGGGGTCGGGGAAGACCACGCTGTGCTCGATCGCCGGGGGAATCCTGAGCGCATCGAGCGGAACCATCGTTGTCGGTGGGCGCAACATCAGCGACTTCAACCCTCGACAACTCACCGAGTTCCGCCGTGAGTCGGTCGGCTTCGTGTTTCAATCGGTGAACCTGATCCCGTTCCTCACCGCGCGTGAGAACCTGTTGGTGGTCGACGAGATGGGAAGGCGCTCCCGGCGCGCAGCCCGGCAGCGTGCCGATCAGCTGCTCGACGAGCTCGGGCTCGCCGATCGCGCCGGAAACCTTCCCGGTCAGCTCTCAGGCGGGCAGCGTCAACGAGTTGCCATCGGACGAGCACTGATGAACGATCCGGCACTTGTGCTGTTCGATGAACCGACGTCGGCACTGGACAGCAAGCTCGGCGAACAGGTGATGGAACTCATCCGGAACGAGATGAAGCAGCGCCGAATCGCGGCGATCATCGTCACCCACGACGAGCGCATCACCCACTATGCGGATCGCACGGTCCGCATCGTCGACGGTCTGCTGGATGCCTGGTGATCTCGCTCACGTGAATCAGGACTCCGCCGGGAACCAACATCGCCCAGAACAGCAGCTATTGATCGGGGCCGATTGTCGAGTACCTGTAGAGGGCGGCGAGTGGTGATCCGTCGGGGAGCCGCTCGATTGCGAATTCTGCAGAGAACCCGGGTGCGATGAACCGCCCAGGGCCGCCAGAGTGTTCGGCGATCACGGCGTGCTGGACCACCGTTTCGGCGGGCTCGAGCAGATCGTCGATGCCGCGCGCGCCGATCG
Organism: Actinomycetota bacterium; assembly: GCA_043747765.1. Classification (GTDB taxonomy): domain Bacteria; phylum Actinomycetota; class Acidimicrobiia; order Acidimicrobiales; family Ilumatobacteraceae; genus WLMZ01. The sequence goes on from JAYTOM010000484.1 coordinate 2,261, forward strand.
CCTCGAGCTGCGCACCATTTTCGACCACAGGACCGTCATCGATGCCGGCATTGCGTGCGATCTGACGGGTCGGCACTTCGAGCGCCATGCGCACGACGTGGACGCCGGTGCGGTCTGCACCCTCGCACGATCGCTCTTCGGCCTCGACGGCTTCGATCGCGCGTAGGAGCGCCGTCCCGCCGCCAGGTACATCCCTTCGACGGCGGCCGCCTTGGTCGAGTTGATGGCCTCATCGAACGCTTCCTCGAGACGCTTCAACCCGTCCTCGGACACAGTGCCGACACGGATCACGGCAATGCCGCCGGACAGCTTGGCGAGTCGTTCCTCGAGCTTGTCCTTGTCATAGTTCGAGGTCGTGTCTTTGATCTGTCGGCGGATCTCGTCACACCGTTGTTCGACGGCAACTGCTTTGCCTCGCCCGCCGATGATCAAGGTGGTGTCCTTGTCGATCACGATGTGATCGGCGGACCCGAGATCCTCGAGCGTCACGTTTTCGAGTTTGATGCCGAGGTCAGCGGAGATCACCATCGCTTCGGTCAGCATGGCGATGTCATCGAGTATTGCCCGGCGTCGATCGCCGAAGCCGGGAGCCCTGCCGCTGTAGCCGCCAATGATCCGCGGACCTTGTTCACCACGCGCGTTGCCAACGCCTCGCCTTCGCCGTTTAACAATTGCATTCCCTCGACGACCTCGAGGGTGGTCTCGGGACCCCGCGCCTCGTCGACCTCGACGACACCCTCGCTGCCGACCTGTTCGACTGCGTCGGCGACGAGTGCACCAATCTCGGCATTTTGTTGTGGGCCGACACGGTGGCGATGTGGGCAGTGTCGGACTTGTCTTTCACGGAGCGCGAGATGGGCTGCAGTGCCCGGACGGCGACTTCGCAACCTCGGTCCATACCTCTCGTGATCCCGATCGCGCTCACGCCGACGATGACGTTGCGCAGCCCGCCGCGAACATGGCATGGGCCAACAGCGTCGACGTGGTGGTGTCGTCATCCACTCGTTGGCTGGTCTGAGCGTCGCGCAACAGCTGCGCACCGAGGTTCTCGACGGGGTCCCCGATGGGAGATCAGCTGCGGAGACGCGGCCACGCGATTGGAGTTCCTGACCGGCTCGGCGAGGTGATCGAGGTCCATGGTGTTGGAGGACCCCCCGTTCATGGTGCGATGGGGTGACAGCGGACACGAGGGACTCCTCTTTCCCGGAAATGACGCCGGAGTCGAGCCGATCCGTGAGCAGCACGATGAGTTCGCTGACGACATCGAACAGCAGCCCTCAAGAACGCCGCCAGCTTGACGATGCACGGAACGTCAACTAGCCGATCGTGCCAGCGGGCGGGCATGGCGCGCTTCGTCAGCGGTCCAGGGCGATCGCGCCGACCATCATCGCCAGAAGTCGCCGAAAGGACTTTGGTCCCTGTTGTCCATGCCGTTGCATCGACGATGATTCGGCGTACATCAACGTGGAGTGGAGAGCAATGAGCACCACACAGCTGCGCCAACCGAAGAACCGATGCGCGCAACCTTGCTCGTCGCGGACGGTCGAGCTTCGGCTGGCCCCACAGACTGCCCAACGAACTGCCGCGGTTGCAGGCAACTTCACGGCGTGGGTTCCCGTCGAGATGGTGCCCGCAGCTGATGGCGGTTTTGTCCTGCGCGTGTGTGTTCAGCGAAAGATGGAGCTCAGCTGCCGGGTGCTCGTCGACGACGAGAGGTGGACAGTGGACGACATCTCAGTCGTCGACCTTGGTCGAAGGACGCGCGTGTCTGACTCGAATGCTTGGCGAACCGCGAACTCCGCGTTCGTGCGAGCCCGTTCGGCACCACGGGCGTCGGATCTCAGTCGTCAGTTCGGATGAGACTGGTTGCGCTGTCACGCTGCATCCAGACCACGGTGTCGTCGGGGATGTTGTGCGCCTCGATGAAGGCCACGAGTTCTCCAACCGTGAATGCGGGTGTGGCGTCGACGTCGGTCGTCATCTGAGCGAACCTACCGCGTCATTGTGACACCCTCGGTCGGAAATCGGCCCCGATCTCTTGGGATCGGCGCCAGACCCGACACCGACGGTGTGAACGACGGCTCTCCAACGCCTGGCCGGTGCTCGGCCGGTCAAGAGCAGGGTCGCAAAATCGTCGGATCCGTCGATCGCCACCAGGGCGTTGGTATAGCGAATCTGCGGCGCAGGACAGGTACTGCGGCCCGGTGTTGAAGCCGGCCGCCCACTTGTGGGACCGTCCGAGCAGCGATGACGACGTCGAGGTCGACGCCACGCTGGTGCTTCAGTTCTGTATGAGCCGCACGAGCGGTTGATGCGATGTCGGGAATCCGTCGATGCCGACCACGATTCCATGACGGCGCTTGGCTGCCTTCGTCGACGACTGTGCGAACGTCATCGGACTGTGGCCGCCGTCGGTGGTCTGTTGACGCCTGGTTGACGCGCTACGCCTGCGCAACGCCAGCAGAACTCGTTCGAATCGAGAGGCTTCAGGTGAACTGCGAGCCGACCGGTCGACGAACCAACGACGTCTCCCCAATCGGATGGGATTCGGATGGCGATGTCCGGCTCATCCGTGTCTGTGTCGACGGTGGTCACGACGCCGGGCAGGAGGCGCATGTCGTGGCGGGTTGTGTCGGTAGACGTCGAGTCGATCGTGGTGGTGTGGCGCAGGGACTCCCGGGCGCTGTCGCGCTCGACAGCAGTCGGCAGGTCAAAGCCTTCCCGTCCGAGATGTTTGACGGCGGTGACATCGTCTTCGTTTGTGTAGATCACGACGACTGCGTTCGGTGTGAGGTCGTCATGGTTGTGATTGGTCATCGTGATTCCTTCAAACTTTCGCGAGAAGTCCTACACCTTCTTTTCCCGGGCGCTTGATGCGGCGGGCACACCGCATCGAGCCCATTTCGACGATGGGTGTCAGGGTGGTTTCTAGACAGCGACAACCAGGTCATTGATGACGCTCGTGACACCAGGTGCTGACCATGCGGCCATTGCCGCTTCGTTCCGCTCGGTCCACGAGGCGACGTTGCCGGCAAGGGTGACCTTGCCATCGTGGGTGTGCACACTGATCCGCCGGGCTTCGAGATCGGCATTGCGCCGGAAGGCGTCTTCGATCTTGGTGGTGACGTCGATCCATTTCGCGGTCGGCTTCAGCGATACCGTGTTGTTGACGCCTTTGACACCCATCAGGTAGTGCACACACCGGCCCGCAGCGTCTTTCTGGTACTGCCAGTCGACCGTGCCTTCGAGCTGTACCCAGCCGTCCTTGACGACCACGGTGAGCCTGTCGTTGGGGACCTCGGAATTCCACTTGAGTGTGTTCAGCGCCGCTTCGGCGATGTCCTGATCGGTGCGCTTGCTCGATCCTGGGAGCTCGACGACGATGTCGTTGGCGATGCCCTTGACGCCGTACACGGCCTTGGCAGCTTGCTCGGCCTTGGCCTTCTCGGCGTAATGGCCGACCTGACCGGTCAAGGTGACCACACCATTGTCCGCGGTGACGCCGATGTGGGCGGCATCGACATTGGGCCACCACTTCAGTTCGGCGATCACGTCGCCCTGCAGATGGGAATCGGTTTTCACGGTGGTCTCCAATGTGCAAGCGTCTGAGAACTTCCCATTTCGCGTGCTCGCGTCGACGCGATCGGGACGGGCAAACCTCGCTGCGACGAGAACGTCGGGGATTGGTTTCCTCGGAATTCACCATTGCAACTTTCGTTCTCGGGCGATAGGGCCGAGAGACACATGTCGCCCATGTTCGCCAGGGCCAGTGCTTGCAGCAGAACGCACACTCGCAACATTGCCCAGTCCTCGGTATGTCGTGGTTCCTCGGGCGTGGGTGCAACCGACAGGACGACGAGTCGGCTTGCGTTCGAGGCGTCGACGGTGCACGATCGAGATGCGCAACGGATCAAGGGGTACATGGCAGACGAGATCATCGGAAAGTCGTTCACCGTCTTCTCCTCCGCTGCCGATGTCAGGGACGGTAAACCTGCGCGTAAACTCGCTGCTGCAGTCAGCCTCGGGCAGCATCGAGATCTGGGTTGGCGGGTCCGGAAGGACTCAAGCATGTTCTGGGCCAACGTCGTCATCACTGCAATCGTGGATGCCGAGGGTGTTCTGAAGGGTTTCGCCAAGGTCACCCGCGATGAAACCGATCGCAAGCGCCGCCGATGGTACGGATCCCTGACGACGTCCTCGCAGCCGTGTGTGCTGTTCGAGGAATTCCGGACGGCGCGCACCGACTTCAAGCGGTCCCCGACGTGGCCGTGGCGGAACGTGAGAAGCTGCGATTGCGCATCTCGACTGGCAGGTGGTCGAGGAACCAGTCGCGGGCCGCTTCGGCGGCGACGGTGAGCGTTCCGGGTTCTTCGAACAGGTGGGTTGCGTGGGGAACCACGAGCCACGCGACTTCGCACCGCAACAGCGCGCGGGCGGTTTTGTTGAAGCCCAGCACGGCGTGGTCGGCGCCGCCGACGATCAGTAGGGTCGGTGCGGTCACAGCGGGCAGCCGTGCCGCTGCGAGATCGGGGCGGCCACCGCGTGATACGACGGCGGCAATGTCGGCACCGGGTTCTGCCGCAGCCCACAATGCCGCAGCGGCACCCGTGCTCGCTCCGAAGTAGCCGATTCGAAGTGCCGCCGCATCGCGCCGGGAACGCAGCCAGTGGGTGGTGTCTATCAGCCGTCGGGCAAGGAGATCGATGTCGAACACGTTGGATCGGTCGCTCTCCTCATCGCTGGTGAGCAGGTCGAACACGAGCGTGCCAAGCCGCCCCCGATTGAGCATCGAAGCCACGAATTGTGTCCGCGGGCTGTGTCGACTGCTCCCACTGCCATGCGCGAACACGACGACACCGACCGCATTTTCGGGAATGGTGAGGTGACCGCAGAGTTGGACCGCCCCGGAGCGGATGAAGACCTCCTCATCGACGGCACGGGGTTCGGCGGTCACGACGGTGGTGCCGCCATCGTCGCGACGTACCGTCGTGTTCGCGACTGCGACGCGCTCGAGGCAGTCCACCACGTCCTCGTCGGTGGTCTGAGTGAAATCGGCGTAGAACTGTCCGACCGAACGAAACGACGCGGGTGAGGCCACGCAGATCATCTCGTCGGCGTCATCGCGAAAACGCTCCATCCAATCCGCTGGGGCGATGGGTACGGCGAGCACGACCCGTGCCGCGCCGCGGGCGCGGGCGACCCGACACGCTGCTCGCGCTGTCGAACCGGTAGCGATCCCGTCGTCCACCACGACGACGATCCGACCAGCGAGCGGCTGTTGTGGTCGATCACCGCGGAATCGTCGGGCGCGACGATCCAACTCGATCCGCTCGCGTGTTTCCACCTCCGCCAACTCTCGGGCGGACACCTGGGCGAGGCGGACGACTTCCTCGTTGACAACCCTCGCCCCGCCCTCGCCAATCGCGCCCATGGCCAGTTCTGGCTGGAATGGCACTCCGAGCTTGCGGACGACGATCACGTCCAATGGGGCCTCGAGTGCCAGAGCAACTTCGGCCGCGACCGGCACACCACCGCGGGGGAGGCCGAGGACCACGACGGGCATGCCGTGCAGGTGCTGCAGCCTCGCCGCAAGACGCCGCCCTGCCTCGACGCGATTGGCAAACAACATCACAGCCACCTCCCGGAACCCATCGGATGAGTCACGCGCTGATCGTCGTGTTCCTCGCCAGCGGCCGCCAGGGCCTTTGGTCCCGAAAACGCGCTCTGTGAGAGGACCTTTGCCCGTTAGAGGTCCGTTAGAGGCGGTCAGTCGGACGGCGCACACTGATAGATCGTTCAGCGTTGGCCGCGCAGACAGCAGGGTTGACATGAACGAGACCTTCAGACTTGGAACGATTCGTGGCGCCGCCAGGGCACTCCACCACGGTTGCCACGCCGTACGATCTGAGCGTGAAACGGAGCCACGTCTTGGCGGTTGTCGTGATTCTGATGGTGGCCAGCTGCCGGACTGCTGCACCCACGGCGTCTTCGACCGTCGCGACAGCTGTGACAGTGACTTCCACAACGGTTCCGCCAGCTGCCACGACCGTCACGACGGCCGTGACGGCCACGACCA
>JAYTOM010000485.1:0-1972 GCA_043747765.1 Actinomycetota bacterium
TGTCAGCCTCAACTCGTCGAGACGGGTGAACTCGGGCCGCGCCCAATCCCGCCCGGCGAACTCGGCGTACGGGACACCGCCCCATTGGCCGAGCGCGGCTCCGAAACGTCTGGACGCTGCTTCCCCGTCCGGCTCGGCGCGGGCCGCAGCGCACATCGTCTCGAACCGCCAAGCATCCACCGAGCGCTCATCAACGTCCAACGCGTAGCCCGGCGGACGAGCGACGATCCGCGCGTCAGGGTGCAGCAGACGCCGCAACCTGGACACGTTGCCCTGCAGCACGGCACCGGGGTCGGACGGCTGTTGCTGTCCCCACAGTTCATCGCACAGACGGTCGACGCTGACGACATCGCCGTGCCCAGCGACAAGCATTGCCAGCAACTGCCGCGGCTTGGGGCCACCGATCGCCCCCGGAACGCCGCCGCGCCTGACCTCGACGTTGCCGAGCACGCGAATGTCCAGCTCCTTGCCCATGTGACGATTCTGCCAGCACCGCTTGCAGGCCGCTTGCAGAACGAGCACGCAGAACGACTGCCAGCTGCAAGTCCGCTGCACGCGCCCGCGCCCACCATGACCCCATCACCGGCCGACCGGCCGGACGGACCAAGGAGCACCGACATGAGTAACGGGACCGAGACATCAACACCCATCAACCCCAACAAGGTGCTGTGGGAGAAAGGAGACTTCACCCGCATCGCCGACACCATGCGCGGGAGTGGCGAGACGTTCGTCCGAGGCCTCGGCGTGCAGCTTGACCAGCACCTGCTCGACCTGGGTTGCGGCGACGGCACCACCGCCATCCCGGCAGCCCAACGGGGCGCGATGGTGCGGGGCATCGACATCGCCCGCAACCTGGTCGCCGCCGGCAACGCCCGAGCGACGGAACTGGGCCTCACCAACTGCACGTTCGAGGAGGGCGACGCATCGAACCTCGAGTCCGTCGACGACGAGACCTTCGATCTCCTGATCAGCGTCTTCGGTGCGATGTTCGCACCGCGCCCCCACGACACCGCCGCAGAGATGGTGCGCGTGGTGAAGCCGGGCGGCCGCATCGTCATGGGCAACTGGATCCCCGGCGACCCGACCCTGGTGGCCCAGATCCTGCGCATCAGCGGCTCGTACTCGCCACCGCCCCCAGACGGCTTCGTCAGCCCCGTCACCTGGGGGCTGGAGGACCACGTGCACCATCGCTTCACCGCAGCCGGCATCAGCGCCGACCGCATCCGCTGCGAGCGCGACACATGGATGTTCGACTTCGCCGGCACCCCGGTGCAGTTCGTGGAGGTCTTCCGCAACTACTACGGCCCGACGATGAACGCCTTTGCCGCCGCCGAATCCAACGCCAAAGCGTTCAACCTCCAAGCCGAACTCAATGACCTGTTCACCGCCCAGAACACCAGCACCTCGCCCGAGCGGACCATCATCCCGGCCACGTTCCTCAAGGTGACCGTCGACCGCTGAGCGCTCCCAGCGACTGGCCGGAGCATGTCCGAGGAGGGATCCATGCCGATCGTTCGTGCCAACAGCCTGAACGTCGAGTTCTCCGACAGCGGGACGGGGCCGACAGTGGCGCTGATCCACAGTTCGGTGAAGGGTGGATCTGATCGTCAAGATCGAGCCACGGTGGTGGATCGGTCAGTCAGATGAGACCGTGGGAGCGGAACATTCGGGCGTAGATTTCGCGAATGGCGGGCTGCTTGCGTTGGTCGTAGTCGAACACGCTCTCGCCAGCAGCGCGTGCGCCTGCCGCTCCGTCGAGCTTGGCACGGCAGTACCGGTCTCGGTCCTCGAGGTGCTCGATCAACCAGTCATGGAACATCCGGTGCCGGATCACTTCAGGACACTCGGGTGAGAAGACATGCAGGTTGACGCGCGGGTTGTCCAACGTCTGGAGCCGATGCTCGTGCCATCCACGTTCGCGTGTGACGAGTCTGAAGCCGGCCGATTGCAGAGCTGGAACGTAGGCGCTCTC
>JAYTOM010000486.1:0-2757 GCA_043747765.1 Actinomycetota bacterium
CACGTCGTTCGAGCGCCGTGGTCGGCTCGGTCCACGCCGATCTGGATTCCCTGCTGGCAGCGACGCCAGCCGACGTGCCAGTACTCGTCGTCGTGGACGATGCGGAGTTGGTCGACGACGCGAGCGGAGCGTTCGCGGCGCGGATCTCACGTCGCAGCGACCACTTCAACGTTGTCGCGGCCGGCCGCGCCGAGGGGCTGCGGGCCGGCTACGGACATTGGACGACCGCGGTTCGCAGGTCGCGACTCGGCTTGGTGATGGCCGCTGCGAACGATCTCGACGGAGATCTGCTCGGTGCGATATTGCCGCGTCGCCTGCCGATACCGTCGCGGCCGGGTCTGGCGTGGCTCGTCGCCGATGGCGCCTGCCGCCTGGTGCAGATCGCCCAGGCACTTGACGTCGTCGGGGTCGTGCCGTAAAGGTTGCCTCGATATGACTCGCATCCTCACAATCGGCGCAGCCCAGCTCGGTCCTGTCCAACGGGACCACACCCGTTCGAGCGTCGTGGAACGGATGATCACACTCCTGCATCAGGCCCACGACCACGGCGTCGAATTGATCGTCTACCCCGAGCTCGCGCTGACGACCTTCTTCGCGCGCTGGTTCGTCGACGACATCACCGACGCCGACCACTGGTACGAGACGGCGATGCCCAATGCCGACACTCAGCCGCTGTTCGACGAGGCCCGGCACCTCGGCGTCGGGTTCTGTCTGGGCTACGCGCTGCGCTCGACGGAGGCCGATGGTTCCGTCCATCGTCACAACGTGCAGACCCTGGTCGAGCGCGACGGCAGCATCGTCGCGACCTATCGCAAGGCGCACATCCCCGGCCACGAACACAATGAGCCAAACCGTCCGTTCCAGCACGCCGAGCGCTACTACTTCGAGCCGAGCACCGAGGGCTTCGGCGTGTGGCGGGCATTCGGCGGAATCGTCGGGATGATGATCTGCAACGACCGACGTTGGCCGGAGACCTACCGCGTGATGGGGCTCCAGGGCGTCGAGCTGATCCTCTGCGGATACAACACGCCGATCCACTACGTGCCGGACCCCAGCCAGGACATCCTGCAGGGATTCCACAATGCGCTCGTGATGCAGAGCGGTGCCTATCAGAACGGAACCTGGGTCGTCGGCGTCGCCAAGGGTGGCGTCGAAGAAGGCGTCGATTCTCTCGGTCAATCGATGATCGTCGCCCCGAGCGGCCAGATCGTGGCTCAGGCCCTGACGACGGACGATGAGCTGATCGTGGCCCGTTGCGATCTGGACTGGTGTGCGCGCTACAAGAACACCCTGTTCGACTTCGACAAGTACCGTCGTCCCGAGCTGTACACACGCATCACCTCACAACGCGGTGTGGTTCAGCCCTGACGCCGATTCGATGTCGCGGCGTCGATGCCTCGACGCGCAACGTCCTGGCCGTGGCGAGCCGACATCGGGCCTCGGCAGCGATGACGGCGATGGAGGACGTTCCTGCGCGGTGCGATCAAGACGCCGCCCGATCCTGCGTTGTCGCAGACGTGATCGCATCGGCGCCGGACAGCCCGATGGTGAGCTGGTTCGGGGTGGGAGCGCTCTTGTTCGTCCAGTTCAGGTCGACGACAATTGTCGGGCGGCGGCGGATGAGCAGTCGATGCTCGTTCGTGAAGCCCGATCGAGTACCTCAGCTGATCAGGAGTCAGGAAAAGTAGCCCGTGATATCGGCGATGAGGTTCGTTGGTTGGCTGTTGAAGATGCACACGTCTCCGTTCGTCCCGATCTTGCTCAGCACGGCATTCGGAACGGTCTGCCCGGCGGCGAAGTTCAGGTTCGAGGCGAGTGGCGGATCGATGCCGCATGGATAGATGGTCACGAAGCCGGCGGCCGCAGGATCTGTCACGGTGACGTTCAGGACGGCAGTGGTGGCCCCGTTCGGAATTCCTCCCCGGCCGACGACGTGCACAGCGGTGACGGTCCCGGTTGGTTGGATCCCGGCACCGGCTGCTGAGCCGTCGATCGTCGCGAACCCGGCGCGAGTGTCGAGCAGACGACCAGGAACGAGTGCCACGAATGTGGTCGATGCCGGGAAGTAGCCGGTGACGTCGGCAATGAGTTGGGTTGTCTGCTGGCTGAACACGCAGACCGCACCGTTGGCGCCGATCTTAGCAACCACCAGGTTCGGAACTGTCTCGCCGGCGACGTAGTTGAGGTTCGACGCTGTCGGTGGCTGACTGCCACACGGGTACACGGTGGCGTAGCCCGCAGCCGTTGGCTCGGTCACTGTCAGGTTGACCACGACGGCTGTCGCGTCACCCGGGATTCCGGCGCGTCCGGTGATCTGCAACATCGTCACTGAAGCAGGGCGGACGTCGCCACCTCCCTGCTGCGCACCGTCGCTCGTGGTGTGGTCGGCGCGGGTGTCGAGCAGTCGGGCCGGGTTGATGGGCACATACGTCGTCTCGGGAGGAAAGGCCCCATTGACGTCGACGATGATGTCGAGCGGCTGCGAGGCGAACAGGCAGGCCTTGCCACCGGCGCCGAGTTTGGTGACGACTGCATTCGGGACCGTGGTGCCAGCGGAGTAGTTCAGGCTCGACGCCGTCGGCTGCGGGTCGCCACAGGGATAGACGGTGACGAAACCAGCTGCTGCGGCTCCGGTGACGGTGACGTTCAACGTCGCCGCAACAGCGTTGGCGGCGACGCCCCCTCGACCGGCCACCGGTAGCTCGAGGGTCCCCCCAGCGATGGGCCCTGCTCCGGCGAACAGGCCGTCGACAGTGG
>JAYTOM010000487.1:0-1556 GCA_043747765.1 Actinomycetota bacterium
CTCATCTCGTTCGCGCTCTACTTCGCGCTCTGGCACGCTCCCCGCCACCTACTCACCCTCGACATCAATCGCCAACACTGGCGCCAAGCAGGATGGACCGCAATAGCCACACTGCTCACCACCGCATCCCTCTGGCAACTAATCCAACCCGCCGCCCCAACAACAGCACGAGTCGTCTGAAATGTCACCCCCGACACGCAATCGTCGTCACGCAAATACCCGAGCTCTACCGCGTCGCCCGGGCCCCGGTCTCCGGTCGCCCCGATCAGCCCGCTTTGACCGTTGACACCGCTTCGCGACAACCGGCGAGCCAGAATCGTGGCAGACCCCGCTGAGCGAGGTCCGTGTCCAAGAGTGGTCGCGACGTTGGCTCGCTGAGCAGTGGCCGGAGTGGCAACCGCGCACACGTGCGTCGGCGACGGAGTCGATTGCTTGATTCATCACGATCGCCACAGTGCACGGCGAGAGGGCGCCGGACGGCCAGCGCGTGTATCTGTACACGGCGCCAGCGCCCGACTCCGAGAGCGGACACGACACGCAGCACGAGAAGTGGATGGCGAAACACAGCCTGACCCCTGGCGAACTCGATCGGGAACGCATCGCCGACATCGACCGTCGACTCGGCCTGAAGCTCGACGGTTCGCCGATGGCTGCGAACACGACCAACCGGACCCGCATCGTCTCTCGCGCCTCGGTCCAATCCGCGATCGAAGCCGGCCCGATCACGGCGGATGAGCGGCAGCGACGGTCGAAGACGCGCTCAGGACGAAAGGTCGCCCGCACCCGACGCAGCGTCGATGTCCGCGGGCTGCCGAGCCCAGCCGCGATGGCGGCAGCGATCGACGCGATCGTCACTCAGCCCGGCAGCGAGACGTACCGGCTCGTGACCGCTGTCGCCCATTTCGCCGGTCGGCGGCCATCTGAGGTCGTGATGCTTCGCGTCCGATCGGCCGAGTTGCCACCCGACGGTTGGGGCCGGATCGAGGTCGCTGAAGCCGACATCTCCTTCGATGAACTGGGCGAACCCAAGACCGGGCTGCGCAGCGTGCCGATCCCGCCGATGCTCGTCGCGATGGTACGCGAGTGGATCGAACAGAACGATGTCACAGCGCCGGAGCGTCTGCTGTTCCGCACTCGCAACGACACCCGGCCGAGCGGATCGAATTGGGCACGAGCATGGCACAGCGCGCTCGCTTCGGTCGTGCAGAAACCGATGCGCGTCTACGACTGCCGCCACGCAGCCGCCACCACCTGGCTACGCGCCGGCATGCCACTCACCGAAACAGCGCGATGACTCGGACACCGCGTCGAAACACTCGTCACGACCTACGTCGGCGCCCCCGACGACGAAGAACACACCGCCAACCAACGAATCGACACCTACCTCCAACCAGACGCCTACCTCCAACCAGACGTGCCGGCGCCTTACGCCACCGGCCGCTGACAACGCGACAGAACGTCCGAGAGTCCTATTCGCTCGACGGTGAACCAGCGGTGTGGTTCGGTGGCGTGGCCGTAGCGTAGGCCGCATTGGTTTCGAAGGGGGTCTTGTGGCT
>JAYTOM010000488.1:0-31448 GCA_043747765.1 Actinomycetota bacterium
ACGTACACCGGGTGTGACTGCGCGAACGGTTGCCGAAGACCGAACGTCTGGCAGACGAGACGTACACCAGCGTCGAGGAACAGTTCGGCCGCCTCCAACGAGTCGATCGCGGATCGCATTTCGGCGACAGCCACAACGGCAGACTCGACGGTGGACAACGCCATCAGTGCCGTGACGCGATGTTCGTGACGCGTCACCAGCCGGAGCCGGGCTGCAGTGACGATGCCGAGGGTGCCCTCGCTGCCGCACAGCAACGACGGGAGGTGATATCCGGTATTGTCCTTGACCAGTCCGCTCAGCCGGCTGATCGTCGTGCCCGAGCCGAGCACCACTTCGATCCCGACCACCTGCTCGCGTGTGCCGCCGTAGCGGATCAGGTTCAGCCCGCCGGCGTTCGTCGCGATCGTGCCGCCGATGGTCGCCGAATCGCGTGCTCCCAGATCGATCGCGTACGCCAATCCGGCAGCATCGGCCGCGGCGCGGACATCGGCGAGAATGGCGCCGGCGCCGACCGTGATCTGTCGAGCGGCAGTGTCGACAGGACCGATCGCCGCCATCCGCCGCATGCTGACCACGAGCTCGCCGCTCGTCGGGATGCCGCCGCCGACGAGCCCGGTGTTTCCTCCCTGGGCAACGATCGCGATTCCCTCAGCCCGACAGAGAGCGACGATCGCGCCCACCTGTTTTGTGTCCGCCGGCCGGATGACGGCGCGGGTTCGTCCGTGGAAACGTCCCGTCCAGTCTGTCTCGTACCCGGATCGTGCATCGGCATCGAGGATGACGTTGTCCGCACCGACGATTTCTCTTAGCCTAGTGAGCGCTAGCGAGCTCGGTTCGGCGGCGTCCGACGCTTCGCGATCAACCGGCACCACGAACGACCCGCTCGAGGAACTCGATCACCGCATCGTTGAATCGGTCGTTGCGGTCGCCGGCGACCATGTGGCCGGCACCCGCCACATCGACGATCTCGGCGTGGGGAATCAACTCCTTCAACTCGGCAGCGCCCTCGGCACTGACGACATCGCTACTGCCACCGCGCACGAGCAACGTCGGAATGGTCACTCGTCGGCTGGCCTCGTGCAGACGCTGTGGGGGAGTGAATCGCCCCGCTGTCGGCTCGCCGGTCTCGGCGACGCTCGCCTCGTTGTCGATCCGCGCGAAGAATCTGGGGTCCCAGTGCCAGACCCACATTCCGTCTTCGCGTTGGCGGACGTTCTTGCGCAAACCGTTCACGTCACTCGGTCGCTTACGATTCGGGAGGTAACTGGCAACGGCATCGGCAACGGCGTCGAGCGAAGCGAAGCCGTCGATCCCGAGCCGCATGAAGTCGCCGATCCGGTTGACGCCCTCTCGCTCGAGTCGTGGTGTCACATCGACCAGGATCAATGCCTTTGCATCCGGCACCATCGCCTCGCCGATCGCAACCAGTGCGGACAAGCCGCCGAGCGACGCGCCGACCAACACTGGCTGGCTGAATTCGCCGGCCACATCGGCGACGGCGGTGGCGAACGTGTCGAGGTCATAGTTGCCGTTCGGCTCCCAGCCACTTTCGCCATGACCCGGGAGGTCGAACGATGCGCCATACCACGAGCGCTCGGCGAGTGCAGTCAGTGCGCCACCCCACGCGTGCCGGGTCTGCCCACCGCCGTGAAAGAGGAGGACAACAGGATCGCCGGGATTGCCGGCCACATCGGCGACCATCTCCAGACCGGTCTTGGTCGAGGTGCGCAGAACGGTGGTGGAGCCCATTGGCACACAGTAGGGAACCCGGCGCGATAAACATGAGCCCCATGACGCATGTCCGCCGGTTCCGCTTCGGTATCGAGTTGCACGGGGCTCGTGACGGGCTGTCCTGGACAGACACCGTGCGTGAGGTCGAGGCACTCGGCTACTCCACTCTGTTCGTGCCAGATCATTTCGACGAAGGCATCGGACCGATCGTCGCAATGGCGACTGCGATTGCCGTGACAACCACGTTGAACGTCGGCTCGTTGGTTTTCGACTGCGACTATCGCCATCCCGCGGTGTTGGCTCGTGAACTGGCCACCATCGACATGCTGTCGGGGGGTCGGCTGGAGGTCGGCCTCGGCGCTGGGTGGAAGAAGCTCGACTACGACCGGGCCGGCATCGTCATGGATTCACCCAAGGTTCGGGTCGACCGCATGACCGAGCATGTGCTGGTGATGAAAGCCCTGTTCTCCGGCCAGCCGGTGAACTTCGCCGGCGACCACTACACGATCACGGATCTCGTCGGCACACCCGTACCGCACCGGCCGAGTGGACCGCCGATCATCATCGCCGGTGGCGGCAAGCGGGTTCTTCGCTTCGCCGGGGCCAACGCAGACATCGTCGGCGTGAACGCATCGATCCACTCCGGCGAGATCGACACAGCGGCCGCACAGGACGCGCTCCCCGCACGGATCGACGACAAGGTCTCCTGGGTCGCCGAGGGTGCTGGCGACCGCTTCGACGATCTCGAACTGAACGCCTGGCTGTCCGTCGCCGAAGTCACCGACGACAGCGCTGGTTTCGGAGCGATGCTGGGGGAGGTGTTCGCCGCCGACGCTGCTGAGGTGCTGGCATCACCATTGACGCTGATCGGTTCTGCCGCCGAGATTGCCGAGCGGCTGCAGTCACGACGCGAACGCTGGGGCTATTCGTACACGGTGATACCCGGTGACAAGGCGCAGGATTTCGCCCCGATCGTCGCCGCCCTGACCGGCACCTGACGGGCCGCTTCGGTCGAGTCGATCAGTTCAACGTCCACGAGGTCATCGATAGCGACCCGGCCATGTAGCCGTCCGTGATCACCTCGGCAGTCTGATCGCTCTCGGCGGCCAAGCCGGCGAAGTACAGGAACGGGATGAAGTGATCCGGCGTCGGAACGCTGTTGCGGAAGTCAGGGTCGGTGCCGAGTGAGGCAACGTCGCCGGGGTTCGTCGCCACCAGCTCCTTGGCCTTTTCGTTGAAGCGCATTGCCCAGTCGAAACCGAGTTCGGGATCGCTGAAGTCGAGCATGCCGAGGTTGTGCACGACGTTGCCACTGCCGATGATCATCACGCCGCTGTCTCGCAACGCGGCGAGCGATGCGCCGAGAGCAAGGTGATATTCGAGCGGTTGGGCGGCGTTGATCGCCAGTTGCACGACCGGGACATCTGCCTGCGGGTACATGTGACACAGCACCGACCATGTTCCGTGGTCGAGGCCCCAGCTGTCCATGTCCTTGCCGATCCAGATCGGCTGGGTCAGCTCGGCGATCTCGTCGGCGAGTTCGGGCAGGCCCGGCGCCGGATACTCGAAGTCGAACAGTTGCTTCGGGAATCCGAAGAAGTCGTGGATCGTGCGCGGCCGGGCCATCGTCGTCACCGCGCTGGCATTGATGTACCAGTGCGCCGAGATCACCAGGAGCGCCCGCGGCGTCGGTGCCGATCCGGCGAACGTGCGCCACGCCTCGGTGTGTCGATTCGTCTCGAGCGCGTTCATCGGGCTGCCGTGCCCGATGAACGCCGCTGGCATCCGTGTGGTTGTTTGCATCGGCCGAATCCTACGGCCCCCCGTGCCGCCCGCTTCTGTGTCAGCGGCTTGACTATGGATGCGACCATCATCGTTCGCCCGGATCGGGCGAACGCGACAGGTCAGCGCGAGACATCGTCTCGTCGGTTCAACACCGGAATAGGCAGCGACGACACGCTTCGTAGCCGGATCCAGAGCGGCAACCCTCCCAATCCAGAGCAGCTCGAAGCGCTGCGAGAGCTGATGATCGGCGTCGGCGACCCGGTCTGGGCGTTCGGCCCGACCGGTGGCGCCCTGCTGAGTTTCGACAGTTTCCATCTCCGACCGCCCTTCCACCTTCTGATCCCCCGCGGCCGGCACCTGAACAGGATCGGGCACGTCATCCACACGACGATGTTCCTCGAGCCGATCGATCGCAAGACCGTCTGGCAGGTCGCCGTCACGTCACCGCCGCGAACGATCATCGACCTCGCCCGGTTCGAGACGCCCGAGCGAGTTTCGATCGCCACCGACTCGGCCCTGCGCGATGGGGGCATCACCGAAAGGCATCTTCATGCCCGGATCGCTGCCCTGCGATCCAAGGGTCGCCACCGGATTCCTGACCTGATCCGGATCATCGGGGGGTCCGAGATCAGTCGGGGCGGCCACAGCTGGCTCGAACGACGCCTGCTCGAAATCGTCGCCGAGTCCGGACTGCCTCGGCCCGTTTGTCAACAGACCCTCACCACGGCGCGTGACCGTCTCGTGCGGGTCGACTTCAGGTTTCCGGGGACTCCACTCGTGATCGAGGTGCTCGGGTATTCCTTTCACCGCACGCGATCGCAGATGCAACGTGATGCCGAGCGGATGAACCAACTGGTGCTCGACGGTTTCGTGGTCCTGCAGTTCACCTACCTGGATGTGACCGACGAGCCTGATTGGTCATCGGTCAGATTCGTGATGCCTTGGAACGACCGCTCACTGATCCGCCGCGACACGAAATCTGACTGTGAGACAAGCGAATGACGCAGCTCAGGTCGGTTTGCGCTCGGCTTCCTGGCGGTTGGCGAGGTACCACTCGAGCGTCCGGTGAAGTCCCTCGTCGAAGTCCATCTGTGCTCGCCAGCCGAGCAGGTCTTCGGCCCGCGCGACAGACACCCGCCGGCGTGGTTGGCCGTCGGGCTTGGTTGGATCCCAGACGAGCTCGCCATCGAATTGGACCAGCCGCGCAAGGGTCTCGACGGTCTCGCGAATCGTCACCTCGCGGTCGTTACCGATGTTGATCGGTTCGGTTCCTACATGGTGCTCGGCCGCCAACACGATCGCAGCCGCTGCGTCCTCGACGTACAGATACTCGCGGCTGGCCCGACCGGTTCCCCAGACGTCGACCTTGTCCGCCCCCGACTCCTTGGCCTCGACGCACTTCTTCATCAACGCGGGAATCACATGCGAAACCGATGGATGGAATTTGTCGCCGGGGCCATAGAGATTGGTCGGGATCAGGTACGCGAAACGCTGGCCGTACTGCTGCTCGTTGACCTGAGCGTGGATCAGATGAGCCTTCTTGGCGATGCCGTACGGCGCGTTCGTCTCCTCCGGATACCCGTCCCACAGGCTTTCCTCCTGGAACGGCACCGGTGTGAACTTCGGGTACGAGCAGACCGTGCCGACGAGCGTCGTCTTCTCGACCGTCGGGCTGAGGCGGGCGGCTTCGATGACGTACGTTCCCATCAGCAGATTGTCGAGGTACAACGGGGCCGGGGCGATCTGGTTGTAACCGATGCCGCCGACGCGCGCAGCGAGATGCACGATGTGGTGCGGCTGAGCGGATGCGACGAGACGAGCTGCTTCACCTGGTTGAGTGAGGTCGAAATCAGCGCTGCGAGGAGAGATGACGGTCGCTCCGAAGGAGCGCAACCTGGCGACGACGACGCGGCCGAGGAACCCTGAACCGCCGGTGACGAGGACGGTCTTTCCGCTCCAACTTGTGCTCATGTTTGCCGATGCTACGTGCGCAACAGGCATGATGTGGGCCGTGCGCGTGGCCTACACCTTGGAACAGTGTTGGCATCGGGTTCCCGGCGGGACCGGCGTCGCCGCACTGCGAACGGCCGAGGCGATGGACGGCATCGCCGGTCTCGAACTCGTCGGAGTCGCCGGTCGTCACCGCAATCCGCCGCCGGAGGAATGGCTGCCGACGATCCCGTGGGTCCAGTTGCCGCTCAGGTCGCCGTGGCTCTACGAATCGTGGCTTCACGCGAAGTGGCCGCGCCCTGAGCTGGTCGCTCGCGATGTCGACGTGGTTCACGCCACGACATTGATCCCATGTCCGACGCGCAAGCCACTCGTCGTCACGCTGCACGACCTCGCCTTCCTGCACAATCCGGAGAACTTCACCAAGCACGGCATTCGTGTCTTCCGCCGCAGTCTCGACCTGATCCGCAGCTGGGCTGACCTCGTGCTGTGCTGCTCACAGGCAACGATGGACGACTGCGTTGCCGCTGGGATCGGCGCCGAGCGCCTGCGCCACGTGCCCTTGGGCGTCGAATTCGAACACGCCGACCCGACCGACATCGATCGTGTTCGGCTCGAGTACCTCCTGCCCGACCGCTACCTGCTGTTCGTGGGAACGGTCGAGCCGCGCAAGAACCTGCGCCGACTCGCCGAAGCAATCGCCCTGCTGGACGAACCGTTGCCGCTGATCGTCGCCGGAGCGGAGGGATGGGGTGATTCCGTGGCGGGCATCAAGGGCGATGTCCGCTTTCTCGGATTTGTTCCGAAGCAGGATTTGTGGGCTCTGTACGCGGGTGCCCATGTCTTTTGCTACCCGAGCGTGCACGAGGGGTTCGGTCTTCCTGTGCTGGAAGCAATGGCACAGGGCACGCCTGTGGTGACGAGTGGCGACACGGCCACCGAGGAAGCCGCGAACGGCGCAGCGATCCTGGTCGATCCGAGCGACACCGCTGACATCGCGCGCGGCATCACCGAGGCAGCGTCCCGACGGGCGGAATTGAGCAACAAGGGCCGCCATCGCGTCGCCCAGGCGACATGGCACTCGACGGCCGAGCTGACCGTCGCTGCATACAGGGAGCTCGTTTAGCGTGCGCCGCGTCGCCGTCAACCTGCTCTGGTGTGTACCCGGCCAGGTCGGGGGAAGCGAGGAATATCTCGTTCGTCAGCTGCTCGGCCTGTCCGAGCTGACGCTCGCTGCCCGACACGATGTCGAACCGACTCTGTTCGCGCTCCCGGGCTTTTCCCTGGCCCATCCCGATCTCGCCGCAGCATTTCGCGTCGTCGACGCGCCCGTCGACGGGTCGAGCCGGCCGCGACGCGTGTTCGCCGAGCACACATGGCTGGCCGAGCAGACTGCCGGCAGCGCACTCGTGCACCACGGCGGAGGAACGGTCCCGGCGCGTGGGACCCAGCCGACCCTGTTGACCATCCACGATCTGCAGTACCTCACCTACCCGCAGTACATGAGTCCGGTCAAACGCCGCTATCTCGATTGGACGATGCCCCGGTCGGTGGGGCGGGCGACGGCCGTTGCCGTCCCGTCCGAGTATGTGCGTGGCACCGTCGTCGATGCCTACGGTTGTGACCCGGATCTCGTCGCTGTGGTGCCGCACGGGATGGAACCAACGCTCGGACGAGCAGCGACCGGCGAGCACGAATTGCGCGCCAAATACGGGCTCGGCGGCGGACCGGTGATCGTCCTGCCGGCGATGACGCACCCGCACAAGGGTCACCGATTCCTGCTCAGCGTGATGGCTGCATCCTGGAAGGACCCGGCCCTGCGACTCGTGCTCGTCGGCGGTGTCGGTGCAGCGGAACGCGATGTCGCAGCGACGATCGCCGAACTCGGACTCGGCGGCCGCGTCGTGCGCACCGGACGCGTCCCGGCGCACGATCGTGACGGCTTGTTGATGATGGCGACGGCGATGGTGTTCCCGAGCGAGTACGAGGGCTTCGGGGCGCCCGTGATCGAGGCGATGACGCTCGGCGCGCCCGTGATCTGCAGCGACCGCACATGCCTGCCCGAAGTGGCCGGTGAGGCGGCAATCGTGTTGCCCCTGCAGCCCGATGCGTGGGCCGGAGCTCTGGACTGCGCGATCGACCAACGCGACCGGTTGATCGCGGCGGGCCACATCCGAGCAAAGGCCTTCACGTCGAAGCGTTCGGCCGAGGCCCTGCTCGTTGCGTACGGTCGCGCGCTGCAATGAGCCAGGGCTGGAACGCACGACGAACCGCACGACGAACCGCCCGACGAACAGCATGTGGAGGCTCGGACGAGACGTCGCCGTTGCGACTGGCCGTCGTCTGCCCCCACTTCGAACCTGACACTGCACCGACGGGAGCAGTGATGACGCGCATCGTCCACGAGTTGGTCGCGAGAGGGCACGAGGTACACGTCGTGACCGCGCTCCCGTGGTACCGCACTCACTCGATCGAGCCTGACTGGACGGGCGACCGGGTGCGCCGAACCGTCGTGCCGTGGGGCTCCATCACCCGCGTCGATCCGTTCCCCGGTGATGACAAGGCCAATCTCGTCCGTCGTGCTGCGGGTTTCGCGGGGTTCAGCGTGCTCGCGTTGTGGCAGGGGATTCGTGGCGGACGCGTCGACGGCGTGTTGTCGATGTCGCCGCCGTTGACCAACGGTCTCGTCGGATGGGCGATGAAGATCGTCCGCCGTGGGCCGCTCGTGTTCAACATCCAGGACATCTTTCCGGACGCCGCGATCGAGACCAGAGCAATCACGAATCGTTGGATCATCCTCGCACTGCGCTGGTTGGAACGGTTCAGTTACAGGCGTGCCGACGCTGTTTCGGTGCTGAGCAACGACCTGCGCGACAACGTGGTCGCCAAGCTTGCGGATCGATTCGCCAGTCGGGTGCACGTGATCCCGAACTTCGTTCTGACCAACGAGATCCGCCCGCTCGACCGGATGACGAAATACAGGACGGACCTCGGTATCGGCGATGAGACCGTGGTGCTGTACGCGGGCAATGTCGGGTTCTCGCAATCGCTCGAACTCGTCGTGGCGGCGGCAAGGGCGATGCCGGACGTGACGTTCTTGATCAACGGCGAAGGTTCAGCGAAGTCCTCTCTCGAACTCGACGTCACCGGGCTCGCCAACGTTCGGATCAGTGGGTACCAACCAATCGAGCGACTGGCCGAGGTGCTTGCCACCGGTGACATCCACGTGGTGCCACTCCGAGCCGGACTCGGTCGGGTCAGCGTGCCGTCGAAGACATACTCGATCCTCGCTGCCGGCCGGCCGGTCCTGGCCGCGATCGATGCGGGCACCGAGGTGCCGCGCATCCTCGACTCATCAGGCGCAGGGGTCACTGTCGCGCCCGACGACGCTGCAGCGTTCATCGCCGCACTGCGCGAACTCGTCAGCGATTCCGAGTCAGCGACCGCCATGGGCCGACGTGGCCGGGCCTGGGTCGAGTCGGCCGCGTCGCCCGCCGCTGTCGCCGAAGCGTACGAATTCCTGTTCCGCAGGCTTCAGTCCCGGCGACGCTGAAGCGGAATGCCACGATGCTGGCTGTAACCTCGCATACTCGTGGCTTCATCATCGTCCGCCAATAAAGTCGCCAAGCTCGCCCAGAAGGGCAAGGGCAAGAAGGTGCGCTTCCAGGGTGGCACTCTCTTTCCGGTCGTCATCATCATCGTTGTCGCCCTGCTCGCTGCGCTCGTCGTGTACGCCCGCCAGAGCCGACCCGGGCCGGGCGCCGGTGAGCCCAACTCGAACGAGCACTGGCACGCGGCAATCGGTTTCTATGTCTGCGACGAGTCTGGGCTGCTGACCCACCCGAAACTGACGGGTACCTTGGAGGAAACAGATGCGCGCGGCAACCTGAGCAATCAGCGTTACATCGCGACCGGAATCCACTCCCATGGCGACGGCGTCATGCACTGGCACCCGAACTCGAGTGGACGGGCCACCGGCACGAACGCCAAGCTCAATGTCTTCCTCGCCAACTACGGCGTGACGCTGACCAACACCAAGTTGGCGTTCCCGGTTGCGCAGGGCGGAGAGACGTACGAAGAAGGCAAGACCAAGTGCAAGGTCGGCGGTGTCGAGAAGACCGCTTCGCTGAAACTGTGGGTGTGGGACAACTACTCCAAGGTCAGTACCGAGGCCCCGCAGGTCTACATCGCCAATATGGGTGACGTCCGGATCAAGCGGGACGGAATGGTCTTCATGGTCGCCTTCGTCCCGGATGACACAAAGCCAAAGGCGCCCGAGACGGCCTTCAACCTTCCCCAACTCGGTGCAGCCGATGGCTCAGGCTCGACGCAGACGACGACAGCAACGGGCGGCACCGACAACGCGGCGACCACCACCACGATCGGCGGCGCACCTGGCGCGAGCACCGTGACTTCTGCTGGCACCGCGACATCCGTTGGCACCGCTGGCAGCACGCCGACCGGCGAGCCAGCGGCCACCTCCACCGGTACTGCGTCGACCGGTACGGCAACCACTGGGCCGGGTGGCGCAACGACCAGCACGGCAAAGTCGACAGCGACGACCGTCAAGTCGTCCACGGCAATCACGAGCGGCTGATGCGCGCGGTCGTTCTCGTCGGGGGCTTCGGTACCCGGCTGCGGCCGTTGACCCTCAGCGTTCCCAAGCCGATGCTGCCCGTCGCCCACGTCTCCATCATCGAGCGGTTGATCGGCAACCTCGTGCGTGGCGGCGTCAACGACGTGACCCTCGCGCTCGGATTCAAACCGGAGCCGTTTCTTGCGGCGTTCCCACAGGGGACCTGCGCCGGTGCTCGGCTGACGTATGCCGTGGAACCCGAGCCGTTGGACACCGCTGGGGCAATCCGCTTTGCGGCCGAGGTGGCCGGTATCGACTCCACCTTCGTCGTGGCCAACGGTGACGTCCTGACGGATCTCGACATCGGCGCGCTCGTTGCCTTTCACACCGCCCACGGAGCCGAAGCCACGTTGCACCTGACCCCGGTCGATGACCCATCTGCGTTCGGCGTCGTCGACTGCGCGGATGATGGCCTCGTTCGCCGTTTCGTCGAGAAGCCGCCTCCCGGGACGTCGCCGAGCAACCTGATCAACGCAGGCACCTACGTCTTCGAGGCGTCGTTCCTCGACCGCATCGAGGCGGGCCGGAAAGTCTCGCTCGAGCGTGAGATCTTCCCGCTCGTCGTGTCCGACAAGGGATTGTGGGCGATGGCCACCGACGACTACTGGATCGACACTGGTGTCCCCGAGTTGTACCTTGCCGCGAACATCGACCTGATCGCCGGCCGACGGGCAGCCGGCAACGATGCCGTAGCCATCGCTGAGGGCGCGACCATCGGGGTCGACGTCGCCCTGCACGACGTCGTCGTCGCAGCGGGGGCAACGATCGGCGACGGAGCATCGGTCACAGCGTCGGTCATTCTCGACGGGGCTCGCATCGGTACCGGAGCAACCGTGAGCCACAGCGTCGTGATGGGTTCGATCGGCGCTGGTGCACTGGTCGCCAATTGTGTCCTCGGAGCCGATGCAGTCGTTGCCGACGGTGAAAGCCGTTCGGACGAACGCATCGGCTGACGACGTGCACCCACTCGTCGTCGGCGGTGCCGGGTTCCTCGGTTCGCACCTCGTCGATCGGTTGCTGGCCGAAGGCGTCGCCGTCGATGTCGTTGACGACCTGTCGACCGGAGCGTTGGGCAACCTCGCTGACGCGCGGGTGGCCGGCGGCACGCTGAAGATACACACCCTCGACGTTCGCCTCGGTGACTTCGGATCACTCGTCGGCATGCGACGACCTGACGTCATCTACCACCTCGGCCTGCTGACGCCCGGCCAGGCCGGCCACGATGTGGACGGCACCGCTGTGTCCAGCCTGTTGTCGGCGCTCGAGGCAGCCCGTACGAGCGGGGTCGGTAAACTGATCGTCGCTCTCCCGGCCGCCGACCTGTACGGGGACGTCGCCTCGCGCGACTTGCCGATCAAGGAGAGTCGGGTCTTCGAGCCACAGGGTCTGCGCGGCGTTCTCGCCCGAACCGTCATCGATCTGCTCAACCTGTACAGGAACGAGCATTCCGTCGAGTACACCGCGCTGGCGATGTCATCTGTCTACGGTCCGCGCCAGCGGCCGAGCGACGGCGTCGTCGCTGCGTTTGCTGACGCAGCAGCCTCCGCTGCGCCACTCGTGGTACACGGCGACGGACGCCAGACACGGGATCTGCTCTATGCCGACGACGCTGTCGACGCGTTGTACAGGTCCGCGCAGCGCGGAGGGGGGCTGCTCGTCAATGTCGGGACCGGAATCCAGACGTCCATCCGCGAACTCGCGTCGCTGGTTGATCCGAACGCCGAAATCGTCGGCGCGCTCCGTCGCCACGGCGACATCACGCGCGTCGCGCTGTCACCGACGCGGGCCCGTATTCACCTGCAATGGTCGCCCTGGACCGATCTCGCCTCTGGCGTCAGGAACACGGTCGCCGCCTCCGCACGCGACAAGACAGGGTGAATCCGCCCGGCCACTCTGCACCGCGAACTCTGCACCGCGAACTCTGCACCGCGAACCAGCTCGGGCGCTCAATGGCCGTCGCGTCAGCTCGTGGACACGGCCGCCAGGGTGGCTCTGGCCAGCGTGGCCGAGACCTCGGCAGAGTTCATGATCGACGCAACGATGATGGGTCGCATGCCCGCTCCGGCGACGGCATCGGCGAGATGTGCGTCGACCGGGTCGATGACCAATGCCGAGGCGATGGGGGCGTAGAGGCGAGCCACGCCGACGACCGATGCCTCGTGCCCGAGTTCAACGAGCATCCGGTCGGCAGGCCCCTTGAGCGCCGTACCGCCGATGATCGG
This sequence comes from Actinomycetota bacterium, assembly GCA_043747765.1. Taxonomy (GTDB): domain Bacteria; phylum Actinomycetota; class Acidimicrobiia; order Acidimicrobiales; family Ilumatobacteraceae; genus WLMZ01. Next base: position 12,325 of record JAYTOM010000488.1, read on the forward strand.
CGACACCGCGACCACCGAATCACGGCGACCCTCGAGAATCTCGTCCACGCCAGCGAGCGCACGGAGGGGCCCGATCGAGACGAGTGGATTCGATGGAGCGATTACCACGGCCTCGGCCTCGACGAGGGCGCGACGAGCGCTGTCGGTCAGTGACGCGACTTCGGAACCGGCGAAGCGGACCGAGCGCACGGGTACGCCGTGATGGAGCTCGACGAAATACTCCTGAAAACTGACTTCGCGGTCCATCTCGCCGGACTCGCCGGCCAGCGTCACCCGTGTCTCGACGATCTGATCGGTCATCGGCAACAGCGTGATGTCCACCCCGAATGCAGTGCAGATCTCAGCCGTGATGTCCGTGAGTGTGCCCCCCTCGGCAAGACGCGCTGTCCGGTAGAAGTGTGTCGCCAGATCCTGATCCCCGAGGTTGAACCACGTCGGGGCTGCGGCCGACCCTGCCGGCCGGATCGCGACGAAGCGGTCCAGGGCCTCCATCACCCGCCAGGTTTCGTCGCGCATCCCCCAGCCACGGACCTCGTCGGTGGCGCCTGCGAGTGTGTAGGTGATCGTGTCGATGTCGGGTGAGATCGACAAGCCGTGCATGACGGTGTCATCGCCGGTGTTGACCACCGCTGTGACGTCGTGGGCGGGGACGACATGCAGGAGCGCACGGAGGAAACGGGCTGCCCCGACGCCTCCCGAGACGACAGTGATCATCAGCTTCCTTCTCTCGCCAAGCGGCGATACAGATCGGTCAGACGGTGTGCTGTGTCGGCCCACGAGAACGCATCCACCCGGAGGTGCCCGTTGGCCATCAGGCGGGCTCGTTCGTCAGCATCCGTCAGGGCTCGGTCGAGCGCCGAGGCGAGGCTATCGATGTCGAGCGGATCGACGAGAAGCGCCGCGTCGCCGGCCACTTCCGGAATGGAGCCTCTGTTCGACGCCACCACCGGCAGACCGTACTGCATCGCCTCCAGCAACGGGAACCCGAAACCCTCGTCCAACGACGGGTAGGCCAGCACTCGAGCGTTCGACAGCAACCATTGCTTCACTGCCGCATCGACGCGATTCGTGCTCATCACGCGCGTTCGCAGCGATGCGGGAAGCGCGTCGAGCGCAGCGTCGAGTGCCGGCCGGTCGTCCCCGTCGGCGCCCGCCAACACGAGTCGCAGACCATCGTGAGGAGCTGCCATTCGGCCGAAGGCATTCACCAGCATCGGGATGTTCTTGCGCTTCTCCAACGTTCCGATCGCGAGAACGAACGGAACGCCTTCGAGCTCGGCGATCGGCGCCCGTGCGACACTCGAGTCGACGAGGGGAGGCCGCGGCAGAGCGGCGAGCGGGATCATCTCGACCCGGTCGGTCGAGAGGAGTTCGCGCACTGCATCCGCTGTCGCATGTGACGAGGCGTGCACGGTTGCGCCACCTGCCACGGCACGCCGCAGCACATTGCCGACGCGTCGCACCACGGGTGAGGCCTGCTGATCGTTGCGGAGGAACCAGCAGTCGTACACGGTGACGAGACGCGGCAGACGGCTCGGTCCAACGGCGTAGTTCGTGCCGTGCAAGACGTCGGCAGCGCGCAGACGTCGGTCGAGTCGAGGCCGATCGGTTCTGGACCAGAACCGTTGGGCGACAGCGGCGGGTAACGGCAGCCGAACCATTCCGGGCTGCAGTGCGCCGCGCATGCTCAGTGCATACGGGAGCAGGACCACATCGGACCGTTCGGCCAAGGCGCCCGCCATCTCGGCGACGGCCGCCCCGATTCCGGTCAGCGGACCGAGCAGCGGACCGGCGTCGATCGCCACCCTAACCGTCTCGACAGGGCTGCTCACCCGGCGAATCGTACCCCGGCATCGACCGGCGACGTGACGGGCGTGGATGGATCCCCGGGCGGTGGCCGCAGCCCTAGACTGCGGTGTCCTGTGCGAGCCCGCCGGGTCCTTCGAACACCTCAGGAAAATCACCATGCCCCGTGCGTTCATCACCGGTATCACCGGACAAGACGGTCGTCATCTCGCCGAGTTCCTCCACGGCAAGGGCTACCAGGTGTACGGCGTGGTCACCGGCCAGAACAATCCGAAGGCAATCACCCTGCAGGAGGAGATGCCGTTCATCGAGGTCGTCCCGGGCGATCTGGCCGACCTTCCCTCGCTGGTCAAAGCACTCACGGTGGCGCAGCCCGACGAGGTCTACAACCTCGGCGCGATCTCGTTCGTCGCGATGAGCTTCAACCAGGCCGAACTGACGGCCAACATCACCGGCCTCGGTGTGCTGCGGATGCTCGAGGCGATCCGCATGGTCGGCGGCAACGAGAATAACCCCATCCGCTTCTACCAGGCGTCCTCGTCGGAGATGTTCGGTAAGGTGCGCGAAACACCGCAGACCGAGATGACCCCGTTCCACCCGCGCAGCCCGTACGGGTGCGCGAAGGTCTTCGGCCACGACATCACCGTCAACTACCGCGAGAGCTACGGCCTGTACGCGTGCAGCGGCATCCTGTTCAACCACGAGGGCCCGCGCCGCGGTCTCGAATTCGTGACGCGGAAGGTCACCAACGCGGTCGCCCGGATCAAGTTGGGGCTGCAGGAGGACATCGTTCTCGGCAACATCGACAGCAAGCGCGACTGGGGATTCGCCGGCGACTATGTCAAGGCGATGTGGCTGATGCTCCAGCAGGACGAGCCGTCGGATTATGTGATCGCGACAGGCGTCATGCACAGCATCGAAGATCTCGTCCAGACGGCATTCGCCGAGGTCGGCATCGAGGATTGGCAGGCGCACATTCGCCAGGATCAGCGATTCTTCCGACCTGCAGAGGTCGATCTGCTGATCGGCGATCCGACCAAGGCCCGCACCAAGCTCGGGTGGGAACCCGAAGTGCAGTTCGCCGAACTGGTCCGGATGATGGTGGCCAACGACCTGCAGATCGAGTCGAAGAAAGCAGGCGTCGCAATCGGTGGCTGACGCGGGTCAGGCACTGTCTCTGTGTCACTGCGGAACCATTGCGGTGCCCTACACCTCGTAGGGCATGTCGGCGGCGGCCTCCAGCAGCGACGCTGCGTCTGGCGGAACACCGATCCGCAACCGGTAGCTGAGCGCTGCGGAGAACACGACGACCGCGATGACGGACGAGCTGACGAGGCCGAGTTCGACACGCAAGAAAAGATCGTGCGAACTGAGGAAGGTGACGAGAGCGAACGTGATCATTCCGGCCAACCACCCGATCGCGACGAGCGCGTGACCGTGCAGCGCGATGACCGCCTGGGCAAACGTCAGGGCGATCATGTAGACGCCCGACCCAACGGCCAGGAGCGTCACGGTGAGAGCGCTGAGGTGGGCCTGGAAGACCTTTTGGAGCAGATATGGCCCCAACACGGCCGAGCCGAGGGCTCCGAGTGCAGCGACGCCGGTGACGACCAACACGAGCCTCCGGAAGCCGTGACGGAACTCGTCCAACGCGCCCTTTCCGATCAGCTCGGCGAGACGCGGCAGCAGGGCAGCCTGCACCGCCTGGAACAAGAACAACGGGATCCGGGCCAGCAACACACCGGATCCGAACCACGTGACGAGCTTGGCGTCCTTCTTCCGGGCGAGCAGATCGACGACGATCGGCCCGGCATTGACGAGACCGGCAGCGAACACGGATCCGAGCAGGAGCCAGCCGAGGTTGGGAGTGACCTCGGACCACGCAGCAGGAGGCCCGGGGTCGGCGCCGAGTTGCTTGCGGACGACAACGATGGCGACACCGACGAGCGGTGACAGCGCGACGACGAACGCATACGCTCCGACCGCTTTCACGCCCGAAGCCCAGAGAACGGTGCAGCCGATGATCCGCGAGGCGCCGTCGGCTCCCATGACGATGCCGTACGACGAGAACCGGCCGTGTCCGGAGCAGATACCCCGAGCGAGGTGAACCGGCAGATACGAGAGGAAACCGATCACCAACGCTGCGGTCACGATCCAGTTGCCATCGAAGAACTTCTTCGTGATCTGTGGAGAGAAGATCAGGATCATCACCGTGACGAATCCGGCCAGCATCAGTGCCAGCGGAACGATTCGGCTGACGACCGGCTGCCCACCCTGGTTGCGGGCGCGGCGTTGGGCAAGCGCGCGTCCCAGTTCCTGCTCGAGCGGCAAGAAGAAGCCCGGAGCAAGAAAGAATGTCGCGAACCAGAGGCTGCTGATCGGTTTGAAGTCGCCGTCGCCGAGCGCACTCTTGCCGATCTTGAAGAACGCATAGCTCGAAATGCCGGCGACGATCAAGCCGACCCCGACCGGCAACGTGCCTTCGGGGAGCGGAAGACGCTGCAGCGCCGAGGGTTGGTCGATGTCTTTGGCCAAGAGGCGCAAGGTTAGCGGGGGTCGGTAGCTCCTGATTGGCATCGCTGCGTCAGCGGGGGGTGATCGACGTGAGCACCGATCGCGGGTAAGACTCGATTCCCACATGAATCACTTCTCTTCCGGCCGGCGGTGCCGCTCGCTCCTTTTGCCGATTTCGTTGCTGACATTGCCACTTGCGATCAGTGCGCCAATCGCGATCAATGCGCGACTCACGATCAATGCGCGACTCACGATGAATGTGTCGATGGCGGGATCGACCGGACCGAACCCCGCCCTGGCCGAGACGAGCATCACGCTCGACGGTCATGGATACGGCCACGGCATCGGGCTCAGTCAGTACGGCGCGCTCGGGTACGCGATCAATGACCGATGGTCGGCGGATCAGATTCTTGACCACTACTACGGTGGTACGGTTTCTTCGACGGCACCTGGGCGTGACATCACGGTTCGGATCACGGGTCTCGACAATCAGCAGACCGCTGTCGTCGACGACAAGAACGCAGCGGTTGTCGACGGATACACACCGGTGGCGGGCCAACCCGCAAGGTGGCATTCGCTCGTCGCACGTGAGATCGCCGAGGGTCACTACACGGTGTGGGGGCGGACCGACGCAGACGTCTGTCCGGGCGCAACCGCGAATCTCGATGATCCAGCAGCAGGCTGGACGGTGGTCATCGCTGATCAGCCGACGTCCGTCACCTTTCGGCCGTTGACCGATACCAGCGCAAGCGCCGATCCCGCCGACCTCCTCGGTCTGTGTGAGCCGTCCACAGGCCGGGTCCGCTCCTATCGTGGAGCGTTGCGGGCAATCAACAGCGGTACCGGCGCGAACCGCACGGTCAGCCAGGTGCCGATCGAGCAGTACCTCCGCTCGGTCGTCGGCGGCGAGGTGTCGACAGGATGGGCCGCGCTGGGCAACGGCAACGGGGCCCAGGCCATACGCGCTCAGGCCGTAGCTGCGCGAAGTTACGGATTGGCCGAGAACAAGGAGTCGTACGCGCAAACGTGCGATGACAATTGTCAGACCTATCGGGGGGCCGCGTACCGGGTCGGCGTGAACGGCACGTTCGTCGCCCAGGAGTTCCCCCAGACCGATGCGGCTGTGACGTCCACGGTCGGCGTCGTGCGCAGATACGGGTCCGGAGCGGGAACGATTGCATACACGATGTTTTCCTCCTCATCCGGCGGATTCACCGCACAGAACACATTCGGGTTCACGCCTGTCGTCGACGACGGTGACGCGGTGGCCGGCAATGGCGCACACTCCTGGACCGCGACACTGGCGACATCGACGATCGAGCAGGCGTATCCGGCCATCGGCACGTATGCAGGCATCACCGTCACGTCACGCGACGGCAATGGTGAATGGGGCGGCCGGGTTCTGACGATGACCGTCACCGGGTCCGCTGGATCAATCGCTGTCACCGGAGCTGCGTTCCGCTCCACGTTTGCGCTCAAGTCGACTTGGTTCCAGCTCCGCGGATCGGCTGGTCAGCCCGCAACTGCGCCACCGGCATCCACACCGTCATCCACACCGGGCACACCGCCCGCAGGATCGTCCGCCGATTCGTGCGGGGGCCGAAATGCCGATCTGATCGCAGGCACCACGGCGAACAGTGCTGCGAGCCGGTTCACCGCAGTGACGCCGATACGCCTGGTGGACACGCGTATCGGCGTCGGCACCGGTGCTGCCCCACTGGCGGCTGGATGCACCCTCGAGATCGATCCACGAGTTGGCCCCGCTTCCACTGCGGTCGTGGTCAACGTCACTGCCGTGAACCCAGCGATCGACGGCTATCTCACGGCGTATCCGTGCGGGGCCGACAAACCGCTGGCATCGATCGTCCCCATCGTCGCCGGCAGGATCGTTCCCGGAACGGCCGTCGTGCCGTTGAACGGTGATGGCAAGTTCTGCGTCTTCTCGTCGGTTGACACGCAGTTGGTCGTCGACCTCAGCGGGGTGTATTCCACCGACAGCGGCCAGCGGTACCAGCCGATCGCCGCGCAACGGCGATATGACTCACGTCCGGTCGGGCTCGTTCCCGGTGACCTCGTCGTGCGAGTACCGATCGCCGGATCGTACGGAATCCCCGCATCGGCCACTGCTGTCGCGATCACCGTGCACAGTTCGAATGCCGTCGCCGACGGCTACATCACGATCTGGCCGTGCGGTGCCGATCGTCCGACGACCTCTGTGCTCAATACGACGACCGGGGCAACGGTTTCCAACCACACCCAGGTCGGCCTCGACAGTGATGGCGCGGTGTGCATGTTCGCCCAGAACTCGATGAATCTGATTCTCGATGTCAGCGGCTGGTTCGGTCCCGCGGCATCCGCCGACTTCCACGCGCTGATGCCCTACCGACTGATGGACACTCGCGAGAACGTCGGCCTGACCGGAGCGTTCGCAGCTGGCCAGAACCGGGCGATCACGGTGACGGGCTCCGGTGGGGTTCCAACGACGCGAGTGCAGGCAATTGCCGCCGAAGTGACGTCGGTCGATGCCGCGGCCGGCGGCTTCATCACGGTCCACCCATGCCTCACGCCGATTCCTACGATTTCGATGGTGCGCAACTTCGCGCACACCACCGCAGCGACGACGGTGACCGGAATCGTCGACGGTGCGGGGCGGTGGTGCATGCACGCCAGCACGGCGATGCAGATGCTGATCGACATCAGCGGTTGGTATGGCTGACGTCGGCCCGACGCCTGAATCAGGACACGACTCGATCAGGTCACACGGCCGGGTTGACCATCGTGCGAACCTGGTTGCGGACCACCTTGACCGCTTCATGAGCCTGACCAATGACGGCGCCGGCTCGTTCCGGGAGGCGCTTCTCGATGCCGACGACGGCCCCGTCGAGCTTGGCCTCCATGGCGACGAGGCGGGCATCGAAGCTGGCCAGGCCGGCCTCGAACGCGTCCACGATCTCTGCCATCTGCGACGTGCCGTTGCCGACCTGATCGTGCAACGACCGACGGAATTCCTGGCGACGAACCTGCGCCTTCTGCACGGCAAGGACGGCCAACCCAACGGTGATGTAGCCCGCATCGCGTGCTGCGTTGGTGACGGCGTCGGTGTTGATCCGGGGCATCTCGATCTTCGGCATCGTCAATGTTGACATGTCGAGCCTGCTGAAGTCGATCGAGGGGAACGAGGAGAACGAGACGGAAGCCATGACGGGTTCGCTTTCTTTTCGGGTAGGCGGAGTGAGAACAGAATAGCGCACACTGCTAACCGTTGCAAGCGCTTCTTCGGGAACCTGATCGGCTCGGGAAGTGGTGTGCATCGCCGGAACACCGCGTGCCTCCACTCAACTCGTCGTCCCCGCTAGCCTCGCCTCCTCGTGGACTTCAACTCCGAACTTGTACCGTCGGTCGTGGCCGTCGTCGTCGTCCACCGACCCGGGGCGGAATTCGACGAGATTGCCAGCGCGCTCGCAGCACAGGACTACGGCAATCTGAAAACCCTGTTCCTGATTGCGGACGGATCGGCCGACGTCGAACAGGCGGGGGCCATCCCGGATGCGATCCGGAAAAAGCTGCCGGATGCCTTCATCCGTGCAATTGCGGGTAACCCCGGCTACGGCGCTGCTGCCAATGAAGTGCTCCGGCTCGTGGAGGGCGACAACGGCTTCTTCTTGTTGATGCACGACGACGTCGCCCTCGAGCCGGGCGCAGTGCGATTGATGGTGGAAGAGCTCTACCGATCGAATGCCGGAATGGTCGGACCGAAGCTGGTGTTGTGGGACCGACCGGGGACGCTGCAACACGTCGGCCTCGGAGTCGACCGGTTCGGCGAGGTCGATCCACTCGTCGAGCCCGGTGAAGCCGATCAGGAGCAGCACGATGCCGTTCGCGACGTTTTTGCCCTGCCGTCGGCGTGCATTCTCGTTCGGGCCGATCTGTTCCGGACGCTCGGAGGATTCGACAGCACGACGAATTTCTACGGCGAGGACGTCGATCTGTGTTGGCGCGCTCATCTGAGCGGAGCGCGCGTCGTGGTCGTGCCGGCCGCCAAGGCCCGCCACCGCGAGCGGCTTCTCGTCCGGCGACCGGACCTCGCTCATCACGGCCTCGCCGCTCGCCATCGCGTGCGCAGCGTGGCGACCTTGACGGGCGGGGTCCGTCTGCCGCTGGTGCTGCTGCAGATGTTGCTGCTCTGCGTCCTGGAGATCGTGGTCGGTCTGTTCACAGGTCGGCTCGGCGAGGCAATCGCATCGTTGCGGGCAACCCTCGGCCTGGTCCCACGCGTTGGTTCGATCATTCGCCGTCGACGCGAAGTGTCGACGCTGCGAGAAGTTCCATATCGAGAGGTCGCCGGTCTCCAGATCCGCGGCAGTGCCCGGCTGGCCTCCTACCTGCGTACTCGCGAGCAACTGCACATGTCGGTCGACCACAGCGCAGTCGGCGTTCGCCGTTTCACGCGCAACACCGTCGGTCAGATTGCTGCGTGGTCGGTCGTGATGGTTCTCGCAGTGATCGGCAGTCGCACGTTCGTGCTCGACGGCGTGCCACGAGTGGGCGAGTTCATTCGCTTTCCGACCAGCGCTCGGACCCTTCTCGGGAACTACTGGTCCGGTTGGTGGGGCCACGGACTCGGCCGCACGGTGGCAGCCCCTTCTGGCATCGGCGTCCTCGGCGTCGTCGGCATCGCCAGCCTCGGTCACATGGCTCTGTTCCACACGCTCGCGGTCCTCGCGTGGGTACCGATCGGCTACTACGGCGCCTGGCGGTTGATGTCCATCTTCCCGTCGTCACGGGCGAGGATCGTCGGTCTCGTCGCCTTCGCAGCGGTGCCCCTGCCCTACAACGCACTCGCCGCCGGCCGCTGGAGCGTCGTCGTTGCCTACGGAGCGCTGCCGTGGATCGTCCACCTGATGCGCAAGATCGCCGGCATCGAACCTGCGCTCGATGCGCGAGCCGACGCCGACGTTGCGGATGCGCTGGTGGTGGTCAGTGCGCGTGAGCACGTCCGCGCGGGTGCTCAACTCGTGCTGCTGTCGGCGCTGGTCACGGCGTTCACGCCCGCATTCGCCGGCATCGTGGCAGTGGTCGGCCTCGGTCTGGCACTTGCCACGCTGCTCGCGCGCAGCACCGTTCGCACCGCTCTCACCCTGCTCGTCACCGGACTCGGAGCGGGCCTCATGGCGTTGCTCCTCAACCTGCCGTGGATGGCGTCGTTGTTCGGCAAGAACGGGTGGGACACGTTCGTCGGCGCGCCGACAGCGTCTGCCGGCGACATCGGGCTCAGCCACACGCTCCGGTTCGCAGTCGGACCCGACAAGCTCGGCGTTCTTGCGATTGCCCTGTGGCTGCCGGTGATCGCGGCGCCGTTGCTGGCCAGGGGCTGGCGACTGACGTGGTCGGCGCGCGCAGGCGTGCTGGCTGTCGCAGCGCTGGCTCTCGCCGTTGCGGGTCAGCGCAACTCGTTGCCGTTCCGTCTTCCCGAAGCCGGTCTCCTGCTCGCCCCGGCTGCTGTTGGACTGGCGATCGCCGCAGCATGTGCGGCCGCTGCGTTCGAGCAGGACGTCCAGGGTGGCAGCTTCGGGTGGAAGCAGCCACTCGGCATCCTGTGCGGCGCGGCAGTTGCGCTCGGAGCGATCCCATCGATCGCGTCGACCGCAAACGGGCGGTGGTCCACACCCACGACCGAACTGCTGCAACCTTCCGATCAATTCTCGGCGAATCCCTCCGAAGGAAATTCGCGCAGCCTCTACATCGGCGATGCCCGTGTGATGCCGATCGAGGGTTGGCGTCTCGACGACAGTGGAACGACCGGGGTCTCGTACTCGATCATCGATGACACTGCGCCGGACATCAGTGAACACTGGGCTGGACTGCCATCGAAGTCCGAGTCCGACGTCCGAGACGTCCTGGCGCTGATGTCGAACAGTTCGACGGCACGCATCGGACGATTGCTGGCCCCGTTCTCGATCCGGTTCATCATCGTTCCGTTGGTCGACGGAATCGAGTCGACGACGGTCAACACGTTGGCGACGCCGCGCGGGTTGATCGATTCATTGACTGCTCAACTCGATCTGCGCCGCGTCCTGACCCCACCGAACTACATCGCTTTCGAGAACATCGCGTGGATTCCGACTCGGGCCGCGCTCGGTCCCGCAGCAGCGCAGGCCAGCAACGAGGCCGGATCATCCGCTCTCGCCAGCACCGACATCAGTGGTTCGACTCCGATCCTGATCGGGATGCGCGATCGAGGTCCGGCGACCGGCCCGGTGCCAGCCGGGGTGGTCTACTCGGCTGTCCCGTTCGACCAGCGTTGGACGTTGGCGATCGGTGGAGCGGTCATTCGGCCGCGTACCGCTTTCGGCGACACGCTCGCATTCGACGTTCCCGTTGCCGGCACGGCAACCTTGAGTTACGACACCGACGTCGGTCGGCACCTCGCCGTTGCTCTGCAGTTGGCGGCGTGGATCGCCCTCCTGATCGCCGCGAGCAGGCTGCGTTGGAACTGGTTCCGACGCCGCCGTCCGTTGCTCGGCGCCGACGACGGCCCGGTCCTCCGGCTCGGTGATCTCGATCAGCCGGCTCTCGGCTTGTTCGATCCGTTCGCGCCGCTCGCTGCCGTCGAACCATCGTTGTCGGTCACCGAACTGGATTACAGCCTGCCCGAGCCAGAAATGCGCGAGCCGGGTCCGCCCGAACCGGGTCTGCCCGAACCGGGCATGCGCGAGCGGGGCCCGGCTGATGTCATCGACGAATCGCTGACGACCGGCACTTCCGGCGAACAGACGGAGGAGCCCAGATGAACCTGCGTCGAACGCTGATCGTGGCCACGGTGATCATCGGTTTCGTCGGCAGCATCCTCGCCGGAAGACATGCCCAGGCCGTGACGGCGACTCGGTTCAGTACTGTCCCGTTCGCGAACAGACCGTACTCAGCGCATCGCACGCCCATCACGACCACGTGGTACTGCGCTGGTGTGCCGGCCGCCGACAACACCACGGGGGGCCAGATCGTCGTGGCCAACCCGACCGACGTTGCGATCAACGGGCACATCACGTACATGAACTCCGACGGGGCAGCTCCGCTCGTGCAACCCATCGTCGCTCCGGCCCGCGACAAGTTGACCCTCGATGTCGAGTCGGCGATGACAGGGACGTTCGTGTCGGCCATTGTCGAGCTCGACGGTGGCGAGGCAATGGTGGAGCAGCGCGCCATTCATCCGGCCGGTGATGCGGTGGCCTCGTGCACCACCCAGACCTCGCCGACCTGGTACTTCGCCGATGGCTGGACCAGGGACATCAGCACGGAGCAGTTGGTCATCACCAATCCCTACGCGGACGCAGTCAGCTTCGATGTCACCTTCTACAGCAAGAACGGCCCCCTGAACCCAGGAGCGTTCCAGGATGATTCGGTCGAGCCGAGATCGGTCAAGGTGATTGATGTGTCACTGAAGGACGAATCGATCATCGGCGTGCAGGTGGCCGCCAGCCTGGGCCGTTTGGTGGTGGCTCGCGCCGCGCACTACGCCGGCGGGGGGCGCCTCGGTTACTCACTGAACCTCGGAGCGCCTGCTCTGTCGGAACAACTGTGGTTCGCCGAGGGAAGTGGTGCCGCAGATGTCACGGAAAAATATGTGATCCTCAATCCGACGGGTCAGGACGCGGATGTCACCGTTGCTGTTCTCGGCATCCCGCAATCGAGCACGTTCGTCGCCCCGGAGTCGATCCCCGTTCCTTCGAACTCGGTCGTCACGTACGACACGAAGAGCATCAAGGGGCTCCCGGATCTCGCCCACAGCATGGCGTTCTCGACAGCCGATGGAAAGAACTCGATCATCATCGAGCGGGTGTTGACCGAGACCGTCGCTGGTCAGCCGGTCACGTCCATCGTGATGGCGATGACGCCCGAGTTCTCGTTCGCCAAGCGGTGGTCGCTACCGATCGGGGTCGACGCTGCAGACGCCGATGCCATCGTCGTGTACAATCCGTTCGCATCTGCTGCGATCATCTCGTTGAAGACCGTGGGCCCGGGCGGAGAGATCGCCGTGCCGGGAAGCGATGCGATCATGCTGCCGGGAGCCGGGATCATCACCATTCCGCTCACCGACCCGAGCGTCTTCGGCAAGATCGTGATCGCCGACGCAAGTGCGGGTGTCTATGTCGAGCGTCGGTTGCCGCGTGGCCATGGGCTGGGCGGACGGTCCGGATCGTGGGCTTTGCCAGAAGAATGTGATTCATGCAACTTCTCATTGCCGCCGTCCTCGTAATCGTTGTCGCAGCCGTTGCATTCGTCCTGCAACGGAGTCGGCACGTCGACCCGCCGACTCAGCAGCGTTGGGAGGTGCCGGCGCAGTTGGACAGAGCCGATTTCGAGGGTCCGAGTGAGTGGTTGGTCGTCACGTTCACGTCTGCCTCGTGCACGACCTGTGCCGATGTGAAGCGCAAGGCGGCGGTGCTGGCCAGCTCGCAGGTCAGTGTGGTCGACGTCGAGTTCACGGCGCAGCGCAACCTGCACGAGCGGTACAAGATCGACGCCGTACCGACACTCGTCATCGCCGATCGTGATGGTGTCGTCAAGGCCAGCTTCCTCGGGCCCGTCAGCGCGACGGACCTGTGGGCCGCATGTGCCGAAGCGCGAAACCCTGGCGCAAGCCCAGAGCCCGAACTCGGCCGGTAGGCCGTTGTGGATCACGGCCGGTAGGCCGTTGTGGATCACGGCCGGTAGGCCGTCGATGATGGCCGGTTCGCGAACTCAGTCGGCGGGCGTTGCCGGCGTGGCGTCCTCGAACGAACCGGGCTGACGGTCGCCGAGTCCCTGCTGGATCAGCCGGGCGACTTCTGGGCCGTCGATCGTCTCGTGCTCGAGCAGTGCTTCGGCAACTAGGTCGAGGCCGACGCGGTGCTTGATCAGCAGCTCGCGAGCTCGCTCCTGCTGCGCATGCAGCATCGTCGAGATCTCCTCGTCGAGGATCCGCGCCGTCTGGTCGCTGTATTCACGACCGCTGCTCATCAGGTCCTCGCCGAGGAAGACGTGCTGCTGGCTGCCCCATGCCATTGGGCCGATGCGGTCGCTCATGCCCCATTCACGAACCATGTGCCGGGAGATGTTGGTGGCCTGCTCGAGATCGTTCGCAGCACCACTGTTCAGATGGCCGAAGACGATCATCTCGGCGACGCGACCGCCCATGGCTTTGCAGATCGTGTCCTCGAAGTACTCCTTCGAGTACGTGTGACGTTCCTGGGGAAGGCTCCACGTGACACCGAGCGCCATGCCACGGGGCAGGATGGTCACCTTGTGCAGCGGATCGCCATGAGGGAGAACCGTCGCCAGGATCGCGTGGCCACCCTCGTGGTAGGCGGTGGCCCGACGCTCTTCGACCGAGAGCACCATCGACTCGCGCAGTGCACCGAGGACAACCCGGTCACGGGCGTTCTCGAAGTCGATCCGCTCGATCTCCTTCGAGCCGCGTCGAACGGCGACGAGCGCTGCCTCGTTGACGAGGTTGGCCAGGTCGGCGCCACTCATCCCCGGAGTAGCCTTGGCCATGACGTCGAGGTCGACATCGCCCATCCGCTTGTCACGGCTGTGCACCTTGAGGATCGCCAGGCGCTCCTCGGCCTCGGGGAGAGGGACCACGATCTGGCGATCGAAGCGGCCCGGACGCAGCAGCGCCGGGTCGAGGATGTCAGGGCGGTTCGTTGCCGCCAGGATGACGATGCCTTCGCTGGTCTCGAACCCGTCCATCTCGGACAGCATCTGGTTGAGCGTCTGCTCACGCTCGTCGTGGCCGCCGCCGAGGCCTGCGCCACGCTTGCGTCCGATCGAGTCGATCTCATCGATGAAGATGATTGCCCGGCCCATTTTGCGGGCCTGCTGGAAGAGGTCACGGACACGACTGGCGCCGACACCGACGAACATCTCCATGAAGTCCGAACCGGTGACCGAGAGGAAGCCGACGCCGGCCTCGCCCGCTACGGCGCGAGCGAACAGGGTCTTGCCGGTCCCGGGAGGGCCGACCAGCAGCATGCCCTTCGGCACTCGCGCGCCGATCTCGCGAAACTGCTCGGGCATCCTCAGGAAGTCGACGACTTCTTTGATCTCCTGCTTGACACCGGCGTATCCAGCAATGTCGGCGAACGTCGTCGACGGCTTGTCGGCGTCGTACGTCTTTGCCCGACTCTTGCCGACGGACATCACATTGCCCATCTGGCCCGACGCCCGGCGCTGCATCCAGATCAGGAAGCCGATGATCAGTGCGAACGGGAGCAGCAGGGTCAGCAGGCCGGCCCACCAGTTGCTGCTCGGCTGCTTGAAGGTGTAGTCGAGTTTGGCAGTCTTGAACACTGCGAGGTCCGAGTCGCTGATCTGCGTGTCGGCCGTGGTGTTGAAGGCACCCCCACCCGCTGCGGTGGTGTATGTGCCGCTGATGGTTCGACTGCCGTTGTCGATGGTGACCGACTGGACCTTGCCGTTCTGGACCTGGGTCAGGAACTCGCTGTACTTCAGTTTCTCGGCATTCGACGACGGCCAGAACTGTGTCGCCGCCAACGCGCCGAGAACGACGACGACGAGAAGTGCAATACTCCACTTCGGCAGTCCGGGTGGCGTGCGTCGACCAGAAGCGTTCGGAGGAGTCGGGCCACCGGAGCCGTTCGGGCCCGCTGGTCCACGGCCGCCCATGCCGCGGCCCGGAGGCGGCGGTGGGGGAGGCGGAGGGAGGTTACTCATGCGGCCATGCTACGTCGATTCCCAGTTCGCGGACGGTCGCTCGGGTGTGAATCCGTTCGTGCCGAAGGGTCCGCAGGATCCACCAGTCGCCCGCACGTTGCCTGTATTTTCGCGGGTGTGCAGCGTCAATGTTCGCGGTCTGGATGTGCCGAACAAGCAGTGATCACGCTGACCTATCAGTACGCCCGGTCGGCGGTCTGGCTCGACGATCTGTCCGCCGAGCGCGATCCGCATGCGTACGACCTGTGTCGACGACACGGCTCACGGTTGTCGGTGCCTCACGGGTGGCGCCTCGAAGATCGGCGTACCGTGCTGGAGTTCGTCCTCGCTGCGACCGGTTGATGCGCGCTCGTGATCCGCGCTCGTGATCTGGTGTGCTGATCCGGGTGTGCTGATCTGGGTTTCGGGCAGCGGGCGCGGTACCGTAATCCGGTGCCTGTCGACCCATCGGCTCAAAGAGGTCGGGCCGATCGTTCGGTCACCAGGTCCTCTGGTGCCAAGAAGCCCGCGGGCCCGGCTGCGGCGCTGATTCAGTCGACGCCGAACATCTCGCTCGGCATCGCGGCGACCACCTGGCTCGTTGGGTGGCTCGCCGGCAACATCGCCGGTTCGGCGGTCCTCGCCGTCTCGGGCACAGCCAATCGCACCGCAGCCGACCGACCGGCGTGGGTTGCGGTTGTCTCCTCGCTCGCGCTGTGGATCCCGCAGATCGCCGCTCTCGTGTTTGTCAGCCGCAAATATTCCAGCGGGCGCCCGTTCGCCGACTACTCGCTGAAGTTCCGTCCGGTCGACCTCTTTGGAATTCCTGTGGGCGTGCTCAGCCAACTGGTGCTCCTCCGTCTCGTCTATTGGCCACTGCAATCGGGTTGGCCGGGAACGTTCTCGAACAAGCACCTCGAGCAGAATGCCAAAGACCTGTACGACACCGCACGCGGACTCTGGCTCGTCTTGTTGATCGTTGCCCTTGCCGTCGGCGCGCCGTTCGTCGAGGAACTGGTGTATCGCGGTCTTTTGATGGGTGCGGCGCGACGCCGTCTCGACGATGCAATTGCGCTCATCGGTGTCGCCGCCTTCTTTGCCCTGATCCACTTCCGCCCGGTCGAGTACCCGGGTCTGTTCGCGTTCGGCCTGGTCCTCGGAGCCTGCGTCCTGGCGACCAACAGGATCGGGATGGGGATCGCAGCGCACATGGCATTCAACGTGACGGCGCTGGCGCTGGTCGCTCGATGACGTGAGTTCCGGCCGACAAAGTGCCAGAATGTCGCCGCCATGACCTACGTGTCCGACAGCACCGATCTGGACCCGGATCAACCCGAATCCGGCCCCACTGCGACGCCTGACGTCCTCTTCGACCCCGTGCGCCGGCCCGAAGCGTTGTCGCCCGACGATGCCGATCCCACTCGTCCAGCCGGTGGGTCCGGTTCGGCGGTCGACGAGTCCCAGCAGTTCGACCGACAGCGCTCTGGGCTTGTGGCGAGGGCTGCGCGTCGGGTCGTACGGCGGCCGCTCGACTGGATCGATGCACCGTGGACCCCGCAGCGCCTGATCCGCACGATCACCGCGTTCTTGTTCCTCGGCGTTGCGTTGATCATCACCGTCAACGTCGTCCACTGGGACCTGATCACCACGAACAACACGCCGACCGGCGGCGACATGGGCGCACACGTCATGGCGCCCGCCTATCTCCGCGATCACCTGCTCAACAACTTCCAGCTCAGCGGGTGGAATCCCTACTGGTACGACGGGTTCCCGCTCTACCGGTTCTACATGGTCATCCCGGCACTGGCAATCGTCTTCTTGAACATCTTCATGCCGTACGGCATCGCTTTCAAGATCATCGTGGTGTCCGGCATCATGACGTTGCCGATCTGCTGCTGGGCCTTTGGTCGACTGGCCAAGTTTCGCTACCCGATGCCCGAGTTGTTCTCGATCGCCGCGCTGATCTTCCTGCTCGACGACAGCAAGGACCTGGCCATCCTCGGCGGCACGGTGAAGAGCACAATGGCGGGCGAGTTCTCGTTCAGCATCGCGCTGTCGTTCGCGATGCTCGGTCTGGGATTGTTCGCGAAGGGACTCGAGACCGGCAAGTATCGTGGCCGAACGGCCGTGATCCTTGCGCTTGCTGTCCTCAGTCACGGCATCGTCGCGATCTTCGTGATGGTGGCCGTGATCCTCATGGCGTTGGTCTGGATGGACCGCTCGCGGCTGAAGTACTGCTTGACGACGCTGATTCCGATGGGTCTGCTGACCGCGTTCTGGATCCTGCCGTTCACAAGTGGGTCGGCCTACATGACCGACATGAAGTACGAGGGCCGACCGAACGGTGCGACCGACTCGTACTGGAAGATGTTCTTCCCCCTCGACGTGACCCTCGACCGGATCGTCTTCGTCTTCGCGCTGATCGGATTTCTCAGCTGCGTCATACGTCGACATCTCACCGGTGCGTGGATGGGCATCTGCATTCTCGCCCTCGGCCTGCTCTGCCGGTTCACGCAGCAGAACCACACCAACTTGCCGGTGATCGGCCTGCTGTGGAACCCGCGCATCCTGCCGTTCATCAACTTGCTTCGCTATCTGCTGATGATGGTCGGAATCGCCGAAGTCGGCCGAGCAGTCGTCTGGGTGGTCGGCCGGGCGAGGGTCGGGATGGCGGTCGCTGCCGAACGTCGCCATGGCCGCTCCGGTGCAGCAGTGCCGTTGCCGACCGGAACGGCGTACGCCGTGGGCGGTGCCGTGACCGCGGCATTCACGTTGGTCGTGGTGCTGCTGATGCTCGCCGTCGAGTTCCAGGTCGACTTCTTCGGTGGTGGCATGCAGAACGGCCGCTACGCGCTCAGCGTCGGTGGCGGCAAGGACCAACTCGTGCTGTACAAGGCGCGGTCGACGGCGACGCGCGGACTCGCCGACAGTTGGTCGCGATACAACTTCACCGGGTACGAGGGCAAGACCGCGTACGGCGAGTATCGACAGCTTGTCGACGACATGGCGCAGATCGGCAAGGATCCGACCTACGGCTGCGGCCGCGCGCTGTGGGAGAACAACGGTGACAACGGGCGCTACGGCACGACGATGGCGTTGATGCTGCTCCCGCATTGGACCGACGGGTGCATCGACAGCAGCGAGGGCCTGTTCTTCGAGGCCTCCGGCACCACTCCGTATCACTTCCTGATGGCTGCGGCGATGTCGACGAGCAGCTCGAACCCGGTTCGTCAACTGCGCTACACGGACAGCAACCCCGCCGTTGGAATCCCGTACATGCAGGAACTCGGCATTCGTTACTACATGGCGTGGACAGATCAGGCGGTGGTCAAAGCGGATCAGCAGTCAGATCTGATCCCGATCACGACGAGCGGTCCCTGGCACATCTATCAAGTCGTGAACAGCGAGATCGTGCAACCGCTGAAAGTGCAGCCCGTCGTCGTCGGACGCGGGGAGAATCGCGAGAAGTGGCTCGAACTCGGAACGAGCTACTTCCAGAACAACGCCGACTGGGCCGCGATGCCGGCGGCCGACGGTCCGAAAGAGTGGCAGCGTGTCGACGCAGTCGTCGACACCACGCGGACCCAGGCCAATCGGGTCGACGTGGTTGTCCCGAAGCAGCCGATCACCCCCGTGGCGCTGCCCGCCGTCACGGTGTCAAATGTGGTGATGGGCAACGAGACGGTCGATTTCGACGTCGACCAGATCGGTGTTCCGGTGCTGGTCAAGGTCAGTTACTTCCCGAACTGGCAGGTCGCCGGCGGCACGGGGCCGTACCGCATCGCCCCGAACCTGATGGTGGTCATCCCCACGTCGAAGCATGTGACGATGGAATTCGGGCGGTCCACCGAGGACTACCTCGCCTACCTGCTGTCGTTCATCGGCCTGATCCTGCTGTTCGTCTTCGTCAGGTACATACCGATCACGTACCGCTCGGCCGACCCGTTCGATCCGTATCCGGCGCCCGGCCCGCAGTGGTCGCCGAGCAACGCTGCGCCCCAACCCCCAGCGGGTCCGGCGTCGGAACAGTTGACCGACGAACCAGGTATCGATCAGCCTGATGTGTCACCAGTCGAGCGCCCTGCGGGCGAACTCCGGACGGAGATGAT
>JAYTOM010000489.1:0-3852 GCA_043747765.1 Actinomycetota bacterium
CTCCTCGCGTACGCCGTCACCCGCAACCTCGTCGTCCTGTCCACTGCCCCCCAGGTACGCGCGCTGCCCCTCGGCGTCGCCGTTGCCCTGATCGGCATCCTGCTGATCGCGACGCGCCGCAAGGCCGTGCTGCAGATCATGGGGGTGTTGATGCTCGACAACGGCATCGCGCTCGTCATGTTTCTCGGCACCTCCGGCGTGCCGCTCGCAGTCGAACTCGGGATCGCGAGCGATGTGCTGCTGGCGATATTCATCCTGCAGGTGCTCACCGTGCGGATCCGCAGCAAGTACGGGGTCACCGATCTCGACCAGCTCAAAGAGCTGCACGACTGATGGACACGTTGATCGTGATCCTGCCGATCATTCCCGCGGCTGCCGGGTTGGCGGTCGCCGGGTTCGGTTGGCGACACGTCACCGCGTGGCTCTGCCCGGCGAGTGCGCTCGGTGTGAGCGCCGTGGGAGTCGTACTCGCCATTCGGGTTCTCGCCGACGGGCCGACGACGGCGTTCGGTGGCATGTTCCGCGTCGACGCATTGAGTGCACTGATGATCATCCTCATCGGCGTAGTTGCCGCAATTGCCGCCACCAGCAGCATCGCGTACCTCGACACCGAGCTTGCCAGGGGTGCCACCACCCTCGATCGGGCACGTCTCTACGGCATCCTGATCCAACTCACCGTCGCCGCGATGCTGGTCGTGGTCACCGCCGACAACCTCGGGATCGTCTGGGTGGCGATCGAGACGACGACGATCGCCACCGTGCTCCTGGTCGGGCACCGCCGCGACCGCCTCTCGGTGGAGGCGTCGTGGAAGTACCTCGTGCTCGGCTCGGTGGGCGTCGCAACCGCGCTGATGGGTACTGTGCTCGTCTACTTCGTTGCCCGCCAGAGCGGCATCGAAGCGTCCCACGCGCTCAACTGGAGCGTCCTTGTCGAGCAGGCTTCCACGCTCGACAAGGGTGCGCTGCGAGTCGCGATCGGGATCGTCCTGGTCGGTTACGGCACCAAGGCCGGGCTCGCACCGCTGCACTCCTGGCTCCCCGACGCCTACAGCCAGGCACCCGCACCGGTCGCTGCGCTGATGGCCGGCGTTCTGTCGTTGATGCCGATGTACGCGTTGCTGCGGTTCAAGGTGATCGCCGACATCACCCTCGGCCCGGACTACCTCCGCACGCTGTTGATCGCCGCCGCGTTGGTGTCGCTCGCTGTCGCCGCGTCGCTCACCGTCACCCAACGCGACTACAAACGGCTGCTGGCCTACTCCAGCATCGAACACATCGGCCTCATCGCGCTCGCCGCCGCGATCGGCAGCCCACTGGCGATGGCGGCGGCGCTGTTGCACATGATCGGCAACGGCCTCGCCAAGTCGGTCGCGTTCAGCACGACCGGCGAGATGTTGTTCCTGACCGGCACCACCCGCATCGACGGCGTGCACGGACTGCTCCGGCGGCAACCTTTCGTGGGAGGCGTGTTCGGACTCAGCTTGGTCGCGCTGCTCGGCCTCCCGCCGTTCAGCATCCTCGCCAGCGAGATCGCCATCGTACGCGCCGGCGTGTCCGACGGGCTCACGTGGGTCATCGCTGTCGCCCTCGCACTGATGATGGTGATCTTCACCGCGTTCGTCGTCCACGCTCTCAACATGCTCACCGGTGGCGGCGCTCAGGACGACGCCGAGGAACCAGCGGCGCTTTCTGGTCACCGCACGAGCCTCACTGCCCGAATCCCGCTCGTCGCCGGTCTGCTCGTCGCCGCCGCGGTCGGCATCACGATCTGGCCCATTGAACGCCTCCTGCTCACCGCCGCCGAGGTGCTCGCCCGATGAACCAGCCAGCCTTCCCCGTCGCCGCCTCCCGAGTGATCGAGATCCCCACCACCGAGCTGCGGGCACGGTTCGTCGAGCTGCGCGACAGCGGTCATCGACTTGCCCTCGTCGCTGGCCACCACGACCTGAGAGACGCCCGACACGACGAGTGCATCCGGGTCGTGTACCTACTGGTCGCCGGCCCCCCCGACACGCGTGTCGAGCTCCACGTCCGGCTCCCCATCGACGATCCAGTCCTGCCGTCGCTCGGCGATGTTTCGTTCCAGGCCGGCAGATTCGAGCGGGAGATGCAGGACCTGTTCGGCGTCCGCCTCGACGGTCACCACCAACCCGCTCGTCTCGTCCTGCACCAGCACTGGCCCGAGGGTTGGCACCCGATGCGCCACGACGCCGGTCCGCCACCGCCGTTCGCCGAGGAGACCCAGTCGTATCCGTTCCTCACCGTCGAAGGCCCCGGCGTGTACGAGATCCCTGTCGGTCCGGTGCATGCCGGCATCATCGAGCCCGGACACTTCCGCTTCTCTGTCGTCGGCGAAACCATCCTCAACGTCAAAGTCCGCCTGTGGTTCGTCCACAAAGGCATCGAACGACTCTTCCAAGGGCGCACACCAGAAGCCGGGGTGGAGCTCGCGGAGCGCATTGCCGGAGAGACCGCGGTCGGCCACAACCTCGCCTACTGCCTGGCCGTCGAAGCGGCATTCGGCATCACCCCACCACACCCAGCGCAGGTGCTGCGCGCTGTCCTGCTCGAGATGGAACGGCTCTACAACCACATCACCGACCTCGGCGCGATGGGCAACGACGTCGGCTTCGGCATCGCCCACGCCCACACCATGCGTATCCGGGAACAGTTGCTGCGCGTCAACGCCCGGATCACCGGTCACCGCCTTTTACGCGGTGGCGTGATCCCGGGCGGCGCGCAAGCTGCGTGGCTTCCGACCCACGACAGCCTCATCGCGATCCGTGACGACGTCCACGAGGTCGTCGAGTTCATGATGGCCAACGCCACGGTCGTCGACCGGTTCACCGGCACCGCGGTGCTGTCCCACGATGACGCCACCCAGATCGGCACCCTTGGATACGTCGCTCGCGCATCCGGACTCGCCCACGACGCCCGCCAGCAGCACCCCTTCGCCGACCTCTACCGCGGCCTCACGGTACCGATCCTCCACGACGGTGACGTGATGAGCCGCTTCCAGATCCGCGTTGCCGAGATCGACGCATCCATCGCGTTGCTCGCCGAACTCGTCCCCCATGCAACGACCGGCTGCCACACCACAGCCCTCACCGCCGGGGCGTGGCGCGGCCACGGTGCCGGCCTCGTCGAAGGATGGCGCGGGACCATCGCCCACCGCGTCGAACTCGACCACGACGGCACCCTCACCAGGGTCAAGATCGTCGACCCGTCGTTCCTCAACTGGCCCGCACTCCCAGTAGCACTCGCGGACGACACCATCGTGCCCGACTTCCCGCTCGCGAACAAGAGCTTCAACCTCTCCTACGCGGGCAACGACCTGTGATGACCCTCGGCAACGGCACGAGAGCCCACTGCACTGCGATGGCCGACTCACCCCACACAGCCGACCTTCGTGGATCGGCGTCATCGCGGTCGCCGTCGGATGGATGATCCTCTACGTCCCGGTCACCTGGGCTGGCGCACACGGCGACAGCCATCGCCGTGTTCAGCTTCGTCCTCGTCACCACTCGATCCTCGCCGCGCCACTCGCGCTCGACCTGATGCTGTTCAGCGACCTCGCCCAACGCGCCGGCCTCGGCGGCATCCAGGAATGGCTCAGCTTCTGCTACAGGGCGCCGATGGTCGCCCCCGACCTCCACGCCGAACACGACCTCTTCATCCAACTCACCAAGCTCAAGAACACACTGCGCTGGATGATGGGCGAGGACCAGATCACCCACCTCGGCTGCGAGTACTACGACGGCCACTGAACGCCACCACCGCCACATCCACCAGCCCACCCACGACAGCGAGACCACCGAGATGAACACCACACCGCACGACACCACCCGACCT
>JAYTOM010000490.1:0-2632 GCA_043747765.1 Actinomycetota bacterium
GATTACGACGCCGCTATGGAAGCGTTGTGGTCGTCGACGGCAGGAGTTCTTCGATCTGCCCCTGGAACTCGTGCACCTTCTTGTCCGTATACCAATGGTCTGCGGCGTTGAAAGCGGACGGTGACAACAGCATCACGCCGATCAGCACCGCCCCGAGAGCACGCTCAATTCGTTCACGACGACGCCTGCCGGAAACAGAATCGACGAGTTCAGTCCTATGTGAATCGCTCTCGCTCCAATGAGTCCGAGACCACCGAGGAAAAGCTTGTGCGTGTGACGAGCGTCGCGCAGGGGTGCGACAGTCAACTTCGTCCTGAATGGCCGGCCTGCTGACAGGTTCCCGGTCCTCGAGCGCATCGCGGCAAGCCGGTCGTCCCCTGTCTGTGGTGCAAGAGGGTGTGCCACGACGACGAGCTGAAACACGCGGCTCCGACGAGGCGAGAACCCGGATGGAGGCGTCCTGGCTCAGCCCGATGCGTCTCGGCAGATTGGCCGCAATGTGTCCGACGCTCGTGGTCTACGGTCCAAGATCGTACTGATCTCACGTGACCAACTGATTGCGAGCAGACCTGCGGTTGAAGTGCGCGATGTCATGCGACTTCTTCGGCACACAGCATTCACGATTCGCGCGTTGGCCGTAGAACTCGGCGTCAGCGACCACGACGCAGAACTGCTGATCGCGGACCTCGCCCGTGAAGGCCTTGTCGAGAGGCGCGACGAGGTCACTAATTTGAGGATGGCACCTGGAGAGACGTCCATGCCCTGGCCAGATGTCTGGTCGGTCACACTCGCTGGTAGCGCGCTCGCGAAGGCACGAATCGGACAACCGATGCAGCGCGCCAAAGCTGAGGAACTTCTCGCGGAGGTCCTGGATCGCGCCAGAATCGCACACGAAAGCGACGTATGGCTGGACCGAGTCACGAAGATCGTGCTGTACGGCAGTTTGGAGCAGACCGACAAGTCTCATGTTGGAGACGTCGATCTCGCGATCTGGCTGGAGCACCGATACGAACGGGATCAGTACCGAGCCAGGCAGCAGTCAATGATCGACGACGATGACGCGTTTCCGAAAACCATCGTCGACGAGCTGTTTTATGCCCGGCGCAAGCTCCTTCGGTTCGTACGCGGACAATCTCCACGAATCGATCTCGCCGATCACTCCGCCGACGAGCCCCTTCCCCCTACTGCCAAAGGCCGGATCGTCTTTCCATAGACGTCACGACACAAGCCCATGGCGTTCCCTTGCGTTCGCAGTTCGCTCGACCTCACGCGGTGCTCATGACTTGCCAGAGCGGTGCCGACGCCTGCTCGTCCTGTCCGGGGACGGCATGGGCATACCTGTCCAACGTTGTCGAAACCCGCTTGTGGTCGAGCCGGCGCGAAACGACAACGATCGGTACGCCTGCGTTCAGCATCTCGGTCGCCATGAAGTGCCGGAGGTCGTGCAGTCGGAACGGTGGCAACCCAGCAGACCTGCGATAGCGGAGGAACGCCTTGGTCACTCGATTCGGCTTCCACGCTGTGGCGCCATCGTCGTCACTGAAGATGAACGCTTCTCGCGACGCGCGGCTCGTGGCCGTCGCAGCTCGATCGGCGAGGAGATGGCAGGACTCATTGTCGAGATCGACGACGTGCCGGCGTTTCGTCTTGGTCGGTGCGAGAACTGGCCCGTCGGGTCCTTCGACCCAACCGGCACAGAATGAGATCCGTCGCGTGGCGAGGCTGATGTTGTGCCACCGCAAGCCGAGCAACTGCGCGTCGTCGCGCGCCTGTGACCGCAGCAAGGATGAGGAACAACTCCAGGTGCGGATCGCGGCGGCCCACGTAGTCGAGCAGCGCCTTGAGTTCGCCCGGAGTCGGTGGGCGCATCTCTTTCGTGGCAACGACGATCCGATGCGCCCGTGACGCAGGATTGTCCCAGACCCACCCCCAGCGCATCGCCTGCGAGAACGCCGAACTCAGCACAACGTGGATTCTGGCCACAGTTGCCGCCGCCAGCGGGTGCACGCTCTCGTCACCGCGGCGTAGGCGCCCATACAAGGCGTCGATCAGCGCTGGTGTGACATCGCCGACCGTGACCGAACCAATGTGGCGGTGGAGGTGCCGATCGAGAACGGACCGGTTCTGTCGCACGGTCGACGGCGACCATCCGTCAACGGCGGTCGCGAACCATGCCTCGAAGAGTTCGCTCATCGTCGAGCGCGCCCCGACCGCTAGAACGCAGCGAACCCGCGCGACAATCTCCGCGAGCTCCCGCTCGGCGTCGCTCCGATTTCCCCGAACGGTGATCGACCGGTCGATCCGTCGACCTGTCTCGGGGTCGACACCCACGTAGGCACGCAGTTCCCACGATCCTGCACTTCTCTGACGAATAGATCCATCCATCGAGCAAGCGTCGCAAACGTGGGCAATTCCGTGGGCACGTGGGCAACGAACACGGATCAGCGGCCCGCCAAGGGGCCGCTGACCTGCGTGTCTGCGAGCGGATGACGAGATTCGAACTCGCGACCCTCACCTTGGCAAAAAGGCAATGAAACTGGCCCGCCGAGACCGCCGCACTCCGTTGAGGAGGCACTTCCCCGCCTCTTCGTCCGGCCACTCCGCAGAGTCGGCCCCTCTCCAGGAACATACG
>JAYTOM010000491.1:0-4084 GCA_043747765.1 Actinomycetota bacterium
GGCGACCGGCATCTCATCCTGCGATTGGCCCCGCAGCGCCTCTGACCGGCGCACCCCCGGTGCCGGCGTCCGGCGCAAGGAGACGAAGAGCGAGGTACCGACCGGCAGGTCGCGGCGGCGCAACCAGCGTCGTTCCAACAGCCCGAGCGCCCGGAAAACTCGCCGACCCGCAGCTCCTCCACCGGACACCGCTCGACGATGGCGACGCATCAGCCACGCCGGGAACGCCAGGTACGAAAAGAAGTACGTCGACTTCGAAACCGTCAGACCATGGCGGGCGACGAGGACGCCAATGGACGCTTTCGAGTACCGGCGCCGATGGCCGACGCCGACGTCGTGCTCGCTCCACAGCTGTCTGAATGCAGGCACCGTGATCACGACAGAACCATCTGGCGCAATCACTCTCGAGATCTCGGCGATCATCGACGCGTCGTCGTCGACGTGCTCGATGACATCGAGGGCGCTGGCGCTGGCGAACGTGCCGTCGCGGAACGGCAACTGATCGCCGTGGCCGACGACGAAACTGACGCGTTCGCTCCACTTCCACCCGGGATACTGGTAACCGTCGACAGCGACGACGAAGACGTGCTTGTCAGCCGCCAGCATCACCGCAGCCGTCCCGCGCCCACAGCCGACGTCGAGGGTAGGACCCGCGCCGGCAGCCTCGGCGAGGTGCGGCACGAGGAATTTTAGTCGTTCCTCCTCCCACCAACTCGACTCGTCGGTCGTCAGCGTGTCGGGGCCGACCGCATGGTTACTCACCGCTTCCTCCTGCCCCTGGGCCGAGCATCAATGGTGGCACATCCGGATCGGCAGCCTCCGGACCGACGGCGCCGATCTCGTCGAGGTAGGCGAGATGTGCCGTAGTGAGGTTTGCCAGATCAGCGTCGTCGACGGCGATCGACTGCTCGTCGGCAACGCCGATCAGATACCCGATGGCGGTCGTGTCCTCGACGACAACCGGTTCGTCGATGTCCTGCGGCCGGTCGACGATGTGCGACGGCTGGAGCCCCTTGGCGTGCAGCCACCGCATGTGGGCGACGAGCAGGCTCTCGACCTCCTGATGGGTCACGCGCGCCTGGCTCAATGCCGGCAGATGGTCAGCGACGAAGACGACGGCCTCGTCCAGTTGATACACCGTTCGCGGGGCGATGGCGTCGAGTCGCCGGGCCTCGCGGCCGACCGTGACTGCGGCAATCACGAAAACGCCGATCGCAGCGGCAACCAGCAGTGCGACGGACATCGACCAAACAGTAGCGCCGCTCGGTGCTCGCACCCGGCCGGGTGATCGTGCGCGCGGGTCGCGCCACCCAGCGAAACCTGAAGCTGTAACGTAACGGCAATGTTCGCCCCGGTTGCCGCCCGCCAGCCCCGCACCCTCATGCGGACGCTTCTCGCTGCCGCAGTGCTCGTCAGCAGCGGCGCTGTTGCCGTACACGCGCAGCCGGCTGCCGCCACGAACGCCGCCCCGGACATCAGCGGCTGGGCTCCGTACTGGACACCCAACGAATCACTGACCGACCTCAAGAACCACACGAGCCTGTTCTCCGAGATCTCACCATTCGGCTTCAGTGTCACCAGCCCGACCACCATCGCCGCCAACGGTGTCTGGACCGCCACCCAGATGCAGAACTACAAGGACGCCGCCACGCAGGCTGGCGCACGCGTGATTCCGACGATCACGGACGGACTCCCACCACTCTCCATGGCCGCGATGCTCGCCGACTCGGGCCAGCAGGCGCAGCACATCCAGGCGATCCTCGACTTCGTCGTCGGCAACGGCTTCAACGGCGTCGACCTCGACTACGAGAGCTTCGCCTTCAGCGACGGGCGTGCCAGTTGGGCAACGACGTCACCGAGCTGGATCAACTTCCTCGGCAACCTCAGCGTGCAGTTGCACGCCGCCGGCAAGACGCTCGAAGTCAGCGTCCCGCCGATCTACAACAGCGGGCAGGATTCCAGCAGCGGCTTCTGGGTGTACAACTACGCCGGGATGGCACCGGTGGTCGACCGCATCAAGGTCATGGCCTACGAATACTCCGGAGGCTCCCCCGGCCCCGGTTCGCCGTATTCGTGGGATCAGACGATCATCAAGGCAACGCTCGGTGCTGGCGTTGCGCCGTCGCAATTCGTCCTCGGCCTGCCCGCATACGGCAAGGACTGGGTCACCTCGATCGATGGCAGTTGCCCAGCCGGCATCACCCCCAAGCTCAAGAGCGTGACCTCCAAGAACGCCCCTGGCATCGCCTTCGCCCACGGACAGGTCCCCGCTTGGGACGCCACGCGGCACGAACGAACCTTCCACTACTATGAGAGCTTCAGCGGCAACGACAGCGGCGGCAACTTCGTCCGCTGCAACGTCTATCGCACAGCCTGGTACATGGACGCCCAGGGCATGACCGACCGCGTCGCCCTGGCACGGGCATCAGGTCTCGTCGGGGTCGCCTTCTGGGCGCTCAGCGGTGAGGAGCCTGTTGCCTGGGATGGAATCACTGCGGCCACGCAAGGATCGAGCTGGGCAGCACCCGGCTACGCCGTCCCGCCGCCGGCCCCTGTCCCGCCCCCCGCTCTCTTCTCCCCCGGCACCCCGACCAGTGCAGTGATCCAGGTTCCGTGGACGATGCGGATCAACACCACCGGCGACACCGAGCAGTTCGCCACAGGTACCGATCAGCAGACCTACCACCGCTACACGGTCAAGGGTTCCTACACCGGTTGGGCACCACTCGGCCGCCTACCCGGCGGCGTCGCCATCAACAGTGCACAGGTGTCGTGGGGGCTCAACAACATCGGCAACCCCGAACTCTTCGTCACCGGCGTCGATGGCAACGTCTACCACGACTACGCGACCCCAGGTCTCGGGACCGGATGGAGCGGCTGGTCGTCGTTGTCGCAGCCGGCCGGCGGGGCAGCGAGCGATGTCCAGGTGGGCCGCAACAATCTGGGTAACCAGGAGCTGTACATCGTCGGCCGGGACGGCACCGTTTCACACCGATATGCAACACCCGGAAGCGGTTCGGGTTGGAGTGACTGGAACTCCCTCGGGGCACCGGCAGGCACCTCGGTGGCGTTCGGCGTCCACGCCGGCCGCAACTACCTCGACAACCAGGAGCTGTATGTCGTCGGCACGAACGGCGTGATGTACCACAACTTCGCTACGCCTGGAAAAGGCAGCGGCTGGAACGGCTGGGACCCGATGGTCCCCGTCGCCGGGGTGACGCCGCGCGGCGACCTGAACGTCGGACTGAACTTCCTCGGCAATCAGGAGTTGTACTTCGTCGGCTCCGACAACCAGGTGTACCACAACTATTCGACGCCAGGACTCGGCACTGGCTGGAGTACGTTCTCTCCGCTCGGCACGCCGAGCAATCTGACGCTGGATGGCAGCCTGTACCTCGAAGCGTTCGACTACCGACTGCTGAACTACCAGGACCTCGTCGTCTTCGGCGCCGCCGGATCTCGGACGTCGGCGGCGACGATCCACTCGACCCCGGGTGCCGGCAGCGGCTGGTCGAGTTGGACACAGGAGACGCGACCCTTCGTGGCGACCGCAAATTCGGTGACCACCGACGAGCGTCTCAACGCCCCGCCGACCCCCTGACCTTCCCCGAGTCGGCCGCCTGCCTGCCCGCCATCGTTCACGGCCCGTGTCACCGAATGTCTACGTAATACGCGACATTCGGTGAGACGGGCCGAGGTGCTCAGGCAGATGTCAACCGGCACCCATGTCTGCGCCCGACGTGACGATGTTCGACTGCGTGGTCGAACCGATGCTGCCCGTCGAATAGAACTCGTCGATCGGGACGTTCCTGACCCCATTCGGATTCGCAGGAGCGTGACCGTCCGGCGTGCGTGCAAGCCCGGGACCCTCACTCCACGAGTAGCCGAGCGGCAGGTTCTCGACGTCCGGCTTCGAGATCGAGAAGTCCGGGTTGTACAGGCGCATCTCGGTGTTGTGGCTGCCACCGTTACCGTTGAGGGCGACGATGAAGCGGCCGAGCACATCGGAATACATCCAGTCGGCCGATACGTATCCGATACCGAACTGCGCCCCGGCCTTCGTCGACGGCCCATCCCCGACCCA
>JAYTOM010000492.1:0-8203 GCA_043747765.1 Actinomycetota bacterium
AGACCACGCGTGCCGAAGAACTCGGCAGAGTCCTCCATGACGAACGTGGTCCAACCGCCTTTCGCCTGGCTCTTCTGCAACGGGGCGGCGAACTCTCTGTCCAGCTTGCTCATTGGTGCTCACGTCTGTCCGACCTCTCGACCATCTGCCGAGGCACATCGGCCTCGTTCGGTGACGCTCACGGTGATCTGCTTGTGATCTGCTCCGTGGACGTTCCCTGCCAACAGGTCACCTGCGGACGCCAGGTGCCCGGCTACTGTTCCGGCCGTGAAACTTGCCGTCAGAGAAAAGATCAAGTCCAAAGCCACGCCGATGCTCGATGCCGGCGAGCAGATCCAGGAGGTGTTCCCGGCCACCACGATGGGTTTGCTGATGACAGCGTTGTTGGACAGGGTCTTGTTCTTCATGCCGAGCACCCACCGCGTCGTGGTCGTGACCGATCGCCGCATCGTCGTGTTCAGGTCGGGCAAGTTCAGTCAGGGCAATCCCAAGAACGTGCTCAGGTCGGTCCCCAGGGCGACCATGATCGGTCCACCGAAGGGCGTCACATACAAGACCAAAGTGCTCGGCGAGAAGATGTTCATCCATCGTCGATTCCACAAGGACGTCGAACGCGCTGACGCCGGGAATTGAGCTCTCCGCCAGGCCGGCGAGCACCCTGAATCTTGACGAATCGGAATTGACAGTACAACGGCGTGAGCGTAGGTTTGCGCCGTCAGTCGACAGTGGTGTCGCCTGGTTTGGCCGGAACCAGGAGACGAAATCATGTCGGAGTCGCGTGTCAGTGGGGCTGTGGCGTTCATCACGGTTGCTGTGTTGTTGGGAGCGTGTAGTTCCAGCAGTAACTCGGCGACGCCGGCAACTTCGGCGAATACCGTGGCCTCGGTGTCTTCGGACGCACAGCCGACGACGTCCTCGCTGCCGGTTGCGAGCTCGACGTCGGCTGCGTCGGACGCGACCCCCTCGCCCGTTTCGGCTCCAACCTCGTCGCCAACCACGGTCGCGACCTCGTCGTCGGATGCGAGTTCATCGACCCAGTCGACCGCTCCGAAGAGGCTGGGAGCGTCGGACCCGGGCGGCGCATCTGCAGGTGACCCGACGCAGGCTGCATACACGCCGACGGGCTCGCTGGTCGCCGATGACGGGTTCCGTCCTGACGTCAACGGGTTCGCTTTCCAGAACTATGGCCAAGTGCCGGCCGGTGGCACGGACATGGTCGCTGCCGACGTGCAGAAGATCTTCGGTGACGGTGTGTGCGCGGATGCCACGTCGGGCAAGTGTGACCTGATTCCGGAAGCTCAGGCCTGGCTCGACAAGACGAACGCGGCGATGGGTGGTGGCCACTGCTACGGCTTTGCGGTCGCGACCCAACTGCTGTGGCAGACCGCTGGACTCAAGCCTGGGGACTTCGGAGCGGACACAACGCCCGTTCTCAAGGTGGATGGCAACAACGCTCTGCAGCGCCAGATCGCCACGAATTGGGCCTACCAGGTTCTCGACTCGGTCAACGCAGCGAGGGTCCAGGGCACACCCAACGACATCATCGCCAAGTTGAAGTCGGCTCTTGTTCCGAATCCAACCGAGCTCTACGTCGTCGCTTTCTTCAACAAAGCGGGCGGTCATGCGGTCACGCCGTACGCGCTGGAGGATGCCGGAAGCGGCATCGTCAACATCTTGGTCTATGACAACAACTGGCCTGGAGTCACCCGAGCGGTCAAGGTCGATACGAATGCCAACACCTGGTCGTACGTCGCTGCGCTGAATCCGAACGAGAAGTCCGAGCTGTACCAAGGAGACGCAACGACCGGGAACCTGATGCTCTACCCGACTGCGACCGCGTTGACCAAGCAGCCGTGCCCGTTCTGTGGCAAGGTCCAAGCCGCTGGTGCATCTGGCATCAAAATGACAAGCGCTCCCGTCACGACAGGGTCGACCCCGACCGCCGGCGGCGCGGCTGCGATGGACGAGATCTACCTGTCCGGTAGCGACACCGAGCACGGACACCTCCTCATCACGAACCCGGCAGGTCAGCGCCTCGGCTACGTCGACGGCAAAGTCGTGAACGAGATACCCGGCGCTGACATCATCACGCCGATGAGCGATCAGAGCTGGCTCGTCAACGAAGAACCCGAATACCACGTGCCCGACGGCGTCACCTACACGATCACCATCGACGGAACCGCACTGACCGCAGCCGACGTCGAAACCGTTGGACTGATCGGCCCGAGCTACGACCTCGCGGTCAGCGGGATCGATCTGCACCCTGGCGAAACCGACACCCTGGTCGCCGCCCCCGACGCAACCCAGCTGACCTACAAAGCCAGCTCGGCACAAACACCGACCTTCGATCTCGGTGTCTCGGACTCCAAAGCCGATTACGCCTTCACGATCAGCGGCGAAGCCGATCAGCCCGGCGGCACCGTCAAGGTCGGATTGCCTCGCGAAGCAGGCACCCTGAGCATCGACACCGGCGACTCGACCGGAACAGCCACTCTCGATCTGGCGATGACCCGAGAGGACGAAACGGGCGTGCTCAATTTCAAGCATCACGGCATCGCCCTCGCTTCCGGCGATACGGCGTCACTCCAATTCGGTAGCTGGTCAGCCGATGGCGACCCGATCCCACTCGTGCTCAACCACGGCGGAACCCAAACCACCGAAATGCTCACCGACACCCCCGGCTGAACAACCAGGGACGGCATGTCCCACCGTCGATCGGGACGGTCGAACGAGTGTCCGCCGCGCTGGGCATCGACAAGACGACCGAAACGAGGCTCTCGCGCCGGGCTGTGGCAATCTGTTCCGATGATCGTTGTCGCCACCAGCGAGGACGAGGTCTTGGGTGTGCGGGCCAGCCTCGATGAGCTTCGCGTCCATGTCGTGAAGACCGTCGCAGCCGGTGAGAGCCGCCTGCTCGTGTTCGCAGCCGTGGACGATGAACGGCAGGCTGAGCCCATCGCCGTGACGTTGCGCGCCGGCGGCGTGATGGCGGTGGTTCGACCCGATCGCGGACCAAGCCTGGACGCCTGGATGCGACATACCGAACCGGTGCGGTTCGGCGATCGGCTGAGTGTTTGCTTCGCGTGGTCCGAATACGATCGCGCAGGTCTGTCCGGCCTGATCGAGCTCGGGCCGGGGGGTTTCGGGAATGGCGAGCACCCGGCGACACGTCTGCTTGTCGAGTTGTTGCTGGAACGCGTCGCACCTGGGGAACGAGTCCTCGATGTCGGCTGTGGAAGCGGCGTGCTCGGGCTTTGTGCACTCCGCCTCGGGGCTGCTCGTGTTGTCGCCGCCGACATCAAAGAAGCGGCCATCGCAGCGACCCGACGCAACGCAGCGCTCAACGGAATGGATGAGCGAGTGGATGCAGCGCTCGCACCACTCGGCCAGATCAAGGGGACGTTCGACATCGTCGTAGCGAACATCGGCAGGGGAGCGATCGTCGAACTCGCCCCAGAATTGGTCCGGCTCTTGGCGCCTGGAGGATGGCTCGCGCTGAGCGGGATCTCGCCGCCACAGTGCTCACAGGTGGCCGGGTTCCTCCGTCCACTCGCTGAGTTCGAGCGCCGAACATCTGGTGAATGGTCCGCTCTTGTCGTCGGCCATCCCGGTCGCTGAGCGCGACAGTCCGCGCGCTCAGGCGGGCGGCCGCCGCCTCGTGGGCGATGTGGTCTTGGCAGGAAGGGACCGAGTGTACGACGTGCCCAGTTCGACCCACTTGCCGAGCTGGCGCTTGGTGCGGACCTCCGCGACGTCTACTCGAATCCAACCCCGCATCTCGCGGCCGCCCATCTCCATCGGCAGCGCTGTCGTTGTCGCGATCAAAGCATCCGTCGTCGCGGGATCGACGCGGACGAACATTCCGCCCTGACCACTCGCTGCCACGGCCATGTGCTGTCCCACCATGAACGCGAGTCCACCGAACATCTGCCTCTCGTCGACGTCCGGCTCGTCGAGCAGCAGTTCACGGATACGACGTGCGAGAACCTCGTCATAGGCCATCCGCTGATCGTAGAGCCAACAGCGGACGACGACGCGACCGACCGTGTTTCGAGCAGCGAGACGAGTCAGCGCGCCGTGGACGTCGCCGAAATCGACGATCTCGGCCGGCGTCGGCGTCGGACATCGAGTCGGAGATGTCAACCATCATGCCGACACCGACGGCCACCGCGGCGAGGCTGCCGAACGGTTGGATCATGCATGCTCCGACGCGTTTGCCGAGGAGGTGCTCGTGTCGGGCCCCGGCTTCGATGACGACGCCGATGCCCTCCTGCCCGAGGCGTACGGTCGAGAAACGGGCACCGGGTACGTGCCCCTGGCCATGGTCACATCTCCGCTAACGCCAGTGCTGCCATCGCCACGTCGACGATCACCCAGTCGTCATGGGCGTCCAGC
Organism: Actinomycetota bacterium; assembly: GCA_043747765.1. Taxonomy (GTDB): domain Bacteria; phylum Actinomycetota; class Acidimicrobiia; order Acidimicrobiales; family Ilumatobacteraceae; genus WLMZ01. The sequence goes on from JAYTOM010000492.1 coordinate 4,396, forward strand.
GCCGCCCCCGGCGTGCCGACCGGCGCTCACGCTCCGATTGACATTCGCAGACTGACCAACGTGTCCCGGAGCGGCGCTGGCACATCCTCGAGCACGAGCACATCGGTGGGCTCGCCGACGTCCTGGACGCGCCAGGCTCTCATCGGCGCGGACTGTCGATGCCGTCGAGCATCGCGCTGACTGTGGAGCCAAGGAGTGACGCAGCCGGTCCGTGAGACGTCCGGTGACGTCACTACAGTCGGCGCCTTGGGGACCGGGTATCCTCCCGGCCAATGGAGTTTCGAATGGCTCAGCAGATTCCGGTCGACGTCGACGGCTTGACCGCGACGTGGGTCTCGCAGGCGTTGCAGGACCGCCATCCGGGCGTCCGAGTTGCGAGTGTGCAAGTACTCGAGCAGCACAGCAGTACGAACCATCATGTCCGTCTCGGACTGACGTACGACGAGCGCGCCGGCGCGCCCGACACGTTGTTCTGCAAGATGGCATCGCAGGATCCGGTCCACCGCATCGCGATCGGGGCGACCGGAATGGGCGCGCGTGAGGCCCGTTTCTACAGGGACCTCGCACCGCTACTGACGATGCGGATGCCGACCTGCTACTTCGCAGCATCCGAAGCCGATGGCGCGTTCATGCTCCTGCTCGAAGACCTCTCGGCCTCCGGTTGTTCCATTTCGGACGGCACCTGGGGTGTGCCCGCCGACCTGGCGCTCGATGGCCTCGAAGAACTCGCCCGGATGCATGTGCAGTTCGAAAAGGACGCAGATCTGGATGCCATCCGATCATGGGTGTCGATCAACGCACCGGGTGCCAGCGATTTCACCTCGCACATGCTTCGTCAGGTGATCGACAACCACAGGGACGCGCTGTCCGACGCGTACGTGGCCGTCGCCGAGATGTTCATCGCTGATCCCGCCGCGATCAATGCGATGTGGCAGGCCGGCCCGCAGACGGTGGTCCATGGCGATGCCCACATCGGCAACCTGTTCATCGACGGCACGCATGTCGGGTTCCTCGACTGGGGCTTGTTCACGGTCGGCACGCCGATGCGCGACGTGAGCTACTTCCTGACAATGGGGATGACCACGGATGATCGGCGCCCAGCGGAGGCGGATTTGGTTCGCCACTACCTCCTCGTGCGCGACGAACTCGGTGGATCGCCGATCAGCTTCGACGATGCCTGGACAGCGCACCGCGTGCACGCCGGATACACCGTGCTGGCTTCGTTCTTGTCGCTTGTCCCGCCCTACAACGGCGAGGAGCTACGGGTGTTCTCGGACGCCTTTCGGAACCGGGCGATCGCTGCGCTCGACGACCTCGACACGGTGTCGGCGATGCGGTCGACTGAGGCGTGGCTGCGACGCTCTGGAGGTTTTGCGACCCACCCGGGTGCGTAGCAAAACCTCCGCTGAGCAAAACCTCCGAGATGGGCGTGGGGAGATCAGGCCTCGTCGGAGAGATCTGGGGCCCACGACGATCCGTTGATGTGGCTGCCGCCATCCACGAAGAGCGTGTTGCCGGTGAGGTACCGGCAGTCCTCGCTGGCGAGAAAGAGTGCGACTGGGGCGATGTCTTCGTACGGGTCGCCGATGTAGCCCATGGGATTGCTGGCATCTGCGGATGCCACGAGTTCTGGGTGCGAGGCCATCACGGCGCGAAACGCCGCCGACTTGGCCGCCGGGCAGATGACGTTGCACACCACGCCGGTACTGGCCCATTCGCGGGCAGCCGTTCGGGTCGCGGCGCGCAGCGCCTCCTTGGCCGAGTTGTACTCGAGTGTTCCCATGTGCGCGTTGACGCCGTTGAGCGAACAGATGTTGACGACCCGGCCATAGCCCTGGGCCTTCATCAACGGGAATGCGGCCTGCATCGCCCAGAGCGGACCGCGGAAGCCGACGGCCAAGCCGTGCTCGATCAGTTCGTCGGTCTTCAGTTCGACGCGACTGAGCTTGCCGCCGCCCCACGCGTTGTTGACGAGGATGTCGACGGTGCCCCAGGCATCGACGGCTGCTGTGAGCATCGCGATGTTGTCCTCCTTGCGGCGGACGTCGGTGCGCACAAACAGCGTTTCGGCACCGGTGCTGGCTGCGATTTCATCGGCTGTGGCCCGGCCGGTTTCCTCGCTGAGCTCGGCGATGACGACCCGTGCGCCTTCCTCCGCGAACCGGCGGGCAATGCCCGCCCCGATCCCGTCACCTCCGCCTGTCACAACTGCCACGCGCTTGTTGAGACGCCCCATGATCCGAAACTCCCTGTGAACGTTCGACGGCTGATGCGGTCGAATAGCAAACAATGTTAGAGATCTCTGTTCGGTACTTCAAGTTCAAGCCGCTACTGTCGAGGCGTGCGCCGCGCCGAAGCTCTCGAACAGATCGAACGGGCTGTGGGTCGGATCGGCCGCGTCGGGACCAGCGTGACTGCGGCTCGCCGTCGGTCAGCGTTGGCCGGAGTCGAAGTGTCCGCGCCGGGCATGGGTGTTCTCGGGGTTCTCGATCGGGGTGGGCCGTCACGCGTGTCGACGATCGCACACAGGTCGGGAATGATCGCCACGTTGGTCAGCCGCGAACTGAGATCGTTGGAAGCTGCTGGATACGTCGCTCGGGGCGCTGACGGTGCTGATGGTCGCGCCGTCGTCGTTTCCATCACAGCATCGGGCACGGACGCCTATCGACAACTGCGCGCCGCCTCGATCGAGACAGCCTCCGAGGCGCTGTCCGATTGGAAGGCGACAGAGCTGGCCGAGCTGGCCCGGATGTTGGTTCGAATGGCCGACGATTTCAGCGCAGTCCGCTCGTGAGTGCGGTCCGTCGCGATCGCGTCGCCGAACGCACCGCCTTCCCGTGGATGTCCTGATCGGTCAGTCAGCGGCAACATGCTCGGCAGGCCGAGCGCGGCGAACAGCTGGCCCATCCCGGTGAACTGTGCAATGCAGATTCCGAGCTCGATGAACTGCGCGGTCGACAGATGCTGCAGCGTCTCGTCGACGAGAGCCTTGTCGACGGCTGTGTGGTCCAACCGGTAGGTCTCCGTGAATCGCAACGCTGCCGACTCGAACGGCGTGAAGCGGGGGTCGTCCAACCGGCCGCCGAGCACGGCGTCGACGTCGTCGTCATCGACCACCGCCACACCTTCGACATCGCGGAAGCGACCACCGAGGCAGAACATGCAGCCGTTGCGAGCAGCGATCCGCAACCGACAGAGTTCCTTGGTTCGGAGTGACAACGAACTCGAATCGGTGACGACCGGCTGATAGAAGGCGAACCATTTGTCGATCAGACCGGGGGCGTGTTCGAACTGTCCGTAGAAGGTGGCCATGCCGCTGCGCTCGATTCGTGCGGCGGTTTCTGGATCGAACTCGGTCACCGGAGTCAGCAGCGGCTGCGGGATCGCACAATCGGTAACGGAACGGAGGTCACTTGCCATGGCATCAGCGTATTTCTGGCCGGATGCTCAGTCGTCACTGGTCGACGAAGACCTGCTTGGCCCACGCGTAGTCCGCCTTGCCGCTTGCCGTCCGGCCGATCGCCTCGACGAGGCGAAGGTCGCGGGGGACCTTGTATCCCGCCACGAGGTCGCGCACGAACGAGCTCAGCTCGTCGAGCGTCGGCGTCATTCCGTCACGTGGCTGGACAACTGCGGCGACGCGCTGGCCGAAGCGTTCGTCCGGAATGCCGACGACGAGCACGTCGTCCACAGCCGGATGCCGCTTCAGAGCGGCTTCGACCTCGTCGGGGAAGACCTTCTCGCCGCCCGTGTTGATGCACGCCGACCCACGTCCGAGCAGGATGATGGTGCCGTCCTCCTCGACCGT